>DATJTV010000001.1:0-22195 GCA_035503055.1 Acetobacteraceae bacterium
TGTCCATCGCGCGCGCTTCGCGCCCATCGTTTATGGGCTGGCCGTCCGCCGCCCGCACTCCGGCCCTTGCGCTCGAACTAAGATCAGAGGTCGATCCAGGAAAGGTGCCCGCCCTTGCCGGCGCCGGTATCGAGGAACACCGCAACCCCACCCGCCTCGTTCCGCCGCACGTACGGGCGCCCGTCCCGGCTCCGGCAGTCGTGCCCGCAATAGACGGTGAGCCCCGCCGGAATCCGATCCACCCATCGCAGGCTCCGCTCGGGATATCCGTCCGGCTGCATCCGCCCGGTCGGCTGGCCGTAGAGGGCGCGGGCGACGAGCGGCGGGACCGCCCGCTCGATCGGCGCCGGCGGCGGCGGCCCAAGCAGCATCCCCACGTCGAAGGCGGCATGGACGAAGAAGCTTCTCCCCGAAACGAGCCACGCGGGCGCCCGCGCGATCGCCGCGCCCGCCCGCGCCGCCAGCTCCGGATCGAGTGAAGCGAGCGTCGCCGTCAGCGGCGGATCCCGCCGCACCTGCCGCCCGGCGAGCGCGCGCGCGAGCTTGAGGTCATGGTTGCCGAGGAGGAAGAGCCCGCGCCCGGCCTCGATCAGCGCCAGCATCGTCCGAAGCGCCCCGGCGCTGTCGGGCCCATGGTCGGTAAGGTCCCCGAGCTGGACCACGAACCGCTCGCCAATCGCTGCTGCGGCGAACCCGCGCGCGTCACCGTGCACGTCGCCGACGATGCGGAGCCGGGCTCCTTCCGGTAGCGCGAACGGTTGCGGCTCTTCCCGGCGCTCCGCCTGCCCGCAGGGAGTCGAGGCGATGCGGGCACGCGCGAAAAGAGCTTCCATATCTCCGTCCCGGGCGCGGCACGCGGCCGCGCGAACCGAGACCCTATCGCGATTTTCGCCCTCGGTCCAAGCCGCCCGGGGTGCGGCGAGCGGAAGGACCGCGAAGGTTGTGAAATGCCAATGAAAATACCCTCGCGTGGACTCTGCACTGCGCCAAAGGAACGCCACGTTCCGATTAAAGCAGGCCTGCGGCGAGATTGACGCAAAGTGCCAGGATCACGGTGTTGAAGACGAAGGAGAGAAATCCGTGCACGGTCGCGAGGCGGCGCAGCTTGCGCGATGTGACCTCTACGTCCGAGACCTGGAAGGTCATGCCGAGGACGAGCGAGAAATAGAGAAAATCCCAGTAGTCTGGCTCGCTTTCGCCGGGGAACGCGAGGCCGGCGTCGATCTCTGCACTCTGCCTGCTGCGGGCGTAATATTCGTGCGCGTAACGATAGGCGAAGGTGAGGTGCGTCATCAGCCACGAGGCCAGAAGCGTCGCCACCACCAGCGCCAACCGGAAGGCTGTCGCACCCTTGCCGTGCGCGTCGATCGCCGAGAACTCTCCCAGGATGGCCGCGAAGCTGAAGGCGATGCCCGCCACGGTAAGCGTGAAGATCGTCCATTCCCCCTCCTCCTGCGCGGCGGCATAGGCCGGCATGCGCGCGGGTTCGGCGAGCGCGAAGCGGAGCGCGCTCGCGAGAAGGAAGAAGGCGACGCCGATATCCCAGCCGAGGATCGCGCGGCTGAGCGGGGCGAGCGTGCGCGGCAGCAGGAGCCAGGCCGCGATCCCCAGCGCCGCCCCGCCCATCAGGAGCGGCCGCGCCCGCAGCGCCAGCCAGACCGTCCGGGGAACGCGGTGCGTCCAGGAGCGTTTCGCCATCGAGCGAGCTTGCACCCTTGCCGGCCCGCCGCCAAAGTCCCGCGCCTGCCGGTTGGAAAGGGAAACGAGGTGGCGGGAAGAAAACTGTATTCCTACTGGCGCTCGCAGGCGACCTATCGGGTCCGCATCGCGCTCGCGCTGAAGGGGCTCGAAGCCGAGATCGCGACGCTCGACCTCATCAAGGGCGACCAATTCGCCTCCTCCTATCGCGCGCTCAATCCCGAGGCATCGGTGCCGACCCTGATCGAAGGAGACGCCCCGCCCCTGATCCAGTCGCTCGCCATTCTCGAATATCTCGAGGAGTGCCACCCCGATCCGCCACTCCTGCCCAGGGAGCCGCGCCAGCGTGCGCATGTGCGCGCCCTCGGCCAGGTCGTCGCGATGGATGCCCATCCGCTGGTCGTGCCGCGCGTCCGCCACTACCTCGCCCACGAGCTCGGCCTCGGCGAGCCGGTGCTGAAGAAGTGGCTCATGCACTGGCTGAACGAGGGCACGCGCACGCTCGAGGCGATGCTCGCGCGCGACCCGCGCACCGGCCGCTTCTGCTTCGGTGACTCGCCGAGCCTCGCCGATCTTTGCCTCGTCCCGCACGTCACCAGCGCACGCATGCTCTACGACGCCGATCTAGCGCCCTACCCTACGGTCTCGCGCATCTACGATAGCTGCATGGCGCTGCCGGCCTTCGCCGCGACCGGCCCTGTCCACCAGCCGGACGCGCCGCTCGCCGGCTAGAGCGGATCGCGCCTGACTGGAATCGCGAAGCGATCCAGGGGCGCGTGAATCCGCTCGGAAAAACAACTTAGAGCATGTTCAGTCAGGGTGAACATGCTCTAGATTTCGCTGCAATGGACGTTGTCGTTCTTCGGGATCTGCCTCGACGTTTTATTGTCCGGCCGCTTGGCGGTCCGGCTTCGGGCCGAGCCACGCTCGGCACGCAGATCCGGGCGAACGATCGGGTGCCGGACACCGCCGGCGAGATCTGGACCGGCACCGGCCAGAATGCGGCCTCCGCGGAAACCGTCTACGCGCCGGCGCGTGACGCCCGGCACCTCACTCCGGCTTCCACCGACGCTGTCTGGACTCCTTCGACGCAGTGAGAAAGGTCCGTCATTGCGGCGGCAGATCCTGACGCGTCAGCCCGGTGAGGGCCACCGAGAATAGCGCCAGCGCCAGCAAGAGCGGCCCCGAGGGCCCGATCGTGGTCGTCAGCGCCGCGCCCACGCCGGCGCCCAGCATGAAGATTCCGATCGAGCCGAGCCGGCGCTGCCAGCGCTCGTTCCGGCCGCCCGCGAGTACCGAATCGGCGACCAGAGCGGCCAGCGTCAGGGTCATCACGTTGGTGGCGAGGTCGGGAACGCCGTGGCGCCGAATGAGAGCGTTCTGCATGCCCATGGCGAAGGCGAGCAATGCGATGAGGATTTCTCGGACGGCCTCGTGCGACGGCGGCGGCAAAACCAAGCTCAGAACCGCGGCCAGCGCCAGGAACACCCATTCCACGGCGAAGCCGAGACGCGTATGGCCGTACGCGCTGCGTACGATGTGCCCGCCTGCGATTACCCCCACAACGAAGCTGCCGAGCGCGACCGGATAGACGGGATGCTGGAGAATCGCGTGGCCGGTACCGAAATAGAGAGAGAAGAGCAGGAGGTTCCCCGTCATCATCTCGGCGAAGACCTCCCCGAGCGAGAGAAAGCAGACCGCATCCACGAGTCCACAAAGGCCGGTGATCAGGAAGAGCCCGGTGATATGGGAGACCCTGGGGCCGCGCTCCCAGAGCAGGATGGGCAGCAGCACGCCGGCGAGCTTCCGCCCGCCGCCGTCACGGTCCGTCTCGTCGTTCGGAACCCTCAGCGCGCCCGCCCGCGCACGATGGTTTTGCCCTGCCGTGCCGCCGATAGCGACGTCGTGCGGTCATCGGCAACGCCAGTCCCGGGGCCGACACGTCTTCCCATCTGACCGTCCCGATCACGCGCCCGGCCGCTTCGCCCTTCCGCCAACCACCACGTCGAGGCGCCGCGGTCACCCGAGAGGCGGTGCACCCGGCGACCGCTGGGGTACGTTATCCATCCAGCCGAGCTCTCCGCAAGGCTCGGCACTCGGCTTTACGGCAATCGGGCAAGGCGCTCGCCGAGCAGCGCGAAGAAGCCGTCGGGGTCGAGCGGCTCGACCAGCCTTGTGTGGGACGAGGCGGTGGCCTCGCCGATCGCGGTCCGCCCGCGCTCGGGCCCCGCCCCGCACTCCACCGCAAGCGAGATCGGCCGGGCGCGGAAGAGGGCGGGGCGGATCAGCCAGGCAATCGCCAGCGGATCGAAGAGCGGCATGCCGGCCGCCCCGGAACGCGGTCCGGCCACGGCCGCGAGGATGTCGCAGGCCCCGGCGAGCGCCCGCCCGCGTCCCGCCGACCGGAGCGCCGCGATCCGCGCCTTCGTCGCCCGCACCGGCCGTCCGGCCTCGAGCGGAACCAACGTAAGCGGTCGGCCGGCCGCCGCCAGCGCCGCCAGCGCCTCGGGGTCGGCGTAGGCGTTGAACTCGGCCGCCTCGGTAGCATTCCCGGGCCCCACCGCCCCACTCATCAGCACGATCTCGGGGATCCGCCGCACAAGCTCGGGCTCACTCTCCAGCGCCATCGCGAGGTTCGTCGCGGGCGCGATCCCCACCAGCGTAATCGGCGCCTCCGCGCGCAGCAGCGCCCGAATCGCCTCCGCCGCGCCGCCCTTGGCTGCCATGCCGCCCGCCGGCAGGCGCACCCCCGCCATCCCGTCCGCCCCGTGGCCCGGCCAGCCGGGCGGGAAGGGGCCGCGGAGCCCGCGCGCCGCGCCCGCGTGCACGGGAACCTCCGCTCCTGCCAGGGCCACCACGCCCCGCGCGTTGGCGAGCGTCCGTGCGAGCGGCGCATTCCCACCCGCTACGGTGATCGCCCGCACCTCGATCTCGGGCGATGCGAGTGCGAGCAAAATCGCCAGCGCGTCGTCCGCGCCCGGGTCGCAATCGAGGACGATCGCGCGCCGCGTCTCACTCAGCCGCGAGCGCCCCGTAATCGAGGTTCGCCATCACCTGCACTCGGCGCATGGTCCGCCGTTCCTCCGGGCCATAGTCGGCGACCGCGTTGTGCGTCGTGCCGATATTGTCCCACATCAGAACGTCGCCCTCGGTCCAGTGGTGCGCGTGGAGATATTCGTCCCGCTCCTGGTGGCGGAAGAGGCACTCCAGGATCTCGGCACTCTCGTCCTCTGCCAACCCGTCGATCCGCGTCGTATAGCCTTGGTTGGCATAGAGGACCGTACGCCCGGTGATCGGGTGGCGGCGGAAGATCGGCTGCGAGACCGGCGGCTTCTTCGCCCGCTGCTCCGCGGTGAGCGGCGCCCGCGCCGAACCCGGCCGCGCCCGCATCATGTCCCAGAACTTGGCGAAGTCGTGCGTCGCCGTTCGCCCCGCCAGCGCCCGCTTCAGCTCCGCCGGCAGCCCCTCGTACGCCGCATGCATGTTGCGGAATTGGGTATCTCCCAGCGTTCTCCCGTCGCGCCGCGGCACTTCGAGCGCGTGCAGGATGTTCGCCAGCGCGATCTCCCGGCTATAGGACATATCGGTGTGCCAGCCCTGGCCGGCGTCGGCCAGCCCCGTCGCCTTGCCGTCGCTCCGGGCGTTGGAGAGGATCATCACCTCCGGGAACCCCGGCTCGTGGTGCGTGTTGGCGACGTTCACCTCGAGCGCGCCGAAGCGGCGGCCAAATGCGGCGAATTCCGCCACCCCCAGCCTCTGCCCAGGAAAGCAGAGCACCCCGTGGGCGCCGAGCGCCCGCAGCAGCGCGCGGAAATCCGCCTCCGCGAGCGGCGCGCCGAGATCGAGTCCCTCGATCCGCGCCCCCAGCGTGCCCCCGCCCGGAACGATCTCCATCTCCTCCTCCAGCCTCGGCTTTCGCCGCCCGCGGCGGCCGCTCGCCGCTGCTGCGATGCACAGCGCTTGCAAAATGGCCCCGCCCAGCGCATTTCTCTAGCGGAGAAAATCGGGTCCGGCCATCCGAGGCCGGTACTGCACGGGCGCGCGGGCTGAAAGCCTGGCCGCGCCCGTTGTGGTTTCCCCGCCATGATGGAGGTCCGCCGTGCCTGGCACGCCGCTCGAAAAGATCCGCAACATTGGGATCACCGCGCATATCGACGCGGGCAAGACCACGACGACCGAGCGCATCCTCTATTACACGGGTGTGTCGTACAAGATCGGCGAGGTCCATGAGGGCACGACCACGACCGACTATATGGAGCAGGAGCGCGAGCGCGGGATCACCATCACCTCCGCCGCCGTCACCTGCGAGTGGGAAGGCCACCGCATCAACATCATCGACACGCCCGGCCACATCGACTTCAACATCGAGGTGAACCGGAGTCTTCGGGTGCTGGACGGCGCGATCTTCATCATCGAGGGCGTCGCCGGCGTCCAGCCGCAGTCCGAGACCAACTGGCGCCTCGCGGACCGCTACAACGTCCCGCGCATCATCTTCATCAACAAGCTCGACCGCACCGGCGCCGATTTCTTCCGCGCCACGGCAACGCTCAAGGAAAAGCTCGACATCGTCGCCCTGCCGCTCCAGCTCCCGGTCGGCATCGAGGACAAGTTCCAGGGCATCGTCGATCTCGTCGAGATGAAGGCCGTGATCTGGGAAGGCGGCGAGCTCGGCGCCAAGTACCACGACGCGCCGATCCCCCCCGACCTCGCCGACCAGGCGAAGGAGTACCGTCAGCTCCTCCTCGATACCGCGCTCTCGGTCGATGACGCGGCGATGGAGGAGTATTTCGACAAGGGCGAGGTTTCGGTCGCCACCCTCAAGCGCTGCATCAAGGCGGGCACGATCAGCGGCGCTTTCCGCCCGGTGCTCTGCGGCACCGCCTTCAAGAACAAGGGCGTCCAGCCGCTGCTCGACGCGGTCATCGACTATCTGCCCTCGCCGGTGGACATCCCCGGGATCCGCGTCGCCGCCGAGGAAGGCGAGGAGGAAGGTGCCGCGCGCCGCATCATCAAGGCCGACCCGGACGCGCCCTTCGCCGGCCTCGCCTTCAAGATCATCAACGACAAGTACGGCACGCTCACCTTCGTGCGCGTCTATGCCGGCACCGCCCGCTCGGGCGACATGGTGCTCAACACCACCAAGGGCCATCGCGAGCGCATCGGCCGGATGTTCCAGATGCACGCCGACAAGCGCGCCGAGATCAAGGAGGTCTCGGCCGGCGACATCGTTGCCTTCGTCGGCCTCAAGGACACCGGGACGGGCGACACGCTCGCCGCGCCGTCGGACCCGGTGGTGCTCGAGCGCATGGCCTTCCCCGTCCCGGTGATCGACATCTCGGTCGAGCCCCGCACCAAGGAGGGCATCGAGAAGATGACCCTCGGCCTGCAAAAGCTCGCCGGCGAAGACCCCTCCTTGCGCCTGCGCACGGACCAGGAGAGCGGCCAGACGATCCTCTCGGGGATGGGCGAGCTCCATCTCGAGATCATCATCGACCGCCTCAAGCGCGAATACGGCGTCGAGGCCGATATCGGCGCCCCGCAGGTCGCCTATCGCGAGACGATCAGCCGCGCCCACACCGAGACCTACACCCACAAGAAGCAGACCGGCGGCGCCGGCCAGTTCGCCGAGGTGAAGATCCTCTTCGAGCCCTTGGAGCGCAACGGCGGCATCGTCTTCGAGAACAAGGTGGTCGGCGGCACCGTGCCGCGCGAATACATCCCGGCGGTGGAGAAGGGCATCCGCATGCAGGCGGACACCGGCGTGCTCGCCGGCTTCCCGACCGTCGATTTCCGCTACACCCTGCTCGACGGCAAGTACCACGATGTCGATTCCTCGGCGCTCGCCTTCGAGATCGCGGCCAAGGCGTGCTTCCGCGAGGGGATGAAGAAGGCCGCCCCGATCATCCTCGAGCCGATCATGGACGTCGAGATCACCACCCCGCAGGACCATGTGGGCGACGTGGTGGGCGATCTCAGCCGCCGCCGCGGCGTGATCCAGAGCCAGGACAGTTCCGGCTCGACGATCATCGTGCGCGCCCATGTTCCCCTCAAGGAGATGTTCGGCTACATTTCCGACCTCAGGAGCATGACCAAGGGCCGCGCTTCGTTCACGATGCAGTTCCATCACTACGATCCGGTGCCGCGGCAGATCGCGGACGAGATCATGGCGAAGACGGCCTGAGCCTGGGGGGCATGCAACCTTCCCGGCTGCACTGGATGCGCGGGCGAAGGGGCGAGGGCCAGACGGCGAGCCGCGCCGTCGAGTGGATCGGGTGCGACGAGAGAGGTCAGCCGGTCGCCCGGGTGGTGCGGGTGCGCGGCCCGCTTTTCGAGGGCTGGCGCCTCTACCGCGCCGTCGCCCTCGATGACGACGCCCGGGTGATCGAGTTGCGCCCCAGCCCGCCGGAGGATGGCGCGGACTGGCTCGCCTGCATCGGCGGGCGGGTCGTCGGTCGCGCCGCCCTGCCGCTCCAGGCGGTGCGCACCGCCGAAGCCGCCCTCGCCTGACGGGCCGCCGCCAATGGCGAGCCACGAAGCCGCGCGGTTCCGCGCGATCATGGAAGGCGCCGCCGCGCTCAAGCTTCGCCTGGCAACCGAGCTGGCCGCCCCCGTCCTCGCCGTCGTCGGCGCCTGCGAGGCCAGCCTTCGCGCCGGCGGAAAACTCCTCTTCTGCGGCAACGGCGGCTCGGCTGCCGACGCCCAGCACCTCGCCACCGAGTTCCTGATCCGGCTCCGCTCGGATTGCGAGCGCCCCTCCTATCCCGCCCTCGCGCTCACCCTCGATCCCGCGATGCTCACCGCCTGCGGCAACGATTACGGCTTCGACCGCGTCTTCGAGCGTCCGCTCCGCGGCCTCGGCCGCCCCGGCGACGTGCTCTTTGGCATCACCACCTCCGGCCGTTCCTCCAATGTCCTCGCCGCCCTCCGCGCCGCCGCTGAGATGAGAATCGCGACCGTCGGCCTCCTTGGCGGCACCGGCGGCGAGGCCGCCGCCCTCTGCACCCACGTCCTCCTGGTCCCCGATTTCGAGACCGCGCGCATCCAGGAGTGCCACATCGCGCTCGGCCACGCAGTGCTGGAGCTCCTCGAGGACCGCCTCCTCGTGCGGCCTCTAGAGCGTGATGATTTTTGATCATCACGCTCTCGCCGTTGTTTTGGCGATCAATTTCATGGCTTTGGCGGATCGCGCTGCGAGTCCGCCAAAAGCCATATTGATCTAGCGTGACCGTCCTCCTCACCGGCGCCGCCGGCTTCATCGGCTACCACGTCGCCCGCGCGCTCCTTGCAAGCGGCGAGCGCGTGGTCGGCATCGACGACTGCAATCCCTATTACGACGTGCGTCTCAAGGAGGCGCGGCTCGCCGCACTCGCCCGCTCCCCCGGCTTCGCCTTCCACCGCCTCGACATCGCCGACCGCGACGCCATCCTCGCCCTCTTCGCCGCCGAATCCTCCGCCAGCCACGTCGTCCATCTCGCCGCCCAGGCGGGCGTCCGCCACGCGCTGATCGATCCCTATTCCTATCCCGCGACCAATGTCGCGGGCCATCTCGTCATCCTCGAGGCCGCACGCCGGCTCCGCGGCCTTCGCCACCTTCTCTACGCCAGCTCCTCCTCGGTCTACGGCGCCAACACCGCTCTCCCCTTCTCGGAAACCGACCGCGTCGACCACCCGATCTCGCTCTATGCCGCGACCAAGCGGGCGGGCGAGCTGATCTCCTACGCCTACGCGCACCAGTTCGCGCTGCCGCAAACGGGGCTCCGCTTCTTCACCGTCTATGGCCCCTGGGGCCGGCCCGACATGGCCTATTACAGCTTCAGCCGGGCCATCCTCGAAGGCACGCCCATCACCCTCTATGACGGCGGCCGGCTCCGCCGGGACTTCACCTATATCGACGATATCGTGGCCGGCGTGCTCGGCTGCCTCGACCGCCCGCCCGAGACCACGCCCCCCGCCCGTCTGCTCAATATCGGCAACCACCGGAGCGAGGAGGTGGTGACGCTGGTCTCACTCCTCGAGCAGGCGCTGGGCCGCAAGGCCCTCGTCCGCACCGCGCCCCGCCCGGCCTCGGAGGTCGTCGAGACCTTCGCGGCGATCGAGGCCATCGAGGCGCTCGCCGGGTTCAGGCCGGCGACCCCGCTCGCCGAGGGCATCCCCCGCTTCGCCGCCTGGTTCCGGAACTGGCACGGGGTAACATAGGCGCGCGCGCCCCTTCCACGCTGCCGCACCTCCGCCCAGATCCGGGCCCAAGGTGCCTTCGGACCCTCCTTCCGCCCCGGACGCCGCCGCCCATGTCCTACCCCAAGCTCTCGCTGATCCGCCCCTCGGTGCGCCGGCGGCTCCGCCGCCTCGCCGGCGGCGATCCTGCCCACCCGCCCCTCGATCGCGCCCGCGTCGAGGCGGCGCTTCACCGCCAGATGCGCTTCCTCGGGATCGACCGCCCGATCGTCTGGCACGAGGGCCTCGCCGGCGCCCGCGAGTCCCTACTCGCCCGCGCGATGGCCCCGCTCGGCCCCGAGCTTCCCGCCATTGCCCGCGCCGCCGCCCGCGCGCTCGCCCGGGAGCGCGGGCTCCGCTTCCGCATTCCGGATTCGACCGCGGAACTGCAGGGCTTCGTCGCGGCCGCGACGGCCGCTGCGCGCCAGGCCGCGCGCGACGCCACGGAGCGCCCGGCCGCCGCCGCGCTCCTCGATCCACGCCACGCCGAGCGGACGTCGCACCCCTGGAACGCTCGCTGGGGCGGGCAGAAGCCGCGCCTCGCCGCGCGCGAGGCGATCGCCGATCTTTATCTCGCCTGCCGCCAGCCCCGCCATCTCAAGCGCGCCGTCGGCGCCGAGAACGATGCGGCCCGGAAAATCGTCCTCGCCGCCCCGCCGCCGCCCTCTTTCGAGCCGGACTGGATGCAGGCCTGGATGATCGCCTGGGCCGGCCTCCTCGAAAGCTCCGCCGCTCAGGATCCCCACGGCGATCCCTATGGCGAGGCCGGCCAGGCGGCGTGGGACACGCTGCTCGAGGCGGCCGGCGCCGAGGCGGGGAGGGAGGTGCTCGAGGCTGCCCGTGGCAACGCCTTCGGCGCCTTCGTCGAGCGAGCGCTCGATCCCGTCTACGCCGCCTGGCAGGCGCTCGGCGAGCTCAATGCCGGCAGCCCCGGCGGCGATCTCGCGCGCCCCTGGCAATCCATCCTCCGCTCCTTCTGGCTGCCCTTCGTGCAGATGAGCGTGAACGGGCTCGCGCTCTACTGGGCGACGCAAGAGGCAATCGTCTGCCTACCGCTTCCTGCGCTTTTCCTCGGTGCCGCCGCGCCCGGTCCCGCCGACGCCCCTTCAGTCGTCTGGCGCAACGGCGAAAGCGGCGGGTTCTCACTTGCAAATCCGCGCCCGGCCGCGATTGACCACGCCTTCGCGCAATGATAGCCGCGGCCATCATTCGCGTATAAACGGATGCAAACCCGGCGAGGGGAGGGGGGATTTGCGGCAGTTTCGGCCGGCCGATCGGCAAGCGGCGGATCAGCGCAGCTCCGCTGCGCCCTCCGGTGCGCCGGCGATCTCGCTCCAGGACGTCACCAAATATTTCTACAAGGGTGGCACGCGCGTCACCGCACTCGCGTCGGTCTCGTTCCACATCCCGCGCGGCGCCTTCGTCTCCATCGTCGGCCCGAGCGGCTGCGGCAAATCGACCATCCTCGACCTCGTCGTCGGCACCGATAAGCCCAGCGAGGGCAGCATCTATTGCGATGGCGAGCCCGTCTCGGGCCTCAAGGTCGGCACGGGCTACCTGACCCAGCACGACACGCTCCTTCCCTGGCGCACGGTCGAGGAGAATGTCCGCCTCCCGCTCGATCTCGCCGGGCAGGGGCTCGACCGGCTGCGCGGCCGCCGCACCGACGAGGCCGCGCGCGACCGCGTCGCCTGGGCCGCCAACCTCGTCGGCCTTGCCGGATTCGAGCATCATCTGCCGGACGAGCTCTCGGGCGGCATGCGCAAGCGCGCCGCCCTCGCCCAGACCCTCGTCTATGCGGGAGAGACAGTGCTGATGGACGAGCCCTTCGGCGCGCTCGACTTCCAGATGCGCCTCCTCATGCAGGCCGAGCTTCTCAGCATCTGGAGCGCCGAGCGGCGGACGATCGTCTTCGTCACCCACGATATCGAGGAGGCGATAGCGCTCTCCGACCAGGTCATCATCCTGAGCCGCTGCCCCGGCCGCGTACGCGACATCGTGCCGGTCACGCTCGCCCGCCCGCGCGATCCCGTCACCGTGCGCTTCGAGCCCGGCTTCCACGCGCTCTACGAGCGGATCTGGAGCCAGCTCGACCACCCGGAAAACATGCCCTCGCGGCTCGCGGCGGGGAGGGCCCCCGCATGACGGATGCGAGCGAGGCAGGCCTCGGCCTCGCCGAGGGCGTCGTCCGCGGCACCGACGAGGCAGCCGAGCGCCGTGGCCGCCGCGCCCGCGTGGCGCTCCACGCGAGCCGGCTCCTGCTCCTCCTGATCGTGCTCGGCGCCTGGCAATATTTCGGGCCGCGCGTCGGCGAGATCGTCGCCAGCTCGCCCTACCAGGTGTTCCAGGCGCTCGTCGCCCTCGCGCGGAGCGGCGCCTTGGTCCGCGACCTCGCCACCACGCTCGAGGAGGTGGTGCTCGGCTATCTGCTGGGCTCCGGCGCCGGCGTCCTCTTGGGCGCGCTGCTCGCGAGCAGCGAGTTCCTTGCCGAGCTCCTCGATCCCTTCATCATCGGCCTCTACGGCATCCCGAAGATCGCCTTGGGCCCGCTCCTCGTCGTCTGGTTCGGCATCAACCTCGCACCGAAGGTGGCGCTTGCGGCGCTGATGACGTTCTTCCTCGTCTTCTTCGCCACCTACCAGGGCATGCGCGGCGTCGATCGGGACACCATCAACGCGGTGCGGCTGATGGGCGCGAGCCCGCTCCAGCTCCGCCGCCACGTCATCTTTCCCGGAGCCCGCGCCTCGATCTTCCTCGGCCTCAAGCTCGGCGTGCCGGAGGCGCTGGTGGGCGCGATCGTCGGCGAGTTCGTCTCCTCGAGCCGCGGCATTGGCTTCGCGATCCAGTACGCAACGGCCCAGCTCGACACCGCCGGCGTCTTCGCCGGCCTCGCCGTGCTCACCGTCCTCTCATTGACCCTGAACGCCCTGGTCAACCGGGCTGCGAGAAAAGGTGGAGCATCCCGATGAATTTTCTTTCCCGCTTTGCAACGTCCCTGCTCGTCCTCCTCGCCCTCGCCCTCGCCGCTGCGCCCGCGCACGCTGCACCCACCAAGGTCACCATTGCCAACACCTCGACGGGTGTTCAGCTCGTGCTGCCCTGGATCGCGCTCAAGCAGGGCTTCTACGCCAAGCACGGTCTCGACGTGACGATCGTCCAGGTGAACGGCGACGCCGGCAGCATTCCCGCCCTCGTCTCGGGCAGCGTCCCCTTCGCCATCATGACCGCAGCCCCGGCGCTCATCGCCAATGCCAAGGGCGGCAACATCCGCATCATCTCGCCGCTCAGCACCTATCCGCAGCAGATCGTGATGCGCAAAGCGCTCGCCGACAAGCTCGGCATCACCGCCGAAAGTCCGCTCGCCAAGCGGCTCGATGCGTTGCGCGGCCGCAATGTCGGCATCCTCGATGTCGGCGGCGGCCTGCAATACACGCTCGCCGTCGTCCTCTCCACCAACGGCATCGACCCGAGCGCCGTGCCGGTCGTCGGCATCACGCCCTATTCGGCCGAGCTCGCGGCGCTGAGGCGCGGCGCGATCGACGTCATCGCGCCTGCGGTGCCGTTCGGCCAGATGGCAGTCGCCGAAGGCATCGGCGTGATGATCGCCAATGTCTGGGGCGGCGAGGTCCCGAGCGTGCGCGGCACGCCGTTCGAGCTGATGTCGGTCACCGAGAAGTGGGGAACGGCGCACGCGGCGACGGTCGCCGCGATGCAGGCCGCGCTTCAGGACGCGATGAACTATCTCCACTCGAATCTCGCCGGCGCCGCCGCGCTCGCCCATGATTGGCAGCCGAAGATTCCGATCGCGATCCAAACCGCCGCGATCGGCAACGGTGGCGGCTATCCCACCTCGACCGCGATCACCGAGGCGCAGTTCGCGGCGATGCAAACCTTCGCCAAGCTGAGCGGTGCCAAAACCTCAAGCGTGAACTACGCCGCCTCCGTCTGGGGCAAGTGACCCCACCCCCCGGTTCACCCGGCAGGCCAGGGGACGCCGTCCCCTGGAACCCCTGCCAGGGCCTGAGGCCCTGGACCCCATTCCTGGGTCCCGTGACGCGCGGTCGCCGGCCGCGCGCGCCGCTCAGCTCCAGCTCGAGAGGAAGAAGCGCGGCAGCTCGTCCGGCCAGGGCTGGAACTTCAGGTCCTGGTCGAACGCGTAATAATCCACGAAAGTGAACAGCGGCAGCCAGTACGCCTGGGCCGAGATCCGCCCGATCGCCGCGTCATAGTATGTCAGCCGCTGCTTCGGATCGTTCACCGATCCGCCTTGCCTGATCAGCTTCTCCAGCTCCGGATCGCGCGCATAGTCGGCAGGGCCGCCACCGAAGAAGTAAGGCAGGATCGCGGAGACATCGTTGATCGAGTAGCTGCCCCAGCTGCCGCCGTCCAGCGGCGCCTGCCCCGAATTCACCTTCTGGATCGCGGCGCCCACCTGCAGCTGCTGGATGTCGGCGTTGATGCCCACCGCCTTCAGGTAGTTCTGAATCGCCGCGTTCCACGACGGCAGCAGATAGCTCACCAGCGTGGTGTCGAAGCCGTGCGGATAGCCTGCCGCCGCCAACAGCGCCTTCGCTTTCGCCGGATCGTACGGGTATTTCACCGCTGCCTGCTCGTCGCAGCCGAACTGGTTCGGATAGCACGGCGCGGCGATCGGCTCGGAGCCGCCCTGCACCAGGTCCTTCGCCATCGCCGTGCGGTCCACCGCGTAGCAGATTGCCTGGCGCACCTTGAGCTTGGTCAGCGGATTGTCCTTGCCCGTGCGCCCCGCCGCGTCGATCGAGAGATAACCAATGCGCATCGAGGGCGAGCGCACCGCGGTGCGGCTGGGCAGCGCCTTCAAATTATTGAACTCGTCGGGATTATACTGCCAGATCCAGTCCGCCTCGCCGCCGATGAACGCGGTGAGCTCGCTCGCGGCGTCCAGCACTTCGGTGATCTTGATGGATTTGATCGCCGGGCGCCCCTTGGGGCTCGCGGCGTAGTAGCCCTCGAACCGCTCCATGTCGATCGCGCTCGAGCCGTCAACCCGCGTGATGCGGTATGGTCCGGCGCCGATCGGCTTCTGCGAGTATCCGGCCGGCCCCACCTTCTCGCGGTACATCTTCGGATAGATCGGCAGCACCATGGCGAAATACTCGATCGCCGCCGGGAAGATGCTCTTCATCTCAACCTCGACCTGATGGTCGTTGAGCTTTTTCACGCCCTTGATGAACGCAAAGTTGCTCGGCACCGATACCATCGGGTCGGTGAGGATGGTGTTGAACGTGTACACCACGTCGTCCGCGCCGAACGGGTCGCCGTTGTGGAACTTCACCCCCTCGCGCAGCGTGAAGCGCAGCGTCGTCGGGCCGGTCAGCGTCCATTCGCTCGCCAGCAGCGGCACGTTCTCGAAGGTGCTCGGGACGCGATAAACCAGCGTGTCCCACGCATGGTGCGCGACGATCAGCCCGGTGCGCAGGCTGTTGCGGTACGGATCGACGTCGGGGATCGCGTCGCGCCAGGTGATGCGCAGCGTATCGTCGCTCTTCTGCGCCCGCGCGCTTCGATCGAGGCTAGGCAGAACGGCCGCCGCCGCGGCGGCGGTACCGAGGAACGTCCGGCGCTTCATTCCAGTCTCCTTCTCTTTCTCTCTGGTGCCGCCGCCGTCGTCGGCCTCGGCAAGATGGGCAAGATGGCATTCGACGTCTCCCGCCGCCGGCGCCTCGCTTCGGCAGCGTGGAACGGCAACGGGGCAGCGCGGGTGGAAGCGGCAGCCGGGCGGGATGTCGGCCGGATCGGGATTGCTCTCGCCGAGCGGAATCTCCGGCAGGCCGAGGCCCGGCTCCGGCGTCAGCACGGAGGCCAGCAGCGCGCGCGTATAGGGATGAAGCGGCCTGCGGAACACACGCTCCGCCGGTCCGCGCTCGACGATGCGGCCGAGATACATCACCGCCACGAGGTCGGCGATGTGCTCCACCACCGCAAGGTTGTGGCTGATGAAGATCAGGGTCAGGTTGAACCCGGCGCGCAGCTCCGCCAGCAGGTTGAGGATCTGCGCCTGAACCGACACGTCCAGCGCCGAGGTCGGCTCGTCGCATACCAGGATGCGCGGTTGAAGGATCAGCGCCCGCGCGATCGCGACACGCTGGCGCTGTCCGCCGGAAAGCTGCGCCGGATAGCGGGCGGCGATCTCCGGCCCCAGGCCGACGCGCTGCAGCATCGTCATCACGCGCTCGCGCCGCGCCGCCCGGCCGGTCCCGCCCACCGCGCTGAGCGGCAGCGCGACCGTCTCTCCCACCCGGCGCCGCGGATTGAGCGAGCCCGCCGGGTCCTGGAACACCGGCTGAATGAGCCGCGCCCGCGCTCTCCGGTCCATCGCGCGCAGCGCCTGCCCGCCGATGCGCACGCTGCCGCCCGTCGGCGTCTGCAAGCCCAGCAGCGCGCGCGCGAGCGTCGATTTGCCGCAGCCGGACTCGCCCACGATCCCGATCGCGCTGCCTTCCGGCACGCTAAGCGAGAGGTCGTCCACCGCCACCACTCGTCGCGGCGCGCCGAAGGCCCCGCTGCGCTGGTCGAACACCACCGAAAGCCCCCTGGCCTCCACGGCGGCGCTCACGCCGCCTCCTTCCAGCCGGCGGCGAGCCGGCAGCGCCAGGAATGCGCACCCTCCCACTGCAAGCCCACCGGCTGCGCACACGCCGCCAGCGCCTGCCCGCAGCGGTCGCGGAACCCGCAGCCCCGGAAGCCGGCCTCGATGCGCGGCACCATCCCTGGAATTGCGGCGAGCATCTCGCCGCGCCTCGTCCTGCCCGGCACCGGAACAGCGCGCAGCAGGCCCCGCGTGTACGGGTGGTTTGGCGCAGCGAACAGCGCCGCGACAGGCCCGCGCTCGACGATCTCGCCGGCATACATCACCGAGACCGTGTCGGCGACGCGCGCGACCACGCCGAGGTCGTGGGTGATCAGTAGTATCGCGAGGCCGAGGTCGCGCTTGAGGTCGTTCAGGAGGCGCAGGATGCCGGCCTGCACGGTCACATCGAGCGCGGTGGTGGGCTCGTCCGCGATCACGAGTTCCGGCTCGCAGAGGAGTGCGGTCGCGATCATCACCCGCTGGCGCAGCCCGCCGGAGAGCTGGTGCGGGAACTGGCCGAGCCGCATGGAGGGCGCCGAGACGCCGACGCGCGCCAGCATCGCCTCGGCGCGCTCCGCCGCGTCGGCGCGCTGCGTCCCGCGATGCGCGCGCAGCACCTCGGTCATCTGCGAGCCGATCGTGTAGGCCGGGTTGAGGCTCGTCATCGGCTCCTGGAAGATCATCGCAATGCGGTCGCCGCGCAGGCGCCGCATCCGCCGCTCGGGAATCCCCGCGATGTCCTCGCCGTCGAAATGGATGAAGGATGCGCGCTGACGCGCGCCGCCCGGCAGCAGCCGCATGATCGCAAGCGCCGTCGCCGATTTTCCGCAGCCGGATTCGCCCACCAGGCAATGCGTCTCGCCGCTTGCGATCTCGAGGTCGATCCCGCGCACCGCCTCCAGCCGCCCGAACGAGACATGGAGGCCGCCCACCTCGAGAACCGCGCTCATCACCCGCGCTCCGCCCCGAGCGCGTCGCGAAGGCCGTCGCCGAACAGGTTGATGCCGAAGGCCAGCACGCAGAGCGCGATGCCCGGAACCTCGATCACCCAAGGGGTGAAGAACATGTAGTCCTTGGCTTCGGCGATCATCAGCCCGAGCGAGGGCAGCGGCGGCGGCACGCCGAGCCCGAGGAACGACAGCGCCGCCGCGAGCAGGATCGCAACCGCCATGTCGTTCGTCGCGACCACGATCATATGGTTCACGATGTTGGGCAGCACCTCGCCGAGCACGACGCGAAGCCGCGAACAGCCGGCGCACCAGGCGGCGGCGACATACTCCATGCTCATCACCTGGCGGGTCGCCGCGCGCGAGACCACCGCGAAGCGTTCCCAGAGCAGCAGCCCGATGGTCAGCATCACCACGGTGAGCGAGCTGCCGACCAGGAAAACCACGGTCAGCGCCACCAGGATCAGCGGGATGGCGAGCCGACAGGAGATCACGAACAGAACCACGGAATCGATCCAGCCGCCGAAATAGCCGCCGAGGACGCCGAGGGTGGTGCCGATCAGTCCCGAAAGGATCACCGTGGTAAGCCCGATCTCCAGCGAGATGCGGATGCCGAGCAGGAGGCGCGAGAGATAGTCGCGGCCGAGCTGGTCAGTGCCGAGCGGATGCCGCCACGAGCCGCCATGCAGCCAGACCGGCGGGATGAACCGCTGGCCGAGGTCCTGCGTGAACGGATCGTGCGGCGCCAGCATCGGGCCGAAGATCGCGATGAGGACCGTGAGCGCGACGATCGTTCCGCCGATCACCAGCGGCAGACGGCGGACCAGGTTCAATGCCCGCGCACGCGCGGATCGAGCAGCGCGCCCACCATCTCGGAGAGCATCGTGAGACCGACGAAGATCAGGGCGAACAGCAGCACCACCGCCTGCACCACCGGGAAGTCGCCCTTGCCAATCGATTCCCACGCCAGGTAGCCGACGCCGTGGATGTTGAACACGACTTCCACGACGACCGACCCACCAAGGATGAAGCCGAGCTGCACGGCCGCAACGGCGACCACCGGCATCGCGGCATTCCGCAGCGCGTGCTTCAGCACGATGGTGGTGCGGCTCAGGCCCTTGGCGCGCGCGGTGCGCACATAGTCGGCGCGCAGCGCGTCCACCATGCCGCCGCGGGTCAGGCGCAGCATCACCGGGATCGCGACGAATGAGAGCACGATCGCGGGCAGGATGTAGCCCGGCCAAGTATCCACGCCGGCGATCGGCAGCCAGCGCAGGTCGATGCCGAACCACACGATCAGGATCAGCCCGAGCCAAAAACTCGGCACCGCCTGTCCAAGCATCGCGACCGCACCGATAGCGACGTCAAGGGCAGCACCTTCCCACAAGGCCGCGGTGATGCCCAGCGGCAGCGCGATCACGATCGCGATCGCGATCGCCAGCATGCCCAGGCGGAAGGTGATTGGGAAATGCGTGGCGATGAGGCTCGAGACCTTCTCGTGAAAGAGGAAGGACTCGCCGAGGTCGCCGTGCGCGGCGCGATCCGCCCAGTCGAGGAACTGCACCGGCAGCGGCCTATCGAGCCCGAGCTCATGCTGGATCTTGAGGATCGCCGCCGGGCTCGCGTCCGGCCCCGCAATGTTGATCGCGAGATTCCCTGAGGCCCGGCTCAGGATGAAGCTGGCGATGAGCACGCTTATGCAGACGAGGGCGCCCAGCAGCAGCGATCGCAGCAGGAATCGCAGCATGCGGCGGGGCCCTCCTAACCGGTCTCGACGAGCCGGCTCGCCGAAGACAGGAGCCTAGCAAACCCTGTGCCGCCCCAAGCCGCGCGATTGTGGCGGCTCCGGGCCGTGCAGCTGCCCGCTTTCTCGCCATATGCCCACCCCACAGCCGTCGCTTCTCGTCCCGGCCGGTGCCATTCTCTCCCACTATCCCGGATCGCCCTGCGCGCCGATGCCCGGATTTCCCGATCGGCACGGCGCCACGCGTGCCGGTGCGACATCGAGAGTCCAGCAGGTCCCCGAAGCGGATATAGGGACGGCGCGAACCGGCACGCCCCCATCGCTCGTCGAACGACCGCTTGCCGCCAGCGCGCCGCTCATGCCACTTCCCGATCCCGATCCTCCCGCGCGCGCTCCAGCTCGGCCGCCGCCGCCAGCCATTCGGCCTCCGCCGCCTCGGTCTCCCGCGCGATGGCCGCGAGCCGCCGGTTGAGCCCGGCGATCTCCTCGCCGCCGGCCCGCGCATAGAACCCCCCATCGCCGAGCCGCGCTTCGATCCGCCGCCGCTCCGCGCCGAGCCGTTCGAGCGCCTGCTCCGCCGCCCGCGCCTTCTCCCGGAGCGGTCTCAGCGCCTCGCTTCTCTCCGCCCGCGCGCGCCGCTCGTCCTGCGCCCGCCTGCCGGCCCGCGCGCGCCGCCCAGCCGGCTCCGCCGCCACCGATTTCTCCGCCATCAGACGGCGATAGGCGTCGAGATCGCCCTCGATCGGCGCCACGCGCCCCTCCGCCACCAGCAGCAGCCGGTCGGCGAGCAGCTCGATCAGATGCGTATCGTGGGTGATCAGCACCACCGCGCCCGCGAAGTCGGTAAGCGCGCGTACCAGCGCCTCCCGCGCATCGATGTCGAGATGGTTGGTCGGCTCGTCCAGGATCAGCAGCTGCGGCGCCTCTCGCGTCGCCAGCGCCAGCAACAGCCGCGCCCGCTCCCCGCCCGACAGCGCCGCAACCGCAGTCCCGATCCGCTCGGCATCGAGCCCGAAGCGCGCGCCCTGGGCGCGCAGCTCCGTCACGCTCGCCTTCGGCAGGGCCCGTGCGAGATGTTCGAGCGCGCTCGCCCGCGGATCGAGCTCCTCCTCCTGATGCTGCGCGAAATACCCCGCCCGCAGCCCGCGCGCGCCCTGCATGCTGCCCGCAAGCGGCGCGAGCCGCCCGGCCAGCGCCTTCGCCAGCGTGGACTTGCCGTTCCCGTTGGCGCCCAGGAGCGCGATCCGGTCCTCCATGTCGATCCGGAGCGAAACCCCCGAAAGCACCGCGCGCCCCTCATAGCCGAGCGCCACCTTCTCGAGCGAGAGAAGCGGCGGGGCGATCGCCCGCGGCTCCGGAAACGCGAACCGCGTCGGCGCCGCCTCGACGATCGCCTCGATCGCCGGCAGCTTCGCCAGTGCCTTCAGCCGCGACTGCGCCTGCCGCGCCTTCGTCGCCTTGGCGCGAAAACGCGCGACGAACGCCTCCATATGCGCGCGCCGGCCGGCGATCCGCGCCGCCTCGCTTTTCCGCTGCTCGGCCCGCTCGGTGCGGATGCGGATGAACTCGGCGAATCCCCCAGGCGTCACCTCGATCTTTCCGCGATCGAGATAGGCGATCGACTCCATCGCCCGATCGAGCAGGTCGCGGTCGTGCGAGACCATCAGCACCGCGCCCGGGAACCGCGCGAGCCAGGATTCGACCCAGATCGTCGCCTCGAGGTCGAGATGGTTGGTTGGCTCGTCGAGCAGCAAAAGATCCGGCGCGGCGAAGAACGCGGCCGCGAGTGCGACGCGCATCCGCCAGCCGCCCGAGAAGCTCTCCATCGGCCGGCCCTGCGCCGCCTCGTCGAAGCCGAGGCCGGCGAGGATCGCGGCCGCCCGCGCCGGCGCGCTCTCCGCCCCGATCGCGGCGAGCCGCTCGTGAATTTCCGCAAGTCCGTCCGGCGGCGCGCTCTCCGCGCGCGCGAGGAGCGCGGCCCGCTCGGCATCGGCCGCGAGCACGGTCTCGAGCGGCGTCGCATTCCCCGAAGGCGCCTGCTGCGCGACACTCCCGAGCCGCGCCTGCGCAGCCAGCCGGATCGTCCCGCCATCCGGCCGCAACTCGCCCGCGATCAGCTTGACCAGCGTCGATTTGCCCGCGCCGTTGCGGCCGATCAGCCCGACCTTCCGCCCGGCATCGATCGCGAAGCTCGCATGATCGATAAGGTCGCGGCCATTGAGGCTGTAAGAGAGGTCTTCGACGGCGAGCAGCGTCATGACGCTCCTGTTAACCAGCCCGGGCAGGGCTTGTCACTCGGACCGGCATGCCCGAACCGCCCGGCCCGCCGCCCGCCCACCAAAGGAGGCACGTCCCCGTGACGCTTCCCGGACATTTCGGCCCAGTCGATCCGGTCGCCATCGTCGGCTACGCCGCCGCCGCCACGGTGTTCACGAGCTTCTGCATGCGCACCATGCTGCCGCTCCGCGTCGTGGCGCTGATGAGCAACGTCCTTTTCATCGCCTATGGCTATCTCGATTCGCTCCTGCCCGTCCTGATCCTCCATCTGGGCCTCTTCCCGATGAACGCCTGGCGGCTCGCGCAGGTCCTCCGCCTCCGCCGGGCCGCGTCCGCGCCGCCCGGCAGCTTCGACATCGCGCCCCTTCGCCCCTACATGACCCGCCGCGTCCTGCCCGCGGGCAGCGTCCTCTTCCGCCGCGGCGACCCGGCCGGCGAGATGTTCTATGTCGAATCCGGCGAGCTCGCGGTCGCCGAGCCCGGCCTCGTGCGCGGCCCGGGCGACCTCATCGGCGAGATCGGCCTGCTCGCGCGCCACCGCAGGCGAACCGCGAGCGTATCGGCGCGCACGGATTGCGTGCTCCTCTCACTTCCCGCCGCGAAATTCCGCCAGCTCTATTTCCAGCATCCCGGCTTCGCGCTGCACCTCTTGGAGATCCTGGCCGAGCGGATGATCCCGAATATCGCGTCGCCCCGCGATCACGA
>DATJTV010000002.1:0-3767 GCA_035503055.1 Acetobacteraceae bacterium
GAGCGCACCCAGGACCGCGGTCGGATGGAATCCCGCGCGATGGATCGCGATCGGCGCAACCAGCGAGAGCCGGCACATCAGCTCCGTCCCGACCACGACGCCGCGCAGGAAATCCTGCCCGCCGCGCCCTTCCCGCTCACATGCCGCAAGCACGGAAGGAACGACGACGGCACCGGCATGGACCGGGCCGCCCTCGAACGTGTCGTCGTAATCCTCGCCATGGGCGGCGGTGCCGTTGACGAGCGCCGCGTCGTAACCGTTGCGCCGCGCGGGATGGCCGATCGCGGTGCAAGGGCCGTCCGGATCGAGCGAGGCGAGCACCGCGCGCACGTAATCCTCGTTGCGCGCGGCGAGGCAAAGCCCGGCCACGTCGATGAGGAGATGCTCGGCGGTGCGCGCAGCTGCCGTGGGCAAGCGCTCGGCATCGAGGGCGGAGAGCCAAGCGCCGAGACGTTCGGCCTGGGTCGGGGTGGAAAGCATCGGGCACCCTTAAGGTGAAAGGACTTCGAGCGCGAGCCCGTTGGTGCGCGGCCCGAAGCCGCCGACGGCGATGATGATGGCTGCCATGGCGAGCCCGATCATGGTGAAGACGCCGGCGGTTCCGTAGCTCGCGAGGACCGCGGCGACCATGTAGCTCACGAAGATCGCGCCGATGCGGCTGAAGGAGAAGGTGAAGCCCACCGCCGCCGCGCGGATGCGGGTCGGGAAAAGCTCGGCCGCGTAGGTATGGAAGATCGCGGTGAGCCAGTTGTTGCCGAGGACGATCATCGCGCCGGTGAGCAGGATGAACGGCACGCTGCGGGCCGAGGCGAAGGCGAAGCCGAAGATGCCGACGATGAGGGCGGCGAGCGCCAGCTGGTATTTTCGCTCGAAGCGCTCGGCGAGCCAGAGCCCGATCGCGCCGCCGAATGGCGTGAGGAGGACGATCATGAAGGTGTATTCGAGCGAGTGGACGATGGGAAAGCCGCGGCGGGCGAGGAAGATCGGCACCCAGGAGCCGAAGCCGAAGACGCCGATCGTCTGGCAGAACTGGAAGATCGAGATGACGATCGTGCGGCGGAGATAGAAGGGCCCGAAAATCTCGCGGAAGCGGCCGCGCTCCACCACCGCGTCGGGGATCGCGGGATCGGGTGCGGGCAGGTTGCGCCCGGTCTCCGCGCGGATCTTTTCCTCGATTGCGGTCACCACCGCATCGGCCTCCACGCGGCGTCCATGGACCTCGAGCCAGCGCGGAGATTCGGGAAGGCCGCGCTGGAGGAACCAGACGGCGATGCCGCCCAGCGCCCCGATCGCGACGACGATGCGCCAGCCGGCAATGCCGAAGGGCTGGTGCGGGACGAAGAGCGTCGCGAGCAGGGCCGCGGTGGGCGTCGCGGTGAGGATGAAGGTGATGGCGAAAGCCATGTAGCGGCCGCGCTCGGCGCGCGGCGTGAGCTCGGAGATGAAGCTGTCGTTGTTGATGAGCTGCAGGCCGACCGCGAAGCCCGCGACGAAGCGGAAGAAATCGATCCAGCCGGCGGAAGAGGAGAAGACGATGAGGAAATTGAAGAGCGAATAGACGAGCATGGCGCCGATATAGATCGGCCGGCGCCCGAACCGGTCGGAGACGGCGCCGAAGAGGACCGTGCTCAGGAACATGCCGGCGAAGAAGGCGGCAAGGAAGCTCGAGAAGCTGTGGAAATCGAGCAGGCCCTTGGTGGTGGGCGTGAAGAGGTGGCTCCGGATCAGGCCGACGGAGATGTAGCCCGGCATGAAGAGCTCGAAGAACTCGAACCAGCCGCCGCTGGCGATGCGCGCGACCAGGGCGAAAAGGGTGCGCGAGGGCGGGAGGCGATCGATCCGGGCGAGGACGGAGGCGCGGCCCGGCACGGCTTCGGCGGAGCTCATCTTCGTTTCCTTCGAGCCTGCGCGGGCGGGGTCAGGCAGGGCGCGCGGCGGCGGCGATCGCCGCGACATCCGCGATCTCGTCGATCCTCCAGCAGAGATCGACGAGCTTCTCGATCCGAGATGGGGGCAGGAGGCCTGCGGCAAGGGCCGCGAGCTTCTCGGCGAGCGCCTGATCCGACATCGGGCGAAGGCGGCTGCCAACGGCGTGATCCACGTGCTCCTCGATCCGTCGCCCGTCGGCCAGCAGCAGCGCGACACGGGCGGCGTCCGGCGGGAGCGTGGGATCGATGCTCGCGCGCACGCGCGCGCGCAGCGCCACCACGCCCGGATCCCTCGCCGCCTCGTCGCTGAACTCCGCCTCCCCTCCGCCGCCGCGGACGATCGCGACGGCAGCGGCATGGAAAACGGAGAACTTCGATTCGAGCCCGGTCGCCGGCGCCGTCTTCCCGGTGAGCTCGAGCACGAGCGGATGGACGGAAAGCTCGATGAAGTTCACCGCTTTCGGCGCGAGCGCATGTGCGCCGCGGAGCCGGAGGCACGCATCGATCACCGGATGGATGACGATCCCGCACGCAAAGGGCTTGTAGGTATTGGCGCTGATCTCGAAGCGGCCGCCGAGATCTTCGGTGATCTGCCCGGGATCGAAGCGGGTGCTGAGGATTTCGGCCCAGCCGCGCCGGCCCTCGATCGCGTCCTCCGCCGCGGTGAAGCCCGCTTCGGCGAGCAGGGCCGCCTGCAACCCGTTCGCGGCCGCGCGGCCCGGATGGAAGCTCTTCGCCATCGAGCCGAACATCACGCGAAGGCCAACCGGCTGCGTCGCGGCAAGCCCGAGCGCGTGGGCCATCCGCGCAGCGTCGAGCCCGAGCAGCCGCCCGGCGGCGGCGGCCGCGCCGAAGACGCCGGCGGTGCCGGTGATGTGCCAGCCGCGATCATAGTGCTCGGGGAAGACGGAAAGGCCCACGCCGCATTCCGCCTCGACGCCGAGAACGAGCGCGGTGACGAACTCGGCCCCGCTGACCCCGCCCCGCGCCTCGGCGAGTGCCAGCGCGGCGGAGGCAACCGGCCCCATCGGGTGGATGACGGTCGCGAGGTGCGTGTCGTCGAAATCGAGCACGTGCGAGGCGATGCCGTTGATGAGCGCCGCGAGCGGCGCGTCGGTGCGCTCGGCGCGGCCGAGCAGGGAGGCCTGGGCGGGGCCGGCGAAGGGCGAGAGGGCGGTGAAGGCAAAGCGGGCCGCCTCGTGGCGCGCGCCGCCGAGTGTGCAGCCAACCCAGTTGAGCAAGCCGCGATGGGCCTCCTTGCGCACCGCCTGGGGAAGATCCGCGGAGCCGGCGGCGGCGAGGTAGCGCGCGAGGGTCTGCGTGGCACCCGCCTGGGCCAGCGGCGCCGAGGTCGCGGATGGTCGGGCTTCGGCGCTCATGGATTGGGTCCCTCCTCCGCACGAGGTTTCAATGTTGTCCAACAGTCCGTCAATCTGGGGCGACTCCCCCAACCCTTTCGCCTGAGGACGCGCGCTACGATTTCCACTTCCCGAGCCGCGCCGGCTGGCCGGCCGGCGGACGGCCTCGCGCGCCGCCTCACGCCAGCCGCGCGTTTGTTCCGGAAACGTGGGATACCGGTCCCTGATGAGAGGAGCGGCCCATGGCGGTGGTGATCACGGTGGCGCAGCAGAAGGGGGGCGCGGGCAAGACGACGCTCGCCGCCAATCTCGCCGTGGCACTCGCGCCCGGCAAGCGGGTGGCGCTGCTCGACGCCGATCCGCAGAAGAGCCTCGCGCGCTGGCAGAGCATCCGGGCCGAACGGAACAAGGCCGGCGCAGCACTCACATTCATCGAGGTTGCCGGCTGGAGAATCGGCATCGAGCTCGACCGCATCGCCCG
>DATJTV010000003.1:0-9905 GCA_035503055.1 Acetobacteraceae bacterium
ATCGAGCTGCACGGCAATGCGAGCTATGCGACGTGCCTTGCCTGCGGGCTCCGGCACGAGCTCGCGACGCTGAAGCAGACATTCCTCGGATTGGGAGAGATCCCCGAATGCCGGGCATGCGGGGGCCTCGTGAAGACCGCGACGATCTCGTTCGGCCAGGCGATGCCGGAGGCGGCGATGCGGCGGGCGGAGGAGGAGACGCTCGCCTGCGATCTCTTCATCGTGCTCGGCTCCTCGCTCGTCGTCTTCCCGGCGGCCGGGTTCCCGCTTCTGGCCAAGGAGAACGGCGCCAAGCTCGTCATCGTCAACCGCGAGCCGACCGGGCTCGACCGCCATGCCGACCTCACGCTCAACGAGGAGATCGGGCCGGTGCTCTCCGCCGCGGTGGCGGCTTGATCTCCGGGCCCGGTTCCCGCAGGTTGCCCGCTTCCACGGAGACGCCGCATGCCCGCCCTGAAGGCGCTCGATCCCCAGGAAGCGCTGGTCTGCACCATGGTGCTCGTCGCGGCCGCCGACGGCGGCCTCACCGACCGCGAGATCGGGGTGATGGTCGGGCTCGTGCAGAGCTTGCCGGTGTTCCACGATTTCTCCTCCGCGCGGCTCAAGATCGCGACGGAGACGGCGGTGAGCCTGCTCGGCGAGAGCGAGGGCCTCGCCCACGCCGCGCGCCTGATATGCGAGGCGCTCGAACCTCGGCTCCGGGAGACTGCCTATGTGTTGGGCTGCGACGTCATCGCGGTTGACCATCACGCGCGGCCGACCGAGCTCGAGATGCTGGAGTTCGTGCGCAAGGAGCTGGGGATCGACCCGCTGGTTGCGCGCGCGTTCGAGCGGGCCGCGCGCGCCCGTCAGCAATCGCGGTGAATGGCCGCCCCGGAGCTTTCCATGTCCCCCATCATCGGCCTTCCTGCTTGCGCGAAAACCACCGGCGAGCATCTCTTCTCCTCCACCCCGGCGCGTTACGGCAAGGCGCTGATCGCCGCCGCCGGCGCGCTGCCCGTGCTGATCCCGCCTGAGGGCGAGGCGATGCTCGCCGTGCTCGACCGGCTGGACGGGCTCCTGCTTCCCGGGAGCCCCTCGAACGTGGCGCCGGCACATTATGGCGAGGCGGCGGACCTGACGCCCGACCGACACGACCTCGCGCGTGACGGGACCACGCTTCCGCTGATCCGGGCGGCGCTGGCGCGCGGGCTGCCGGTGCTTGCGATCTGCCGGGGCATCCAGGAGCTGAACGTGGCGCTGGGCGGGACGCTGCACCAGCAGGTGCAGGCGCTGCCCGGCAGGCTCGACCATCGCGGCGGCGCGGGCACGGTGGCCGAGCGCTATGGGCCGAAGCACAGCGTGGCGCTCGAGGGCGGCATCGCGGAGCTGGTCGGGCGGCGCGAGATCGTGGCGAACTCGCTGCACGAGCAGGCGATCGACCGGCCGGGCGAGGGGATCGTGGTCGAGGGGTGGGCGCCGGACGGGACGATCGAGGCGGTGCGCGTGGCGGGCAGCGGGTTCGCGTTCGGCGTGCAATGGCACCCCGAGTGGGAGCCGCTCGCCTTCGCCGACCGCGCCGCGCTGTTCGCGGCGTTCGGGAGCGCGGCGCGCGCCTTCGGGGCCGGGCTCCGCCGGGCGGCGTAACGATGGATCTCGGGCTCGCCGGCAAGAGCGCGCTCGTCACCGGCGGATCGAAGGGGATCGGGCGGGCCGCGGCGGCGGCGCTGGCGGCCGAAGGCGTGGCCCTCACCCTCGTCGCGCGGAGCGCCGCGGGCCTCGAAGCCGCGGCGGCGGCGATCCGCGCGCGCTCGCAGGTGCCGGTCGCGACGATCGCGGCCGATCTCTCGCGCCACGAGGAGATCGAGCGCGTGGCGGCCGCCGTGGACACGCCCGACATCCTGGTCAACAACGCGGGCGCTATTCCGCTGGGCGCGCTGGCCGCGGTGGACAACGCCGCCTGGCGCGCGGCGTGGGATCTCAAGGTGTTCGGCTATATCTCGCTTTCGCGGCTTGTTCACGCGCGCATGGCCGAGCGCGGCTTGGGCGTGATCGTTAACGTGATCGGCGCGGCGGGCGAGAAGTTCGACCCCGAGTATATCGCGGGCTCGGCGGGGAACGCGGCGCTGATGGCCTTCACCCGCGCGCTCGGGCGGGCGAGCCCGGCGCACGGGCTGCGCGTGGTCGGGATCAATCCCGGCCCGGTCGCGACCGAACGGATGGAGATGCTGCAGCGCGCGCGGGCCGAGCGCAGCTTCGGCGATGCGGGGCGCTGGCGCGAGTTCTTCGCCCGCATGCCGTTCGGCCGCCCGGCCACGCCCGAGGAGATCGGCGCCGCGGTCGCGTTCCTTGCGAGCCCGCTCTCCGCCTACACCAACGCCACCATCCTGACGATCGACGGCGGCGGCTGAGGACGAAGGGCGGCTCTTCGGGTCTCCATAGAGGTTATTATTCCGGCTTAGAAACAGATTGGCCGGCCCGAAGCGGCGGTGCCGATCGTGCGGCGAGACGAGACGCCAAATCGCGGCGTTCCGCCGCGCACGGAGCGCGAACGAAACCGAGCGCGAGCCGTTCGCGTGGCCAAATAGGCGTAAATTTCCCTGAAAATGGCGAGAGAGATGTTGCAACCGATGCGCGCGCGCGCCAGGCGCAATGTGTGCCGCAACGTTTTGTGGACGTTATCCACAGGCGGGGGCGCGAAACATTCACGTTCATGAAACAGGGAGGCAAAGGCCGCGTCATCAATGTCCGCTACGGTTGGCCCGCGACCACACAAAACGGGGTGGACATCATGCATCGAAGAGGCCTTCGCCGCGCGTTCTACGCGGGCGTCTCGACTTTTGCCATGTGCGTGCAAGCCGCGACGCCGGTGCTCGCGGCACCTTTCGGCGGGCCGAACGACAACGATACGGCAACGCCGATCAAGCACGTGATCATCATCATCGGCGAGAACCGCACCTTCGACCAGGTGTTCGCGACCTACCAGCCGAAGAACGGGCAGCACGTGCTCAACCTGCTCTCCGAAGGCATCGTCAACGCGGACGGCAGGCCCGGTCCGCGCTTCGCGGCCGCGGTGCAGAACGAGGCCTCGGACACCACGACATACGCGATCAGCCCGACCATCACCGGGCCCTACAAGACGCTGCCGCCGCCGAACACCGGCTACACCCCGGACGTGGCGAGCAACACCAGCCCGCCGCCGTTCGCGACGCTCGCCGCCGCCGCGGCCGCCGACTACGGCCTCCTCGCGCAGGACATCCCCCTGCTCACCACCGGCGCTTCGGGCCTGCCCTTCCTCACCGTGGACCGGCGGATCGCCAACGCGACCAAGCTGCCGAGCGGTCCCTTCCGGCTGAGCCCGGGCGTCTCGGACGACGACTACGCGAACAGCCCCGTGCACCGCTTCTACCAGATGTGGCAGCAGGCGGACTGCTCGACGGCGACGGCGACCGCGACCAACCCGGCCGGCTGCAGGAACGACCTCTTCGCCTGGGTCGAGGCCACGGAAGGCGCCGGTTCGAGCGGTGGGAAACAGCCCTCGCCCTTCACCGACGAGACGACGGGCGAGGGCGCGACGTCGCTGGGCTTCTACGACATGGCCGCCGGCGATCTCAGCTTCTTCAAGGATCTCGCAGATGAATTCACGGTCGCCGACAACTACCATCAGGCGGTGATGGGCGGCACCGGAGCCAACCACATCATGCTCGGTTCCGGCGACGCGTTCTGGTACAGCGACGGCAAGGGCGACCCGGAAGTTCCGCCGGCGAACGAGATCGAGAACCCGAACCCGATGGCCGGGACGAACAACTGGTATACCCAGGACGGCTATTCCGGCGGCTCCTACTCGGAATGCGCGGATCCCACGCAGCCCGGCGTGGCGCCGATCGTCGATTACCTGAAGTCCCTGCCGGACCACCCGAGCCCGAACTGCCAGCCCGGCCACTACTACCTGCTCAACAACTACGATCCGGGCTATTTCGGCAACGGGACCGTCGACACCAAGGACACCTACGTGATCCCGCCCTCCTCGACGCCGACGATTGCCGACGTGCTGCTCGCGCACGGTATCTCCTGGACGTATTTCGGCGAGGGCTGGGACGACTATGTCGAGCATCCCGAAGCACCCACCGACGTTTATTGCAACATCTGCAATCCGTTCCAGTACGAGACGCGGATCATGACCAATCCGGTGATCCGCACCAACGACATCAAGGACACGCTCGATCTCTACAACGATATCGTCGACAACGAGCTGCCGGCGGTCTCCTTCGTCAAGCCGGGCGGCCTCAACGACGGCCATCCCGAATCCTCGAAGTACGACATCTTCGAAGCCTTCGTGAAAAAGATCCTGCTGATGGTGAAGGCCAACCCGGCGCTTGCGAAGTCCACCGCCGTCTTCATCACCAATGACGAGGGCGGCGGCTATTACGACAGCGGCTTCCTCCAGCCGCTCGACTATTTCGGCGACGGCACGCGGATCCCGCTGATCGTCGTCTCCGCCTACTCGAAGGGCGGTCATGTCGTGCACAGCTACGCCGACCACGTCTCGCTCATCAAGTTCATCGAGGCGAACTGGCGCCTGCCCACAGTGAGCCACCGCAGCCGCGACAATCTGCCCAACCCGGTGGCGACGGCGGCCAACCCGTATGTGCCGACCAACGGTCCGGCGATCGACAACCTGATGGATTTCTTCAAGTTCTGAAGCCCGGAGCCTTTGCCGCAATTCCGGCGAGGGGGCGCCAGCGGCGCCCCCTTCTTCTTCGGCCATCGCCTGCCGGATTCGGCGGGCGCGCGGGGAGGCAAAAATTCGTCCCGTCACCGAGTTGTAACTTTACGGGATAGATCGCAAAATTGTTAACTTCGTGCGGCCTCGGTTTCGCCGATTCTGTTGATCAATGATTTGATGCCGGGAACCGGGACGTAACCTCCGCCGAGGGCTCGAGGCAGCCAGGAGGCATCATGCGTCGAGGAAGCGTGGGCGGCATGTTCTACGCCGGGATGTCCGCGGTTGCCCTCTCGATCTCGGCCGCGCCGGCGCTCGCGGCACCCTTCGGCGGGCCGAACGACGACAAGACGACGACGCCGATCAAGCACGTGATCATCATTGTCGGCGAAAACCAGTCCTTCGACCACTGGTTCGCGACCTACCGGCCGACGAACGGTCAGTCCATCCGGAACCTCTTCTCCGAAGGGATCGTCAACGCCGACGGCACGCCGGGGCCGCGCTTCGCCGCGGCAGTGCAGAACAAGGCCTCCGACACCATCACCTATTCGATCGACCCGACCATCACCGGGCCCTATGCGACGCTGCCGCCGCCGAACACCGGCGGCACGCACAGCATTGCGAACAACCTGCTGCCGCCGCCTTTCGGGACGCTGGCGGCGGCCAAAAAGACCGATTACGGCGTGCCGGCCGCAGACCTCTCCCTGCTCACCGTCGGCGCCTCGGGGCTGCCGACCGACAGCGTCGATACCCGCATCGCCAACGCGAGCGACCTGCCGAGCGGGCCGTTCCAGATGAGCCCGGGCCTCGCCGACGACGACTACACCGCCGACCCGGTGCACCGCTTCTTCCAGATGTGGCAGCAGGACGACTGCGCCGTCGCGCATGCCACCGCCGGCAATCCCAGCGGCTGCAACATGGATCTCTATCCGTGGGTGGCGGTGACCGTCGGCTTCGGCGAGGAGGACAAGAAGCCGCCGGCCAACTTCAACTGGGAGAGCACCGACCAGGGTGCGATCTCGATGGGGTTTTACAACATGGCGGCGGGCGACCTCGGCTTCTTCGAGGATCTCGCCGACGCCTTCACGATCGGCGACAACTTCCATCAGTCCGTGATGGGCGGCACCGTCGCCAATTCCATCATGATCGGCGCCGGCGACATGTATTGGTACAGCGACGGCGAGGGCGACCCCATGACGCCGCCGGTTGCCGAGATTGCCAACCCGAACCCGCGGCGGCTGGACGGCCCCTCGCTGGCCCGCTCCTGGTACGCGAATGGCGGACTGCCGTGGCTGCTCGCCATCAACGCCGCCTGGACGACCGACAGCAGCGGCGACCCGGTCGCGCCGCCGGCAGGCGAGATCACGAACCCGAACCCGGAGCCCGGGACCAACAACTGGTACACGAACGACGGCTACCCGGAGACCGCGTACACGGAGTGCGCCGACCCGACAGAGCCGGGGGTGGCGCCGATCGTCGACTACCTCGCGGCCCTGCCATACCATCCCGACCCGAACTGCCTGCCCGGCTACTACTACATGGTCGACAACCATTCCCCGGCCTATCTCGCCGACGGCACGCTCGCCGCGGCGAGCAGCGACATCGCGCCGCCCTCCTCGACGCCGACGATCGCCGACGTGATGCTCGCCAACGGCGTTTCCTGGACCTATTTCGGCGAGGGCTTCGACCTCTACCTGAAAAACCCGAACAGCACCCAATACTGGCCCTACGCCAACCCGTTCGAGTTCGAAACCTCGATCATGACCAATGCAACGGTGCGTACCGCCGACCTTCAGGACACCAAGGCTCTCTACGCCGACATCGCCGATAACGAGCTGCCGGCCGTCTCCTTCGTCAAGCCGAGCAAGTACAACAACGCCCACCCCACGGACTCGACGCCCGCCATCCTGGAAGCGTTCGTCGAGAAGATCCTGCTCCTGATCAAGGCCAACCCGCAGCTGGTGCGGAACACCGCCGTCTTCATCACCTTCGACGAGAGCGGCGGGTGGTACGACAGCGGCTACCTCCAGCCGCTCGATTTCTTCGGCGACGGCCCGCGCATCCCGCTGATGGTCGTCTCCGCCTACTCGACCGGCGGACGCGTCGTGCACAGCTACGGCGACCAGGTCTCGATCATCAAGTTCATCGAGAAGAACTGGGGCCTGCCGACGATCAGCGTCCGCAGCCGCGACAATTTGCCCAACCCGGTGGCGACGGCAGGCAATCCCTACGTGCCGGCCAACACCCCGGCGATCGACGACATGATGGACTTCTTCAAGTTCTGAAATCCGGACGGTGAATTGGCGAGACCGGCTCACAACCCCCGATTGAGGCGCGCCGGGACTCGATCCCGCTTGGCCGCAGGGTCGCCGAGTTGTAACTTTACCGAGCCAATCGCGAAATTGTTAACTACGTGAGGCGTTCGTTTCGCCAATACTGTTAATTAACGAATTTTGGCTGGGCACCGGCGCGTAACGTCCGCCGGGAGCTCGGGGAGCCAGGAGGCACCATGCGTCGAGGAAGCGTGCGCGGCATGTTGTACGCCGGGATGTCGGCGGTTGGCCTCTCGATCCTGGCGGCGCCGGCCATCGCGCAGCCTTTCGGCGGACCGAACGACAACAAGACGCTAACGCCGATCAAGCACGTGATCATCATCGTCGGCGAGAACCGCTCGTTCGACCACCTCTTCGCCACCTACCAGCCGAAGGCCGGCCAAATCATCCTCAACCTGCGCTCGGAGCGGATCGTCAACGCCGACGGCACGCCCGGGCCGCGCTACAAGGCCGCGGAGCAGAACCAGGCGTCCGACACGACCATTTTTTCGATCGACCCGACGATCACCGGGCCCTACGCGACGCTGCCGCCGCCGAACACGGAATCCACCCATTCGGCTCCGAGCGATACCAGCCCGCCGCCCTTCGCGACTCAGGCAAAAGCCGCCGAATATGACTACGGCCTGCCGTCGGACGATCTCTACCTGCTCACGCTCGGCGCCTCGGGCCTGCCGGTCGACAGCATCGACACCCGCGTCGTCAACGCCAACAACCTCCCCGACGGGCCCTTCCAGCTGAGCCCGGGAGTCCCCGACGATTACTTTTCCGCCGACCCGGTCCACCGCTTCTACCAGATGTGGCAGCAGACCGACTGCGCGGTCGCGCACATCACGAGCGAGAATCCGACCGGCTGCAACATGGACCTCTTCCCCTGGGTCGGGATCACCGTCGGCCTCGGCGCCAAGGACGTGCAGCCCCCCTCCCCCTTCACCGACGAGACCACCGACGAGGGCGGAATCTCGATGGGCTTCTACAACATGGCAGAAGGGGACGTGAGCTTCTTCAAGGAGCTCGCCGGGCAGTTCACGATCGGCGACAATTTTCATCAGTCCGTCATGGGCGGGACCACCGCCAATTCCATCATGCTCGGCGCCGGCGACATGTATTGGTACAGCGACGGCGAGGGCAACCCCATGACGCCGCCGATCGCCGAGATCGGGAACCCCAACCCGCGGCTGCTGGGCCCTGGCCGTTACGCCGGTGGTGGATTTGCGGGGAGCGGAGAGACGTGCGGCGCGCCGTCCGCGTGGGGCGCAGCGCCGCCGGCCGAATTTCTCGAGGCCCTCCCGGACCAAGCGAACCTCGGCTGCCTGCAAAGGCTCCTCTACCTGAACGCCGCCTTGACGACCGACAGCACCGTGACGCCGATCGCGCCACCGGCGAACCAGGTCACGAACCCGAACCCGCTGCCCGGGACCAACAATTGGTACACCAACGACGGCTACCCCCAGAGCACGTACACGGAGTGCTCCGATATCACGCAGCCGGGCGTGGCGCCGATCGTCGATTACCTCAATGCCCTGCCGTACCATCCAAGCCCCAACTGCCTGCCGGGGTTCTACTACATGCTCGACAACCATTTTCCGGCCTATATCGGAAACGGCACCCTGAACACGGTGAACAACGATCCGGCGCCTCCGTCCGCGACGCCGACGATCGCCGACGTGCTGCTCGCCAACGGCGTTTCCTGGACCTACTTCGGCGAGGGCTTCGATCAATACCTGGCCAATCCGAGCAGCGCGCAGTACCTCCCCTACTGCAACCCGTTCGAGTTCGAGACCGCGATCATGACCAACGAGACGGTCCGCACGGCCGATATCCAGGACACCAAGCAGCTCTACATCGATATCGCCGACAACGAGCTGCCGGCGGTTTCCTTCGTCAAGCCGAGCAAATACAACTCCGCCCATCCGACCAGCTCGACGCCCGCCCTGTTCGAAGCGTTCGTCGAGAAAATCCTGCTCCAGATCGACGCCAACCCGAGCCTCCGGCGGAACACCGCCGTCTTCATCACGTTCGACGAGGGCGGCGGCTACTACGACAGCGGACCGATCCAGCCGCTCGACTTCTTCGGCGACGGCCCGCGCATCCCGATGATCGTGGTCTCCTACTACTCGAAGGGGGGGCGCGTCGTGCACACCTACGCCGACCACGTCTCGCTCCTCAAGTTCATCGAAAAGAATTGGAACCTGCCGACGATCAGCGACCGCAGCCGCGACAACCTGCCCAACCCGATCGTCTCGGCTTCCAACCCCTACGTGCCGACCAACCCGCCCGCGATCGACGACATGATGGACTTCTTCCAGTTCTGAACCGAGGACTTGCCGCCTAGCCCGGCTCCTCCGCGGCGAGCCTTCTACCCGCCGGGCCCGGCGAACAATCGCCGCGCGGCGGCGAGAACCTCGCGCCGATACGCCAGATTGAGGAGCGGGGTGTGAGAATGATAATCGCCGATCGCCGGCATCAACGCGTGCGTTTGGCCGAGATAGGCGCGCAGAACGGCGCCGGCGGCGGCGATGTTGAAGCAGGCATCGGCGAGCAATCGGGCCCGCACGGCCGCCGGCGCCAACCCGGTGACCCGCGCCAACGGATCGACCCAGATCGTGTTCACCTGCATGACCCCGAGATCTTCGCTCCCATTGGAGTCATGATGCACGACCCCGGGCGCCCCACCTTCCACCGCCTGGATCGCCGGCAACGCACGCGGCGGCAACCCATAGAAGCTCGCCACCAACAGCATGCAACGAAGAAACGGGATCGGCATCGATCACCAAAGGCCAAGGGGCTCTGCCCCTTGGAACCCCGCCAAGGGCTGAGCCCTTGGAACCCTTTCGTTTTGGCGGGTGCTGAGGGCCGGTTTGACTTTGCGC
>DATJTV010000004.1:0-18628 GCA_035503055.1 Acetobacteraceae bacterium
TCGTAGCTGACGCCGCGCGCCAAAAGTGCCGCATTGCCGACGCGCCAGGCGCGGGTGAGCGCCGCGCCGTCGAACGTCAATTGGAAGGGGCCGATATCGATGCGGTCGCCCGCAACGAGCGTGCGCGCGCCGCGCACCCGCACGCCGTTGACATAGGTGCCGTTGGTACCGCCGAGGTCGCGCAGCACGACGCCTCCACCCACCATCTCGAACGCGGCGTGACGGCGCGAGACATTCGGATGATCGAGCACCACCTGCCCGGGCATTGCCTGGCGGCCGACCGTCAATCTGCGGTCGAGCGGCACGCGGTTCGGCCCGGCGGGCAGGCGCTTGAGAAGCGCTGCACCGCACTCGCGCGAAGCGTCAGCCGCCGGCGCGCTCATCGGCCGAGAGTCCCGAATGGCGGCGATTGCATTTCCGGGCGGCCGGCTTCGCGGCGCGCGATGGCTGAAGACGGCATGGCGTTTCCCGTCGTCCCTTGACGGCCAAAAGCATCCGCGAGGCAGGAGGGGCGCACGGTGTTCCTCGCAAGCGACATCGCCCGCAGGATTGCCCGGACGCCGACTGGCAATCGAACGCTGAGCCGAACATTATGGCAGAGCAAGTGAATTCGCCGTGATTTCCTGGCAAAGGCGGCACGGACGGCCCGTCTGCGCAACATCCGATCCCCTTGCCCCGCGCGTATGGCATTCGCAGGCACAAAAGATGGAAAGAGGAAGGCAGCAGGCGAGAGCAGCCGCGCACCGGTTCGGCCGGGCATCCGTTTCGCCTCCGTTTGGAACCCTCCTCCCTTTCTCCGGGCCGGCAATTCCCGCTCCTCCGCCCCGCGTCCCGCGCGGCGCTCCGACACGAAAAGGCTTACGGTTTTGCGGATTTGTCGCCACACTCATCGTCCGAATCGTCGGGGACCATGGTTGGGCAGGACCAGGGATCGGTGGAAATGAAGACCTATGTCGCGGCTCTTTTGCTTCCTCTCTTGCTCGCCTCCACCGCCTACGCGAAGCCGCCACCCGGTGCGAACCCGGAGAGCCCGCTCGGGCAATGGTACAACTCGCTCCATCAGCCGCACGACGGCATCAGTTGCTGCTCGCTCGCTGACTGCCGTCCGGTCGAGATGAAATTGGGCGGGAACCATTATTGGGTCTTCATCGGCGAGCAGTTCGAGGAGGCGCCGAACAAGTGGATCGAGGTGCCCGACGAAGCGGTCCTCCACGTGCCGAACAACGCCGGCCAGCCCGTTGCCTGCTGGTCTCCGGTCTCCGGGCTTCTTTGCTTCGTCCCCGGGCCGGAGGCGTAACGATCCGCCATTCCAAAAATCAAGCCGGAATCTCAGAATAAGGCAAAAGGGGACAGGCGCTCTATCGGCATTGTATTGATGTTTCACGTGAAACATGAACCAAATCAAGCTATTAGAAAATTATGCCTAAAAACGGGGCAGATTTCTCCGCCTTCACAGGTTCCCCTTCCACACGCCGCGCGAGAATCCCGCGCGTCAATGCAGCAGCCCCCGTCGTCCCAAATTCCGCATCAGCGCGCCCACGCCGAAATTCCAGGGCTCGCAGCCGTCCGATGTCGCCATGCGATTGACCAGCCGCCCGAGCTTCGGTGCCGCGACCGTCACGATATCGCCGGTCCGGTGCGTGAACCCCTTGCCCGCTTCGTCGCGATCTTCCGTCGGCGCGAACATCGTGCCGAGGAAGAGCACCGCCCCGTCCGGGTACTGATGCTCCGGCGAAAAAAGCTGTGCCACCAGATCCTCGGGGTCGCGGCTGATCCGCTCGATCGAGGACGCGCCCTCGAGCCGATATCCCTCGGGCCCGTCCACCGTGAGCGAAACCTCCGTCCGCCGGATCTCGTCCAAACCGAACCCGCCGTCGAACAACCGCAGGAGCGGGCCGATTGCGCAGGAGGCGTTGTTGTCCTTGGCCTTGCTCAGGAGCAGCGCCGACCGGCCCTCGAAGTCGCGCAGATTGACATCGTTGCCGAGCGTGGCGCCGACGATCCGCCCGCTGGACGCGCACGCCAGCACCACCTCCGGCTCGGGGTTGTTCCAGGACGATTTCGGATGGATGCCGGCATCGACCGCGGTGCCGACCGCCGACATCGGCTGCGCCTTGGTGAAGATCTCCGCGTCCGGCCCGATCCCGACCTCGAGATACTGGCTCCACGCCCCCGCCCCGATCAGCACCTCCTTCAGCGAAGCCGCCTCCGTCGACCCCGGCCGCAGCTTGGCGAGGTCGGCGCCCACCAGGCGCGTCACCTCGGCCCGGATCGTGCCGGCCGCGGCGAGATCCCCCCGCGCCCGCTCCTCGATCACCCGCTCCAGGAGCGAGACCACGAAGGTCACCCCGGCCGCCTTGATCGCCTGCAAGTCGAGCGGCGCGAGCAGCCAGGGCTTCCGCCGGTCGCGACGCTCGGGCGGCGTGTTTGCCGCGACCTCCGCGAGCGCCCCGATCGGCTCGCCCTTCGCCGCACGCATCGAAGCCGCCGGCTCCGCCGCCTCGCACAAATCCCGCATCGTCGGGAAGCTGCCGGAAATATCGAAGAGTACGCCCCCGCGCACGGCCACCACCGACGGCCCCTCGACCTCCGGCCGCCACACCCTTCCTGCGAGCGCCGCCTCCGCCCCGTCCACCGGCAGCATCTCCTTCGCCGCCTCCTCGAGCGCGATCATCCGGATCTCCTCCCTCGCCAGCCCGCCATTGTTTTTCGCCCCCGCCGCTTTCTCAACCCGCCCTCCCGTGCCGCCTTCGCATTGACAGACGCGAAGCCCTCGGAGTAACGCCCGGCACCCTCCCGCCGTCCCATCCCGGGAACCCCATGTCCGTGCACGCCTTCATCTTTCCCGGCCAGGGCAGCCAGTCCGTGGGCATGGGAAGCGCCCTCGCGGCAGCCTTCCCCGCCGCCCGCGAAGTGTTCGAAGAGGTGGACGAGACGCTCCGCCAGAAGCTCTCGAAGCTGATGTTCGAGGGCCCGCCCGAGGAGCTGACGCTCACCGAGAACGCCCAGCCCGCCCTGATGGCCGTCTCGCTCGCCGTCGTCCGCGTGCTCGAGCGCGAGGCGGGCATCGCGCTCGCCGACAAGGCCCTCGTCGTCGCCGGGCACTCGCTCGGCGAGTTCAGCGCGCTCGCCGCCGCCGGCAGCCTCACGATCCCGGACGCCGCGCGGCTCCTGCGCCGCCGCGGCGCGGCGATGCAGCGCGCCGTCCCTCCCGGCGAAGGGGCGATGGCCGCCCTCCTCGGCGTCGATCTCGCCCAGGCGAGCGCCATCTGCGCCGAGGCCGAACCCGGTCCCGAAGGACCGGAAGTGGTCGCGGTCGCCAACGACAACGGCGGCGATCAGGTGGTGATCTCCGGGGCGCGCGAGGCCGTCGCCCGCGCCATCGAGCGCGCCAAGGCGCGCGGCGTGCGGCGCGCGCTGCCGCTGCCCGTCTCCGCCCCCTTCCACTCGCCGCTCATGGAGCCCGCCGCGACCGCCCTCGCCGAAGCCCTGGCCGAAACCACGCTCAAAGCGCCCTCCGTGCCCATCGTGAGCAACGTCACCGCAAGCCCCACCCAGGATCCGGCCGAGATCAGGGACCTCCTCGTGCGCCAGGTCACCGGCCTCGTCCGCTGGCGCGAGAGCGTGATGGCGATGCTCGGTTTGGGAGCGATGAGCTTCATCGAGCTGGGCGCGGGAAAAATCCTCTCCGGCCTGGTCCGCCGCACCGTGCCGGACGCCACCGTCCGGGCCGCCGGCACGCCCCCCGAAATCGAAACGCTCGTCAAGGAACTCTAGAGCAATGCCCATGTTTCGGCTGGACGGCCAGGTGGCGCTCGTCACCGGCGCCTCAGGGGGGATCGGAAGTGCGACCGCCCGCGCGCTCCACGCCCAGGGCGCACAGGTCGTCCTCTCCGGCACGCGCACCTCCGTCCTCGCCGAGCTCGCCGACGCCCTGGGCGAGGGCGCCTTCGTCTGCCCCGCCGACCTCCTCGATCCGGACGCCGCCGCCACGCTCGTCGCCGAAGCCGAATCGCTCGCCGGCTCGCTCTCCATCCTCGTCAACAATGCCGGCTTCACCCGCGACGGCTTGGCACTCCGCATGGGCGAGGCGGACTGGCAGGCCGTCCTCGAGGTCGATCTCTCCGCGCCCTTCCGCCTCGCCCGCGCCGCCCTTCGCGGCATGCTGCGCCGGCGCGCGGGACGGATCATCAATATCGGCAGCATCGTCGGCACCACCGGCAATGCCGGCCAGGCGAACTACGCCGCCGCCAAGGCCGGCCTCGCCGGCATGACCAAGGCGCTCGCCCAGGAGGTCGCCTCCCGCGGCATCACCGTCAACGTGATCGCCCCGGGCTTCATCGCCACCGCGATGACCGCCGCCCTGCCGGAGGCCCAGCGCACGCGCCTGGCCGAGCAGATTCCACTCGGCCGGCTCGGCACGCCTGAAGACGTGGCGGCTTCCGTGGTCTATCTTGCCTCGCCGGAGGCCGCCTGGATCACCGGCGCCACGCTGCACGTCAATGGCGGGATGGCGATGCCGTGACAGACGCCTTTACGGCCCGTGTTGGCGGGCGCAACAAAACCATGCTAATCGCCCGGCTTGCGCCGTCCGCAGGGGGATCGTGGCGCCGATTGGGGCTGTCCCGTCGGGCCGGAGATCAGGGCCGGTCGTCAGGCACTGGCATGAAGGAGCGGGAGAGCCGATGAGCGAAATCGCCGACAAGGTGAAGAAGATCGTGGTGGAGCATCTCGGCGTCGAGGAGTCGAAAGTGACTTCCGAAGCCTCCTTCATCGACGACCTGGGCGCGGACAGCCTCGACACCGTCGAGCTGGTCATGGCCTTCGAGGAGGCCTTCGGCGTGGAGATTCCCGAGGACGCGGCGGAGAAGATCAGCACCGTGAAGGACGCGGTGGACTACATAGAGAAGCAGAAAGCCGCGTAAGGCCGACACCGCCAAGGGGGGTAGTGTTGGGGCCAGTGTCAGGGAACGGCGCCGCCATGCGTCGCGTCGTGGTCACCGGAATGGGCATCGTCTGCCCGCTCGGCGTTGGCGTCGAGCTTGTCTGGCAGCGCCTGATCAACGGCCGCTCCGGCATCTCCGCCATCCAGTCCTTCGACGTGACCGAGCTCCCGGCCAAGATCGCGGGCCAGGTGCCGCCCGGAACCCGGGCGGACGGCGGGCTCGACCTCGCCGAATGGATCCCTTCCAAGGACCAGCGGAAAATGGACCGCTTCATCCAGCTCGCCCTCGTCGCGGCGGAGGAGGCGGTCGCCTCCTCGGGCTGGCAGCCCGAGGACGAGCCGGATCGCTGCGCAACCGGGGTCATGATCGGCTCCGGCATCGGCGGGCTGCAGACGATCGCCGATAGCGCCGTGCTGATGCACGAGGGCAAGGTCCGCCGCATCTCGCCCTTCTTCATCCCGGCCGCGCTCATCAACCTCGCCTCCGGCCACATCTCGATCAAATACGGCTTCAAGGGCCCCAACCACGCCGTCGTCACCGCCTGCGCCACCGGCGTGCACGCGATCGGCGACGCCGCGCGGCTCATCATCTTCGGCGACGCGGACGTGATGGTCGCCGGCGGCGCCGAGGCACCGATCTGCGCCCTCGGCCTCGCCGGCTTCTGCGCCGCCCGCGCACTTTCCACCGGCTTCAACGATTCCCCCGCCCGCGCCTCGCGCCCCTGGGACAAAGACCGGGACGGATTCGTCATGGGCGAGGGCGCGGCTGTCGTCGTGCTCGAGGAATACGAGCACGCCACGAAGCGCGGCGCCCACATCTACGGCGAGATCGCCGGCTACGGCCTCTCCGGCGACGCCTACCACATCACCGCCCCGCCACCCGGCCACGAAGGCGCCCTCCGCGCCATGCAGGCCGCACTCCGCAACAGCCGCGTCACCGTGGACGATATCCAGTACGTGAACGCGCACGGCACCTCGACCTTCGCCGACGACCTCGAGCTCGAGGCGGTCGAGCGCCTGTTCGGGCCGGCGGCGAAGAACGTCGCCATGTCCTCCACCAAATCCGCGATCGGGCACCTGCTCGGCGCCGCCGGGGCGGCCGAGGCGATCTTCTCGATCCTCGCTGTCCGCGACGGCGTCGCCCCGCCGACCCTCAACCTCGACCACCCGAGCCGCGAAAGCGTGATCGACCGCGTGGCCCACACCGCCCAACGGCGGCCGATCCGAATGGCGCTGTCGAACAGCTTCGGCTTCGGCGGCACCAATGCCTCCATCGTCGTTCGCGCCGCCGCCTGAAACGCCCCACCGCCGGCGGGGGGTCGAATGGGCGCTCGCCGCCCTCGGCCTCTGCCTCTGCGCAGCACTTGCCATCGGCGGCGTCATCGGCGCCGCCACCTGGCGCTACCGCACGCCCGGGCCGCTCCTCGCCGCGCGCGCCGTCGTCATCCCCGCCGGCACCACCACCGAAGTCGCCAACGCCCTCGCCAAAGCCGGCGTCATCCGCGCCCCCCGCCTCTTCGCCCTCGCCGCCCTCGCCACAAGCCGCGCCGGCCCGCTCCACGCCGCCGAGCTCCAATTCCCCGCCCACGCCTCGTTCGCCACCGTGCTCGCCATCCTCCGCACCGCACCCCCCGTCGAGCACCGGGTGACCATCCCCGAAGGCCTGACCGCCCAACAGATCACCGCCCTCCTCGAGCACGCGCCCGCGCTCACCGGCCCCGCCCGCCTGCCCGCCGAAGGCTGGGTCCTGCCCAACACCTACGACTACCTCTACGGCACCCCCCGCAGCGCAATCATCGCCCGCGCCCACGCCGCCCTCACCCACATCCTCGCCACCCTCTGGGCCGCCCGCGCCCCGGATCTCCCACTCTCAACGCCCGTCCAGGCCCTCACCCTCGCCAGCATCGTCGAACGCGAAACCGCGCTTCCCGGCGAACGGCCCCGCATCGCCGCCGTCTTCGAGAACCGCCTCCGCCTCGGCATGAAACTGCAGGCCGACCCCACCGCCATCTACGCCGCCAGCAAAGGCGCCGGCACACTCCCCCACCCGCTGACCCAGGCCGACCTCGCAACCGACAGCCCCTACAACACCTACCGCATCACCGGCCTCCCACCGGGCCCGATCGACGCACCCGGCACCGCCGCCATCACCGCCACCCTCCACCCAACACAAAGCCCCGACCTCTACTTCGTCGCCGACGGCCTCGGCGGCCACGCCTTCTCCCGTACCCTCGCCGGCCAGAACCACAACATCACCCTCTGGCAGGAGCGGATCCACTCCGATCCACCGTAAGACCAAGGGGGCTCTGCCCCCTTGGAACCCCCGCTGGGGCCTTGAGGCCCCAGACCCCCCGAACTTTTTGCGATGTTGGCCGCCCCACCGGCGGTGGACGTTCTCGGGGTGGCGGGGGGGGGCGGGCCTGTTCGGCGCAGCAACCGCTCTGCCCTTGGCGCGTACGCGCCAAGGGCAGAGCGGTTGCTGCGCCGAGACGCCAGGCATAGCGCTGGGACGCCGGGCGTCAGCCTCGCTGCCGAGCAAACGAATGGGTTCCAAGGGCTCCGCCCTTGGCGGGGTCCAGGGGCAGAGCCCCTGGCCTTGCCCTGCCTCCCGCCGAAGCGCGGCGCAGCCGGTCGGTGATGGCGAGGCCGAGGTCGCGGGCCGGGATGGGCATGGCGGCGATGCCGCGGAGGCCAAGGCGTATGCCCTCTTCGTCGAGGGTGCGCAGGCCGGCGAAGAGTCGTTGGGCCGCTTCCGCGAGGTTTTCGGAGAAGCTCAGTTGGAAGGTTGTATGGGCGCCTGGGAGGGGGCGGCCGAAGGCGAGCAGGGCCTCGTCGGGGGAGACGCGGGTGGCGACCAGGCGGAGGGGGAGGCTGGGGGCGTAGTGGGAGGCGAGCATGCCCGGCGCCGTGGGGGGGTGGTCGGGTGGAGGAGCGGCGAGGGGGCCGATCGCCTCGATGGCCAGGCCGCCGGGGCGGAGGAGGCGTGGTTCGGGGGAGCTGAGGTCGATCACGGTCGATTCGACGCCGATGGAGGTGGGGCCGCTCTCGAGGATGGCGGCGATTGCGTCCTCGAGGTCGGCGAGGACGTGGGCGGGAGTCGTCGGGCTCACGCGGCCGGAGCGGTTGGCGGAGGGGGCGGCGATCGGTAGGCGGACGGAAGCGAGGAGCTGGCGCGCGATGGGGTGGGCGGGCACGCGGACGGCGAGGGTGGGGAGGCCCGCGGCGGCGGCTTGCACCACGCGTGAGGAAGGAAGGCGCGGCAGGACGAGGGTGAGCGGGCCGGGCCAGAATTTGTCCGCAAGCCGGAGGGCGAGGTCGTTGGCGACGACGTCGGCGAAGGCGGCCTCGGCGGAGGCGTAGTGGCAGATCAATGGGTTGAAGGAGGGGCGGCCCTTGGCGGCGAAGATGGCGGAAACGGCGTCTTCGTTGGTGGCGTCCGCGCCGAGGCCGTAGACCGTTTCGGTCCCGAAGGCGACGAGCTTGCCCTCGCGCAGGAGGGTGGCGGCCCGGGCGATCCCCGCTTCGTCAGCCGCGAGGCATTCGGCCGGCATTATTTTCCGGTGCAGATGAAGGGCGGGTTTTCCCAGCCCGGCTTGCCGTAGCCGAGTGGCGTGCCCTCGAGCGTGAGCACGTGCCCGCCCGCCGCCTCGAGCACCGCCTGGGGCGCGGCGGTATCCCATTCCATGGTCCTGCCGAGCCGCGGGTAGAGATCGGCCTTGCCTTCGGCGAGGCGGCAGAACTTCATCGCCGAGCCGATATTGGTGACGGAGGCGACGGTTCGCCCGTTGAGGTAGGCAGCGAGCCGCGGATCGTCCGCGTAGTGGCGCGAGGCCATGACGTCGAGGCCCGACGACGGGGGCGTGCGGGCGCTGATGGGTGTGCGGTGGCCTGCGCGGTCCTCCCGCCACGCGCCGGTGCCGACGATGCCGAGATAGAGCTCGCCGGTGGCCGGCAAGCCGACGGCACCGAGATGCGGCCGTCCGTTGCGCACCAGCCCCACGTTCACCGCGAACTCGTCGCGACCGGCGGCGAATTCGCGGGTCCCGTCCAGCGGATCGACCAGCCAGAAGAGCGGGCTCGCCGCGGTGACGCGTCCGGCCGCGACCTCCTCCTCGGCGATGACCGGGATCGCCGGCGCGGCCTCGCGCAGCCCGGCGACGATCAGCGCCTCGGCCGCGCGGTCGGCCGCGGTGACGGGCGAGGCGTCGGACTTTTTCTCGACGGCGAAGCCGTGCGCGCGGATTTCCATGATCGCGGCGGCGGCGCGTCTTGCGAGCGTGGCCGCGAGCGAGAGGAGGGCTGCGTCGTTCTGTGTTTCCATGGCGCTCCTGATAGTCGTGCCCCCCGGGCATGGCAAACGACAGGCTGGTTGCTAGTTTGGCGAGTAGTTGCCGGGATGGAGCTGCTCGAGATGCTGGAGATCGCCTTTGCCGCCGCAGCGCTTCCGACTTCGGGCGCGCTCGCTCTGCTGATCGGCGAAGGCGAAGCGCCCGCGGGCGTGTGGCAGGCGGCGGAGCAGGCGACCGGGGGCGCAATCGGGCGTGCGCTCGCTTCCGCCGAGTTTACCGGCAAGAAGGGCCAGAGCGCCACCATTCTGGCACCAGGCGCCGGGCTCGCGCGCGTGGTCGCGGTCGGCCTCGGCAAGGCCGCCGAGCGCACGCGGCTTCTTGTCGAGGAGGCCGGCGGGACGGCGGCCTCCCTGTTGGCGCGCGAGCCGGCGGCGGCGCTGGCGGCGGATCTGCTGGCGCCCGAGCTTGCCGCCGCGGCCGCGCACGGTGCGGTGCTCCGGAGCTATCGGTTCGATCGCTATCGCACGCAGGAGAAGGCGGACGAGAAGCCGAGGCTCGCGCGGCTTTCGGTGCTGGCCGCCGATCCTGGAGCTGCACGCGCTTCCCATGCGCCGATGCAGGCGCTCGCGGAGGGCGCCTTCTTCACGCGCGACCTGGTGAGCGAGCCGGCGAACGTGCTCAATCCGGCGGAGTTCGCCGAGCGCTGCCGGTCTCTTTCGGACCTCGGCCTTTCAGTCGAGGTGCTGGGGCCCGCGGAGATGCGGGAATTGGGCTTCGGCGCGCTGCTCGGCGTCGCGCAGGGCAGTGCCAACGAGCCGCGCATGGTTGTGCTGCAATGGCAGGGCGCGCGGGCAGCCGAGAAGCCGCTCGCCTTCATCGGCAAGGGTGTGACGTTCGACACCGGAGGAATCTCGATCAAGCCGGCCGGCGGCATGGAGGACATGAAGTGGGACATGGCCGGTGCCGGCACCGTGGTCGGTCTGATGCGCGCGCTCGCGGCCCGCAAGGCACCGGTCAATGCGGTCGGGCTCGTCGGGCTGGTCGAGAACATGCCCTCGGGCACCGCGCAGCGGCCGGGCGATGTGGTCAAGACCGCGTCGGGCCAGACCGTCGAGGTCATCAACACCGACGCCGAAGGAAGGCTCGTGCTCGCGGACGTGCTCTGGTACTGCCAGAGCCGTTTCGATCCGCGCTTCATGATCGATCTCGCGACGCTCACCGGCGCGATCATCGTGAGCCTCGGCCATGAGCAGGCTGGCCTTTTCAGCAACGACGACGCGCTCGCCGAGAAGCTGCTCAAGGCAGGCAAGGAGACGGGCGAGCGCGTCTGGCGGATGCCGCTCGGCGAGGGCTATGACAAGCAGCTCAAGTCCGACATCGCGGATATGAAGAACGTCACCGGCCGGCCCGGCAGCGCGATCACCGCGGCGCAGTTCGTGCAGCGCTTCGTCAACGAGAAACCCTGGGCCCATCTCGATATTGCCGGCATGGCGTGGGCCGCGAAGGATGCGGCCCTCGTGCCGAAGGGGGCGACGTCCTTCGGCGTGCGGCTGCTCGATCGGTTGGTCGCGGAGAACTACGAGGGCTAGTGCAGCTTCACCAGCGGGTGAGGCCGCCTTGTGAGCCCGCGCCCGAGCGTGGTCGCCAGCGTCGCCGCCGTTCCGTAGAGCGCGCGCTCGTGCATCTTGTAGAGTGAGCGGTACATCAGCCGCGCAATCACGCCTTCGATGAAGAAGCCCTTGCCGAGCAGCGAGCCCATCAGGTTGCCCACGGTCGTATATTTCCCGAGCGAGACGAGCGAGCCGAAATCGCGATATTCGAAGGGCTGAAGCGGCGCGCCCGCGATCCGGCGAGGCAATTGCCGGGCGAGGTGCGATGCCTCCTGGTGCGCGGCCTGGGCGCGCGGCGGCACGTCGCCCGCGTGCCCGCGCCAAGGCAGTGCCGCGCAATCGCCGATCGCGAAGATGCTCTCATCACGCGTCGTCTGCAGCGTCGGCAGCACCACGAGCTGGTTGAGCCGGTTGGTCTCCAGCCCGTCGAGCTTGGCGAGCGTGTCGGGCGCCTTGACCCCCGCCGCCCACACGACCAGCTCGGATTGGATGAAATCCCCATTCGTGAGCCGCACGCCCTCCGCGGTCACCTCGGCGACGCGCGCCCCGGTCCGGACCTCGACCCCGAGATCCGCGAGCAGCTTCCCCGTCGCCTCCGAGATCCGCGCCGGCAGGGCCGGCAGGATGCGCTCCGCGGCCTCGATCAGCACGATCCGGACATCGCGCTTGGGATCGACGCGGTCGAGCCCGTACGCAATCACCTCGCGGACGGACTGGTAAAGCTCCGCCGCCAGCTCGGTCCCCGTCGCGCCGGCGCCGATGATCGCGACATGGAGCTGGCCAGGCCGCACCGGCCCGGGCTGCGCGTGCGCGCGGATGCAGGCATTGACGAGCCGGCGGTTGAAGCGCGCCGCCTGCTCGGCGGTCTCGAGCGGGATCGCATGCGCCGCGACCCCCTTCGTGCCGAAATCGTTGGTCACGCTGCCGACCGCGATCACCAGCGTATCGTAAGGGAAGGCGCGCGACGGCGTGATCTCCCGTCCCTCCTCGTCTTTCGTGGCGGCGACGCGCACGAGGCGCTCGGCGCGATCGAGCCCGGTCATTTCGCCGAAGCGGAAGCGGAAATGGTGCCAGTGCGCCTGGGCGAGATAATTGAGCTCGTGCTCATCCGGATCCATGCTGCCGGCCGCGACCGAGTGCAGCAGCGGCTTCCAGAGATGCGTCCGCGTCTTCTCGATCAGCGTGATCGCGGCGAGCCCTCGCTTGCCCGGGCCGTTGCCGAGCGCGGTCGCCAGCTCCAGCCCCGCGGCGCCCCCACCCACGACGATGATCCGGTGAGACGGCCCTGCGCTCACTTCCGGCATCCCTTCACACTCCGCCCATGCGCTTGACCGTGCAAGACCGATGCACGATTGTCACCGCCGCTCTCCCGCGAAACCGAACGATCCTCCATGCCCGTCAATCCCGCCGACAGCCCGGTGTTCGGCACGCTCTACGGGTCCGACGCCATGCGCGCCGCCTTCGACGATCGCGCCTATCTCCGGCGCATGCTGGAGGTGGAGGCCGCGCTGGCGCGGGTCCAGGCCGGGCTCGGCATCATTCCGCCCGACGCCGCGCGCGCCATCACCGAGGCCGCCGCGTCCGATCCCCTCGATACCGCCGCACTCGCGGCGAGCGTGCGCAATGTCGGCTACCCGGTCGTCGGCGTGGTCGCGGGATTGAGTGCAAAGGCCGGCGAGGCCGGGCGCTGGACCCATTGGGGCGCCACCACCCAGGACATCATGGATACCGCGCTCGTGCTGATGGTGCGCGACGGGCTCTGGTTGATCCGGGACGAGATCGCGGCGATCCTCGCGGCGCTCGCCCGCCAGGCGAAGGCGCACCGGCACACGGTGATGGCCGGGCGGACGCATCTGCAACAGGCGCTGCCGATCACCTTCGGCCTCAAATGCGCGATCTGGATGCAGCCTCTGGTCACGCATCTCGAGCGCCTCACCGAGATCGCCGGCCGTGTCGCGATGGTGCAGTTCGGCGGTGCGGCGGGCACGCTCGCCTCGCTTGGGCCGCAGGGGCTCGCGGTGATGGAGGGCCTCGCCGCGGAGCTCGGCCTTTCCGCGCCGGCCGCCCCCTGGCACGTCTCGCGCGACGGATTCGCCGAAGTGGCTTGCTTCCTCGGGCTTGTTTCGGGGAGCCTCGCCAAGATCGCGACCGACGTCGCGCTGCTCGCGCAATCGGAGATCGCCGAGCTTGCCGAGCCGCATATCGAAGGGCGCGGCTCCTCCTCGACGATGCCGCAGAAGCGCAACCCGATCGCCGCCGAATATATTCTCGCCGCGCAACGCGTGGTGGCGGCGCTCGTGCCGGTGATGCTGGGCGCGATGGCCTCCGACCACGAGCGCGCGACCGGGCCCTGGCAGGCGGAGCTGCTGGCGCTGCCGCAAGAATTCGTCCTTACCCACGGCGCACTTCTGCACGCGCGCACCATCGCCGAGGGTATGCAAATCGATGCCGCGCGAATGCGCAAGAACCTCGACGAAGGCGGCGGGCTGATCCTCGCCGAAGCGGTGATGATGGGTCTTGCCCCCCATCTCGGCCGCGGCGAGGCGCATCATGTGCTCGCCCGCGCCGCCGGCCGCGCACGCGAGGAGCGCATCACGCTCAAGGAGGCGCTCGGCGCGGAGCCCGTTGTCGCTTCGCATCTCGACGAAGAGGCAATCGGCCGGCTGACCGATCCCGCGAACTATCTCGGCAGCGCCTCTTCTTTCATCGACCGCGTGCTGGCGGCCGCGCGCCCGCTCATATAAGGCTGAGGAGGAAAGCATTTTGTCCGAGCCCTGCATCATCTCGGTGGCCATCACCGGATCGGTCCCGCGCAAGAAGGACAATCCGGCGGTCCCGATCTCGGTTCCCGAGCAGATCGAATCGACCCACGCGGCGTTCGAGGCGGGTGCGGCGCTCGCCCATGTGCATGTGCGCGACGAGCAGGAGAACTCGAGCTCCGATCCCGAGCGCTTCGCGCGGCTCCAGGAGGGGATCCGCAAGCACTGCCCGGGCATGATCGTCCAGTTCTCCACCGGCGGGCGCGGCCGCGCGCTCGATCAGCGCGGCAGCATGCTCCATCTCGCGCCCGACATGGCCTCGCTCGCCACCGGCTCGGTGAACTTCCCGACCATCGTCTATGAGAACCCGCCCGACTTCGTCCGCGCCCTCGCGCGCACGATGCTCGAGTATGACGTGAAGCCGGAGATCGAGATTTTCGATCTCGCCATGCTCTACAACGCCGCCGATCTCGTGCGCGAGGGGCTGCTCAAGCCGCCGCCGCACGTGCAGTTCGTGCTCGGCGTCAAGCACGCGCTCCCGGTCCGGCGCGAGATTTTCGATTTCGAGCTTGCCGAGCTGAAGAAGGTGCTTCCCGAGGCCACCTGGACGGCGGCGGGGATCGGGCGCTACCAGCTCGAGGTGAACCGCTGGGCGCTCGAGATGGGCGGGCATTGTCGCACCGGGCTCGAGGACAATGTCCGCTGGGACAAAGAGAGGCTGGCCGCGAGCAATGCCGAGCTGGTTTCCCGGGTCGCCGGTCTTTGCGCAGAATACGGGCGCCCCGTCGCTACGCCCGGGCAGGCGCGGGCGATCCTCAAGCTCAAGCCGGCCGGCGCGTCCTGAAGGGAGTTGAATGCGATGGCAGTGAACAAGATCTACCCGGGTGCGAAGGAGGCGCTCGCCGACGTTCTGAAGGACGGCATGCTCATCATGTCCGGCGGCTTCGGGCTCTGCGGCATCCCGGGCGCGCTGATCGAGGCGATCCGCGATTCGGGGGTCAGGAATCTCACCGTTGTTTCGAACAATGCGGGAATCGACGGCGCGGGCCTCGGCGTGCTCCTCGAGACGCGGCAAATTCGAAAAATGATCAGCTCGTACGTGGGGGAGAACGCGACGTTCGCCAAGCAATATCTCGCGGGCGAGCTCGAGATCGAGTTCAACCCCCAAGGCACGCTCGCGGAACGCATCCGCGCCGGCGGGGCCGGCATTCCTGCCTTCTACACCGCGACCGGCGCCGGCACCGCGATCGCCGAAGGCAAGGAGACGAAGATTTTCGACGGCAAGACCTACGTGATGGAGCGGGGGCTCGTCGCCGATCTCGCGATCGTCCATGCCTGGACGTCCGATCACGAGGGCAATCTCGTCTATCGGAAGACGGCGCGGAACTTCAACCCGATCATGGCGACCGCGGCCAAGGTGACGGTCGCGGAAGTCGAGCAGCTGGTCGAGAACGGCAGGATCGACGCCGATCACATCGTCACCCCCGGCATCTTCGTCAACCGCATCGTCCGGCTGGAGACCGTCTCGAAGCCGATCGAGCAGCGCACCGTGCGCAAGCGCTATTGAGGAGAGCAGCCATGCCCTGGACCCGCGATGAGATGGCCGCCCGTGCGGCGCACGAATTGCAGGACGGATTCTACGTCAATCTCGGCATCGGCATCCCGACGCTGGTCGCCAACCACATCCCCGAAGGCATGACGATTTTGCTGCACAGCGAGAACGGCATGCTCGGCACGGGTCCCTTTCCTTTCGAGGGCGAGGAGGACCCGGACCTCATCAACGCCGGCAAGCAGACGGTGACCGAGCTACCGCTCAGCTCCTATTTCGACAGCGCCGCCTCCTTCGGCATGGTGCGCGGCGGTCATATCGACATCTCCATCCTCGGCGCCCTGCAGGTGGCGGAGAACGGCGACCTCGCGAACTGGATGGTGCCCGGCAAGATGGTGAAGGGCATGGGTGGGGCGATGGACCTCGTCGCCGGGGTTCCGCGCGTCGTCGTCGTGATGGAGCACATCGCCAAGGGCGAGCCCAAAATCCTCAAGCGCTGCACGCTGCCGCTGACCGGTCAGGGCGTGGTCGATCTCATCATCACCGACCTTGCGGTGCTGGAGGTCGGCGCGGACGGGCTCACGCTTCTCGAGCTTGCCCCGGACGTGACGGTCGAGGAGATTCGTTCCAAGACCGAGCCCGCGTTCCGCGTCCGCCAGGACGTGAAGGCGCACTGACCCGGCCGACACCATACCTTCCGCGCAGCCTGACCGGGGCCTATTCTCGCCGCGACTGAAACGAGCTTCGGGCGGCGGTGGATCCTATCGCAATCACGAGGAGATCATGATGCGCGTTTCCGAGACCAGGCGCGAGCTGTGCACGAGGCGCGGCCTGCTCGCCAGACAGGCCTTGCCCGGCGGCCTCGCGCTCCTCGCGGCAGCGCTCGCCCTCGAGCCGAAGCAAGCGGAGGCCGCCTCGGCGAGCCAGCTCACGCAGAATTCGCGCGTCGCGCTCCAGCAGCTCTACGCCGACGAGCCGCACACGCGCACGCTCGGCCAGCGCGCGAAGGCCATCCTGGTCTTCCCGCAGATCGTCAAGGGCGGCTTCTTCGTCGGCGGGCAGACGGGAGACGGCGCGCTGCTCGTCAACGGCAACGCGATCGGCTACTATAACATCTCGGCCCTCTCCTTCGGGCTTCAGTTCGGCGCCCAGTCCTTCAGCTATGTGCTCTTCTTCATGACCGATTCGGCATTGAACTATCTCAAGTCGAGCGAGGGCTGGTCGATCGGCTCGGGCCCTTCCGTCGTCGTCATCGACAAGGGGGCGGCCGCCAGCGTTACCAGCACCACGCTGACGCAGGATGTCTACGCGGTGCCGTTCGGCCAGCAGGGGCTGATGGCCGGCATCGGCATCGAGGGCTCGAAGATCACGCATATTCATCCGAGCTAGGCCGACGGAGATCATTTGATGCGCGGTCCCGCCGCCCGCCTCGTGGCGCTCGCGACGAGCATCGTCCTGGCCCTGCCCCCCGCATGGCTGGTGATACCGGTGCCTGCGCTCGCGCAGGAGAGCGCGCCCACGACGTATAACGCGGAGCAGCTCGACGCGATGCTGGCGCCGATCGCGCTCTATCCGGATGCGCTGCTGACCCAGGTCCTGATGGCCTCAACCTTCCCGGTGGAGATCGTCGAGGCGTCGCGGTGGCTCGAACAACCGGGGAACGCTGGGCTTCAGGGCGACGCGCTCACGGCGGCGCTGGCAAGCCAGAGCTGGGACCCGAGCGTGAAGTCCCTGGTGCCGTTCCCGCAGGTGCTCTCGATGCTGAACAGCAACCTGAGCTGGACCCAGCAGTTGGGCTACGCCTTCGCGACGCAGCAGGCGGATGTGATGAACTCCGTCCAGCGGCTCCGGGCGCAGGCCGAGCAGGCCGGCACGCTCCAGAGCACGGCGCAGCAGACCGTCTCGACCGACCAGGGCGCGATCGTCATCCAGCCCGCCAATCCACAGGTCGTCTACGTCCCGGTCTACAATCCCACGGTCGTTTACGGCGCCTGGCCATACGCGGCGTATCCGCCCGTCTATTACCCGCCGCCGCCCGGCTATGTCGCCGCCAATGCCTTCGTCTCCGGGCTTGCCTTCGCGGCCGGCGTCGCGGTCGTCGGCTCTCTCTGGGGCTGGGCGCAGCCCTCCTGGTACCGCGGCAACGTCAACGTGAACGTCAATCGCTACAACAACATCAACGTCAACCGGACGGCGATTCAGTCCAATGTCTGGCGCGCGCCGCCGCCCGGCGTCGGCGGCCGCCCCGTGCGCGCCCCCTCCGGCCCGGTCGGCGCGCCCGCGCGGCTGAACGGCCTGCCGCCGAACGCGATCGGCCGCCAGGCCGTGCAGGTGCCGTCGTCGCTGGTGAGCCGCCCACCGGCCGGGACGGGCGCGCCGCCCAACCCTCCCGCGACCCCGCCCAACCGCCCGGCAACGCCGCCCAACCGCCCGGCTTCTCCGCCCGGGCAGGCGGCGAACCGTCCGGCCGCGCCGCCCAATCGTCCCGCGACCCCGCCCAACCGTCCGGCTGCGCCGCCGCCCAACCGTCCGGCTGCGCCGCCGCCTAACCGTCCCGCGGCCCCGTCGCGCCCCGCCCCAAGCAACGGCGGCGCGTTCGGCGGCGTCAACGAAGGCGCGCGCGCCACCCAGTACGGCAACCGCGGCGCGCAGAGCCGCTCCTTCAGCCAGCCGGCCCGCGGCGGCGGCGGCCGGCCGGCGGGTGGTGGCGGGGTGTATCGCCGATGAGAGGAAGCATCGATGAGGGGAGGACCCGCATGAGGATCAGCGCAGGGCCCCTCGCCCGCCTCCTTGCTCGGCTTGCGCTCGCGGCACTGCTCGCGCCTCTCGTCCTCGCCGCGCCCGCGCGCGCGCAAACCGGCGCGAAGCCCGCGCCCATTCAGGCCTCCGCGCCGCAGGAGACCTTCGCCACGCCCGAACAGGCGGTCGCGGCGCTCGTCGCGGCCGTGCAGGCCAATGTCCCGCAACAGATCTACGTCGTTCTCGGCCCCGGCAGCGAGAAGCTCGTCTCCTCGGGCGACGCTTACGCCGACGCCGAATCCGCCAAGCGCTTCCTCGCCTCCTACGCCGAGCACCACGCGCTCGTTCCCGGCAGCGCCGGCGAGACGATGCTTGAGGTCGGCCCGAACGATTGGCAGCTTCCGATCCCGATCGTCGAGACGAGCGGGCGGTGGCGCTTCGACGCCGCGGCCGGGGCGCAGGAGCTGGTCGATCGGCGGATCGGCCGCAACGAGATCGAGGCCATCCGCACGCTGCTCGCCTGCGTCGACGCCGAGTGGGCCTATTTCAAGCTGACCGGAAACGAGGGCGCGGCCACGTTCGCCGAGCGGTTCGTCAGCACGCCCGGCCAGAAGAACGGCCTCTATTGGGTCGCCTCGGCGGACGCCGCGGAGAGCCCGCTCGGCCCCCTCGTCGCCACCGCCGAGACCCAGGGCTATCCCGGCGAGCTCGCAGCCGGCAAGCCCACGCCCTACCAG
>DATJTV010000005.1:0-3468 GCA_035503055.1 Acetobacteraceae bacterium
TTCGCCGGTCGATCTTCGGGCCTCGGGGGCGGCTCCGCGCATGCGTTGAGAGATCTGATGAGTTAGGCCGCCATGGGTCTGACGATGACGGGGATCGACTTCGCCGACGGAGTCTTGCTCTTCCTGTCATGATGACTTAGCGGCAAGAGGCCGTTGGTCTCGGGATAATAGGCCGCGATCGACCCGGGCGGGATATTGTACGGCCGCGCCTTGAAGCCGCTCGCAGTTCGGCGCACATCGCCGCCCTCGGTGACCGATTCGAGCTCGACGAGCGAATCCGGCGCGATCCCGCGGGCGACCATGTCGCGCTCGTTCATGAACACCACCATCCGGCCCCCGAACACCCCGCGGTAGCGATCATCGAGTCCGTAGATCGTGGTGTTGTACTGGTCATGACTGCGAATCGTCGTCAGCCGCAGCGCGGCGGGGTCTCCGACATCGGGATCCTCGGCAAGCCCCTCGCAAACAAGGAAGTTGGCGCGCCCGCTCGGCGTGCGCCATTCCCGCCTCCGCGGGCCGTTATCGAGATGAAACCCGCCCGGGACGCGGATACGCGCATTGAAGTCGGCGAAGAGCCTGGGAAACACCGCCGAGATCTTCTCGCGGATCAGGTCGTAATCGGCCTCGAGGGCGTCCCAATCGATTTCGCTCCCCGGCAAGGTCGCGCGCGCCATCCCGCACACGATCGACACCTCGGATTTGAGATCCGGACTCGGCGGCGCGACGAGGCCGCCCGAGGCATGCACCATCGACATGCTGTCCTCGACCGTGACGCTCTGCGGGCCGCTCGCCTGGATATCGATATCGCTTCTGGCAAGGCAGGGCAGGATCAACGCCTCCTCCCCGTGCACGAGATGGCCGCGATTGAGCTTCGTATTGATCCCGACGGTAAGCTTCAGCCGCCGCATCGCCTCCGCGGCGATCTCCGCGTCCGGGACGGCGGCGACGAAATTCCCGCCGAGCGCCACGAATACTTCGGACCGGCCGTCGATCATCGCCTGCAGCGTGTCCACGACCGCGCGCCCGTGATGCCGGGGTGGGGCGAACCCGAACACTTTCTCGATCTGGTCCAGCAGTTCTCCGCTCGGCTTCTCGTCGATCCCGACGGTCCGGTCGCCCTGCACGTTGGAATGGCCGCGGACGGGACAGATACCCGCCCCCGGCCTGCCGAAATTGCCCCGCATCAGAAGGAGATTGGCGATCTGCTGCACGTTCTCGGTGCCGTAGCGGTGCTGGGTCAGGCCCATGCCGTAGCAGATGATGACGGACTTGGACCGGACATAAATCCGGCCCACTCGCTCGATCTGTGTCCGGGTCAGCCCCGAGATGCGCACGATGTCATCCCAGGGCGTGCGCCGCAGATCCGCCGCCAGCGCCTCGAATCCGAGCGTATGCTCCGCGATGAAGGGCAGATCCAGGACCGGCGCCCCGCCCGCGGCAATGGCTGCCTCGTGCGCCTCGAGAACGAACTTCATCACGCCCTTCAGGGCCGCGACGTCACCGCCGACACCGACCTGGCAATATTCGCTGGCGATCCGGGTCGAACTGAACGTCATCATCTCGACCGGGTCCTGCGGTGCGGCGAACCGCTCCAGCGCCCGCTCATGGAGCGGATTGAGCACCACGATCGGCACGCCGCGACGCGATGCCTGACGCAGCGACGTCATCATCCGCGGGCTGTTGGTGCCGGGATTCTGCCCGATCACGAAGATCGCATCCGTCTTCTCGAAGTCTTCGAGCAGAACGGTCCCTTTGCCGATGCCGATGCTCTCCGGCAGGCCGACGCTGGTCGCCTCGTGGCACATGTTGGAGCAGTCCGGAAAGTTATTGGTTCCGAACCGGCGGACGAAGAGCTGGTAGAGAAACGCGGCCTCGTTGGAGCAGCGCCCCGAAGTGTAGAAGTCCGCCCGGTCGGGGCTCTCCAGGGCGCGAAGGCGCCCCCCGATCATGGCGAAGGCATCGTCCCAGGAGATCGGCTCATAATGGTCGGTTGCGCTGTCGTAACGCATCGGCTCGGTCAGGCGCCCCTGTTCCTCCAGCCAGTAATCGCTCTGCCGGGCCAATGCGCTCACGCTGTACGCGGCGAAGAACTCGCGGGTCACCTTTCGCTTGGTCAGTTCGAAGGAAACCGCCTTCGCGCCGTTCTCACAGAACTCGAAGGAGCTGGTGTGCTTCGGATCCGGCCACGCGCATCCCGGACAGTCGAAGCCATCGGGCTGATTCATCGAGAGCAGCGCCTTCGACCCCTTGAGCAGGATGCTCTGCTCACGAAGCGCGTGCGCGGTGGCACGGAGTGCGCCCCAGCCGCCGGCCGGGCTCTCGTACGGCTCGAACACCGGGCCGGCCTCCGGCTCGTTCACGCCAACGCTCGGCTTGCCGGCAGAGGATGGCGGAGGATGGTCGGCCATGCGACGGTGCTCCCGAATGCCTAAGCCGGCATTTGAAAAAATCCCCCCCGGGGGGTCGGGGGGGTTTCAAGTTGGGCCGGGAGGAGGCGAAATCCGGCCATGGGAGGAAACAACAAAAGGATAGCACCAGGCGACGCGCCGAAATATTGGACGAGGGTACCCGCGTGTCACCAATGCGGACGAGAAGCCCTATACTTTGGTGCAGAAGGGTCGCTACGTCTTCCGCTCAGTGCCGCCACCGTCCGCCAAGACCGCGCGGGCCGAGCCCGCGTCGCTCAGGGGTCGTGACCTCCAAGAGCTTGGCATAGAGGTCCGGAGCATCCCTCGTCGCCCGGCGAGGCTCCCCAGGCCGCGCGAAGCGGCGCATAGTGCGCCATCCCCGTCAAGCGCAGGACCGCACAAGATGGACAACCCGCTCGAAGCCGTGAAAACCAATTCGCGCATCGTCGCCGCGTACCGCGCCCGCACGGCCGGCTCGGCAGAGCTTGCGCGCGAAGCCGCCACGCTTCTCCCGAGCGGCATCACCCACGACGCGCGTCACATCGATCCCTATGGGATTTACGTCACCCACGCCGAGGGCCCGCGCAAATGGGACGTCGATGGGAACGAATATGTCGACTATTTCGGCGGGCACGGGGCGCTGCTGCTTGGCCACCGGCACCCGACGGTAAGCCGCGCCGTCGAGGCCGCACTCGCCGCGGGCACGCATTTCGGCGCCAACCACCCGGGCGAGGTGCGCTGGGCCGCCGCGGTGCGCCGCCTGGTGCCGTTCGCCGAACGCCTGCGCTTCACCTCCTCCGGCACCGAGGCGACGCTGATGGCGGTCCGGCTCGCGCGCGCCTTCACCGGCCGCAACACGCTGCTTCGGTTCAAGGGCCATTTCCACGGCTGGCACGACCATATGACCACCGGCTACGCAAGCCATTTCGACGGCACGCCCACGGTGGGCGTGCTGGGCGGGATCGCGGCCAAGGTGCGGCTGCTCGAAGCGGGCAACGAAGCGGAGCTCGCCGCCGCCTTCGCCGCGGACGAGGATATCGCCGCGGCGATCATCGAGCCC
>DATJTV010000006.1:0-2486 GCA_035503055.1 Acetobacteraceae bacterium
CGCGACTCAAGGCGCAGGCGTAGGGGACCACCTGCGCCTCGAAAACCTCCTCCTCCGGCAGCCCGAGCGCCGTCGAGAAGGCCCAGGCGCAGGCAGCCTGCTCAAAGACATAGAAGGGGCCGGCAATGCCCTTGCCCGAACTCAGGATCACTTCACCCGACCAGAGGCGGCAGCCAGGTTCGCTGACGACATCGCAGTCCGCGGTCTCGCACCATTCTATGACGTAGCCCGTCGGCACGGCAGGATCACCGGGCCAATCGAGGCCATCATCCTCATATCCTCCGACGGTCAACAACTCCGTGACTTCCCCGCCGGTCGCCGCCCGAATCAGAATCTCATCGTCCTGAACCTCGGCAGCAAGCGCCGCGTCATAGCTGCTCGTGATGAAGGCTTCGCCGGGCGGCGCGATCGCCAACTCGATGTCATAGCAATCCGACTCCGGCACGCGAAGCCTTGGATCGAATCTCATCCGCTATGCCCTCCTGACTGTTGTTGGGCCGATCCGCAACATCGTCTGCCCGGTGTCCGGGCCAGCGAGCGATTCGGAATAGGCTGACTCGCGGCTTCGCCGTTCCGGCGTCGAGATACCGTTTGACGGTGAGGCTGACCAAGCCCCGTCATGCCCGCGAGACGCAACTCCACGATACGTCACCAAGTTTGCGAAGCTGAGCACTCTCACAAGTGCCGCATTCACTGCCACATCTCCTTCTCAACGACCGTTATCCAGGCACGCCCCTCATTTGGTCCGTGGCGGAGGTCGCCAGCGGCGCCCTCCATCGCAGCTGCCACGACGCCCGTGAGGCGGGGAACGTCCCTCCATCCGCATGGGATTACCCTCCGTTCGACGCATAGTGCGACGGCACCCAGGTCCACTCCCCATCCCGCCAGAGGTAATGGCCCAGGACGAACGGCCGGTACTCGACCCGGCGCGGCACCGTCTCGGGCGGCACCCAGACGTATTTCCAGCCTTCGAGCGCCCAATGCCCCGGCAACAGCGCATACGTCACCGTCGGCGCCTGAGGCGGAGGGGGGAGGGACGTCATCACGTCGTCGATGGCCCGCAGCACAGCTTGGGGATCGCCTCTCTGCACGGCCTGCCGCGCCACCCCGATGTCCAGAATGGCCCGCTCCGTCTCGGGCGAACGATTGCCGGCCGGCTGGGCCAGCAAATCGGCCTCCGCCCGCGCGAGAGCGTCCCGAGCCTCCGCAACTCGGCCACTCTCGTAGGCCGAGCGGGCGGCGCCGAGCTGTGCCTGCGCCTCGCTCGTGGTGCCGGACGAAGGTGTCACCGCCGGTGATGTCTCGGCTTGTGCAGCCGCAGGCGGTGCCAGGGGCTCAGCCGTGACAACCGCGCTCGACCCGGGCGGCGGCGACAGGGTGACGGGCTGCGCGGCAGCCGACTGCGGTAGACACGACGCCAAGCCGGCCGCGACAATGCCGTGCGCAACAACCAAGCCCAGGGAACGGCTTACCATGAAACACTCTCCCTTCATCGTGGAACGCTGAACACAGAGGGCGGACACTGAGCACACCGTCACGTCGCCTGGCGGCGCGCGAGCCGCGCCCGCAGCTCCTGAAGCTCGGTCAGAAGAGCCCGCAACGCCGCCGTAAAGGCCTCGGCGGACATCGGCGGCGGATCGATCTCGACCCCGCGCGAGAGGCCCGCGTCACGCTCCGCGACGCCGAGCATCGCTGCGGCACGCGCCGCCGGTGCGGCGAGACCCGCCGCGGCTTCGATCGCGATCAGCCGGCGCACCAGCGTCACATCGATCGGCTCGACGGGCTGCCCCTCCGGGTCCGGCCCCGCGATCGGCGCCTCGCTCGCGGAGGCAAGCATCGGCGAGACGACCGTGACCGGCGAGCCATCGGCAGGCGGTGGCGGGCGCGGCGGCAACCGGTCTTCCGGAACGTCCGACAACGCCACCAGCGCCGAGCAGGCACAGTCCGCCCCCGCCGCCCCGGGCCGTGCGGCCTTGGCGAAGCCTTCGATCAGGGCGGCGAGCGCCGGCGGGACCCCCTCATCCGCGCCGATCGTCAGCGCACCTCGTTCGATCAGGGAAGCCAGCGTGCCGGCCCGGCGCAGCCGCTCCCGGACCTCGTCAGCGTCAGGCAATGGCAGCATGACGGTGCGGCCGAGGCGCTTGTAGCCGGCGTCGTCGATCCGCGCGTGAAACACCCGCGCGTAGATGCGCCGCCCGCCGAACAACACGATCGCCTCGCCCTCGATCAGCGAGGTCAGATCATTCCAGTCGATACGCGAAACCGGACGCACTTCGGCGTGCCGCGCCTCGCGATACGCGCCGTCGCCGGCGCCCTGGTACGATGTCGCCTGCGTGATGTAGGTCCGGCCGGCGGTCTGCTCGATCCACTCGCGCGTGCGCCCGGAATCCTGCTGGCGCATGGCAATCGTCAGATTGGCATTGCCGAGCAGCGACGCGGTCTTCTCGCCGAGCCGCGCCCAGATGCCCGAAACCTCCTGAAAGCCA
>DATJTV010000007.1:0-2190 GCA_035503055.1 Acetobacteraceae bacterium
GCCGCGTGGTCGGAGAGGTTGCGGATCATCCCCCGCCCTCGCGCCGAGCCCGGCCCTCTTCGGAGCGGGCGAGCCTGTCGTTGTCCATGCGTCCTCTCCCCGCGGTTCGGGTCGGCAAGCATTCCTACTTCGGTCGCGCCGCCTTCGGCCCCCATTTCTGCGGGTTCCGCGCGGCTGCCCAGGCGGGACAGCCGGTGACAAGCCGGCGCCGAGCGGGTAATGCAAACCGATGATCCTGGTCGGGCAATATGACTCACCCTTTGTGCGGCGCGTCGCCGTGTCGCTCCGAGCGCTCGGGTTTGCCTACGAGCATGACGCGCGCTCGGTGTTCGGTGATTTCGACGACATGCGCCGGATCAATCCGCTGGGCCGGATTCCCTCGCTTGTGCTGGACGATGGCGAGGTCCTCATCGATTCGACGGCGATCCTCGACTGGCTAGACCAGTTTGTAGGACCGGAGCGGGCGCTCGTCCCGCCTGCGGGGGAGGGACGCCGGCGCGCGCTTGGCCTTATCGCTTTGGCCACAGGCGCCATCGACAAAGCGGGCGCGGCCGGATATGAGCGGCTCATCCGCCCGTCGGTCAATCGTTGGCCAGAATGGATCGCGCGCTGCCGTGCTCAGGCTCAGGGCGCGATCAACGCCTTGGCCGCCGCGGCCTGGCCGGCCGAGGCCGTTCTCGACCAGGCCGCGATCACAACGGCCTGTATGATCCGCTACGTGCGGATGACCGATCCTGATCTTTTGCCGCTAGGGCGCTATCCTACCCTCGATGCCCTTTCCGCGCGGCTCGAGGCGCGGCCTGAATTCCGGGCAACGTACCCTTCGGAGTACGCGGTACCGCGAAGCGTGTGAGCACGCACCACGGGCGGTTGGTACGGGCGGGTTTGATGCCCAGCTTGGCCAACTCGGCGTCATAGGAAATGCCCTGGAAGTCCTCGCGCGGCGTGGATGAGGCCTTGAGGGCGGCCACCTCTTCGTCGGTCAGCTCGATCTCCGGCGAGGCCACCGCTTCGTCCGCAGGGACGGCCCGGCTGGGGCCACGACCGGGACGACGACGGGGTTGCAGCACACCGGCGAGAGCAGTTCAGGCTGGCGTCACCTCGCCCGAGGTGGACCTCTCTCTCGAAGACGGCTGATGTCACTTGGAAAGACGGACCCTCGATAGCGCCCGGACCATGGACAGCCAAGACCTGCCAACCGCACGGGGCAGACGTTCGCGCCCCCCGTGCTATTCTTGCGCCCATGAGCAACTCGCAAAAGAGAATGACTGGAGGTCTCACGCCGGACGAACGGGACTACATTCGCCGCGAGCTCGATCTTTACTTCACGACGCTGCCTACCGTGGCCGAGGGCTTCCGGCTCAGGGTCTGGCGTACCGGCCCCCAGGCCGGTCAACCCAAGCTGCCGCCGGCTGCCAAGAGCTTGGTGGAACGCGGTATGATGCGGCTCAATGCTGACTCCCGGCCGCCACGGCTGTTTTTCACGGATGCCGGCCTCGCCGTGCTGTGCACGATGATGGCGGACCGGCGGCTCGCAAACCCTCGCAGGTTCGCGCATGTCAGGTGCGAGCTCGGGATCGATCCGTCCCCCAATCCGGCGGTCGAGTAGCGCCCCCGCCAGCGAGAGGCACAATGTCGAGGCGGCCCCGGCATGGCTCGGCACGGGTGCCCCGATGTCGGGTCAGGCGTACAGCCACCGACGGATGTCGCGACGGCGCTGTTGGATGTCGGCGTATTGAGGACGACGCCATGACCACCCGCAATTGGGAAATGACCCCGCCTGACGCGGCGACCGCTAAGCTGCCCGATTGCCGATGATTTCAGTTTGCGTCCGCGGGCGGGCAGCACGCGATGCTCGGAGTTCTCCGTGCCGCCTACCGTCAGCGATGCCGATCTGCATATGTAGCGGGCGATCTCCCGATCCAACGACACAAGGAGCGTGTCCGTATGGATATGGATGATGGGCCGGCGGGGGGGATCGGAACCAGAAGCGCCGACCCAAAAATGGGCTTGCGACCCCGGTTCCGAGAGCAAGCTTGGCCCGCCGGAACGAGTTCACCGCGGCCGCGAGGGATCAGGGGCGAAAGTCTGATTGTTCTTGCAAATTGCGTGGTACCCTTCTACTAACCCGCGCTCGCGCCGAAGACCGCGAGATAACAGAAGAAGGTTATAGGAACCTATGAGCAAAGC
>DATJTV010000008.1:0-21529 GCA_035503055.1 Acetobacteraceae bacterium
CTCCTCGCGCACCGGCACCGCGTCGAGGTCGAGCGCGATCCCGAGCCCGCCCTTGCCCGCCATCTCGACTGCCGAGCTGGTCAGGCCCGCCGCCCCCATGTCCTGGATGGCGACGATCGCCTCGGTCTCCATCAGCGCCAGGCACGCCTCGATCAGCAGCTTCTCGGTGAACGGGTCGCCCACCTGCACGGTCGGCTTCTTCTCGGCCGCATCCGCGCCGAACTCGGCACTTGCCATGGTGGCGCCCTGGATGCCGTCGCGCCCCGTCTTGGCGCCGACATAGACCACCGGATTGCCCACACCCGCCGCCGCCGAGCGGAAGATCCGGTCCGCCGGCGCGATCCCGACCGTCATCGCATTGACCAGCGGGTTGCCGTTGTAGGCGGGGTGGAAATTGATCTCGCCCCCCACCGTCGGCACGCCGACGCAGTTGCCGTAGCCGCCGATCCCGCGCACCACGCCGTCCACGATCCGCTTCGTCCCGGGCTCTTTCGGATCGCCGAACCTCAGCGCATTGAGATTGGCGATCGGCCGCGCGCCCATGGTGAAGACGTCGCGGAGAATCCCGCCCACCCCGGTCGCCGCACCCTGATAGGGCTCGATGAAGCTCGGGTGGTTATGGCTCTCCATCTTGAAGACCGCGGCGAGACCCTCGCCGATCGCCACCACCCCGGCGTTCTCCCCCGGCCCCTGGATCACCCACGGCGCCTCGGTCGGCAGTTCCTTCAGCCAAACCCGCGAGGATTTGTACGAGCAATGCTCGGACCACATGGCGGCGAAGATGCCAAGCTCGGCCAGGCTCGGCCCCCGCCCGAGAATCGCCAGCACCCGCGCATATTCTTCCGCCGAAAGCCCGAACCTCTCGCTCGCCTCGACCGGCGCGTTCATGCGGCGAACGCGGCGGCCAGCCCCTCGAACAGCTTTTTTCCGTCCTCGCCGCCCGCCACCGGATCCACCAGGTTCTCCGCATGCGGCATCAGCCCGAGCACGCGCAGGTTCGGACTCAAGATCCCCGCGATCGCCCGCGCACTGCCATTGCGGTTGGCCGCTTCAGTGAGCCGCCCGCCCGCATCCGAATAGCGGAACGCCACCAGCCCCTCGCCTTCGAGCCGGTCGAGAGTCGCCTCGTCAGCGTAATAATTCCCTTCGCCATGGGCGAGCACGGCGCGGAACACCTCGCCCGCCTGGAAATGCCCGGTGAAGGCAGTGCCCGCGCGCTCGACACGCAAATGGCAATCCATCGCCAGGAACCGGAGCGAGACGTTGCGCAGCAACGCGCCCGGCAGCAGCCCGGCCTCGGTCAGGATCTGAAACCCGTTGCAGGCGCCGAGCACATAGCCCCCGCGCGCCGCATGCGCCTTAACCGCGCCCATGATCGGCGAATGCGCCGCCATTGCGCCGGCGCGCAGATAATCGCCGTACGAGAACCCGCCCGGAATGACGATCAGATCGAGACCGGAAAGATCCGTCTCGGTGTGCCAGAGCATCCGAGGCTTCCGCCCCGAAGCCGATTCCAGCGCGATCGCCATGTCGCGCTCACGGTTGATGCCGGGAAAGACGATGATACCGGCGCGCATTTACGAACCCGGTCTCTCACTCGGCGATCGTGACCGAAAAGCTCTCGATCACGGTATTGGCCAGCAACTGCTCGGCCATCGCGGCGGCCGTCCGGCGCACGCCCTCCGCGTCCGCCCCGTCCATCTCCACCTCGATCACCTTGCCGGCCCTGACCTCGCCCACGCCCCCGAAGCCGAGATGGCCGAGCGCGCGGGCGATCGCCTTGCCCTGCGGGTCGAGCACCCCCGGCTTCGGCATCACCGTCACCACTGCCTTCACTGCATCAGCTCCGGCCCCTTCAAATCCCGGGTCCCCGCCTCCGGCAAAATCCCAAGCCGCTTCGCCACTTCCTGGTAGGCCTCCTCGACCTTGCCGAGATCGCGGCGGAAACGGTCCTTGTCCATCTTCTCGTTGGTCTTGGTGTCCCACAGCCGGCAATTGTCGGGCGAGATCTCGTCGGCGAGAACGATGCGCATCTCCTCGTTCTCCCAGAGCCGCCCGAACTCCAGCTTGAAATCGACGAGGGTGATGCCGACGCCCAAGAAGAGCCCGGCCAGGAAATCGTTCACCCGAAGCGAGAGCGAAACGATATCGTCCATGTCCTGCGGCGTCGCCCAGCCGAAGGCGGTGATGTGCTCCTCGGCGACCATCGGATCGCCCAGCTCGTCGTTCTTGTAATAATACTCGATGATGCTGCGCGGCAGCCGCTTGCCCTCCGGAATGCCCATGCGCTTGGAAAGGCTGCCCGCCGCGACATTCCGCACGACCACCTCGACCGGAATGATCTCGACCTCGCGGATGAGCTGCTCGCGCATGTTGAGCCGGCGCACGAAATGCGTCGGCACGCCGATCTCGGCCAGCCGCAACATCAGATACTCGCTGATGCGGTTGTTGAGCACGCCCTTGCCGGTGATCACGCCCTTCTTCTGGGCGTTGAAGGCGGTGGCGTCGTCCTTGAAATACTGCACGAGCGTGCCCGGCTCCGGCCCCTCGAACAGGATCTTCGCCTTTCCCTCGTAGAGCTGGCGGCGGCGGGCCATGACGCTATTCCTTGGCACTATCTGCTGCACTGCCGCAAGAGCAGCGAGGCTCGGCGCGGGTATAGCAAGTCCCCGCCCCTACGGCCATGCCCGCCCGCCGGGCCAAGCCAGGCCAGGCCAGGGGCTCTGCCCCTGGACCGGGCCCCATCGCGCTCGCGCGATGGGAACCCGACCGCTGGGGCCTAGAGGCCCCAGACCCCCGCCGACGTTTTGCCCGACCCGGCAGCGAAGCTGACGCGCGGCGTCCCAGCGCTATGCCACGCCGAACAGGCCCGCCCCCGCTCATCTCGCGATTCGAGACCGCCGGTGGGGCGGCCAACATCTAAAGAATTCGGGGGTCTGGGGCCTCCAGGCCCCAGCCGGGGGTGCAGGGGGGCGGAGCCCCCCTGGTCTTCCTTCCTTACTTCCGGCGCAGCAGGAGGTGGCTCACCCCGTCGGGTCCGGTGGTGAGCGAGAGGATGGTGTGGCCCTGGCTTGCGGCGGTCGCCGGGACGTTGCGCAGTGGTTCGGCGCCCTTGAGGTGTACCAGCAACGTTTGGCCGGGTTCCAGTCTTTCGAGCGCCAGTCGTGTGCGCACGAAAGTCATGGGGCAAGTCTCGCGCGTGATATCGAGATCGAGATCGGCTTCCGTAGTAGAGTTCACAATAATTTCGCCCTCACGCAAGAAATAAGCATTGCAAGATTCGGACCCGTCTCACTATATGAGCCGCGTCGATATGTCGTGAGGAAGGAGCATGCCGGACCACGGGGCCAATCCTGATGTACTCGGACTGACGGCGCAAATCGTTTCCGCCCATGTCTCGAATAATTCGGTCTCTCCGGATGCGCTTCCGGCGCTGATACAGGATGTTTATCGTACACTTGCCGGTGTCGGCAAGGAATCCGTCCCAATCGAAAAGCCCCAGCCGGCCGTTCCGGTGAAAAGATCCGTGTTCCCGGATTATATCGTGTGCCTGGAGGACGGGAAGAAGCTCAAGATGCTCAAGCGGCATCTGAAGACCGCCTATAATATGACGCCGGAGCAGTATCGGGACAGGTGGGGACTTCCACCCGACTATCCGATCGTCGCGCCCAACTATGCCCGCCATCGTTCCTCGCTCGCCAAGAAGATCGGGCTCGGCACCAAGGCGCGCGCCCGCCGCTGACGCGGCTCCGTCGCCCGGGATCGGGGGTCGGGGCTTGATCGCGCCGGCGGAGGGCGGCAGGGTGGCCGGAAGGAGCGAACCGCGCGCATGAGTCATCCGCAACCCGAGCAGCAGGCGGAAGTGGCCCATCAGGGTTATCTCCCGTCCCGCCGGCGGCCCGCCGCGGGGGGCTCGGCGATCGAGCAGGCCTGTGTCGCGCGCGGCCTCAAGATGACCGGCCAGCGGCGCGTCATCGCCCGGGTGCTTTCGGAGGCGGCGGACCACCCCGATGTCGAGGAGGTTTATCGCCGTGCCACCCGGCTCGATGCCCACATCTCGATCGCCACGGTCTATCGCACGGTCCGGCTGCTGGAGGAGAAGGGGATCCTCGAACGGCGGGATTTCGGCGGCGGCCGTGCGCGCTACGAGCCCACCGAGCATGGCCACCACTATCATCTCATCGATGTGGACACCGGCCGCGTCGTCGAGTTTGCCGACCCCGAGCATGAGGCCCTGATGCAGGCGATCGCGGAGCGGCTTGGCTTCGACCTGGTTTCGCTGCGCCTCGAGCTGTTCGGCCGGCGCCGGCGCAAGGCGCCGCCCGATCAGCAGCCAAACGAGACGCCGGAGGGCGGGCGGTGACCGTCGAGCAGCGCACCGGCGAGGCGGGCGCCACGCTGGCCCGCGCCGGCTTCGCCGAGCTTCGCGCCGGCAATCTCGGGGTGCGGCTGGCCGCCGGCGCCGCCGAGATCGACGCCGTCCAGGCGCTCCGCTACCGCGTCTTCTACGAGGAGATGCGCGCGACGCCGAGCCGCGCCGCGGCGCTCGTCCGCCGCGACCGTGACGATTTCGACGAGGTCGCGGACCATCTCCTGGTGATCGACCATGATCTCGGCCCCGGCCCCATGAGCGTGGTCGGCACCTACCGGCTGATCCGCCGCGAGGCGGCCGCCCGCGCCGGCCGGTTCTATACGGCGGGCGAGTTCGACATCGGCCGCCTGCTCGCCCTTCCTTCGCGTCTGCTCGAACTGGGCCGCTCCTGCGTCGATGCCGCCCATCGCAACCGCGTGGTCATGCAGCTCCTATGGCGCGGCATCGCCGCCTACGTGTTCGAGCATCGCATCGATCTGATGTTCGGCTGCGCGAGCCTTGCCGGCACCGACCCGGACGCGGTCGCCCCCGAGCTCACCTATCTCTATCATCATCACCTGGCGCCGCCCGGGCTCCGCCCGCGTGCGCTGCGCGGCCGCTATGTCGAGATGCGCCGGCTCGACGTCAATCGGCTCGACCGGCGTGCGGCGCACGCCCGCCTGCCCCCGCTCATCAAGGGCTATCTCCGGCTCGGCAGCTTCGTCGGCGACGGCGCCGTGATCGATCGCGACTTCAACACCATCGACGTCGCGATGGTGGTGAAGACCGACCTGGTGACCGACAAATACTACCGCCACTACGAGCGCCAGCTTCGTGAGGCGCTGGACGACGAGGCCGGCGCGGCCCGCGAGGCCTCGGAGGCCTTCCGGGCCACCGTGGCCCGCGAGCCCGGCGACTGACCCGCCTCGTTCCTCCCGCCCGCCCCTCCATCGCCGCCCACCCGCTCGCCTGGCTCATGGGCCTTCGCGGTGGCACCGGCCCGGCCGGGTGGCGGGCCGACCTCGCCGCCGCGCTTCTGGGCGTGCTGGCCGCGACCGCGCTCCCTCCCTGGCACGCGCTGCCCGCGCTGCCGCTCGCGCTCGCCGGCCTTTTCGCGCTGATCGAGGCGGCGCCGCCCGGCTGGCGCGGCCTCCGCCGCGCCGCCCGCCGCGGCTTCTGGTTCGGCTTCGGCCGGCACGTCCTCGGCCTCTACTGGATCACCGAGGCTATCCTCACCCGCGTCGACAGCTTCTGGTGGTTGGTCCCCTTCGCCACCCCGCTCACGGCGGCCGGCCTTGCACTCCTCTTCACCGCGATCCCCGTCGGCCTGGCGCGCGGCTTCCGTTCGGGCCTGCCGCGCGTGCTCGGCTTCGCCGGCCTCTTCTCGTTGGGCGAGCTTGCCCAGGGCACCGTGCTGACGGGCTTTCCCTGGAACCTCTGGGGCAGCGTCTGGGCGCTCCCCGGCCGCCTCGGCGACATCTTCCTCCAGCCGGCGGCCTGGCTCGGCGTCTATGGCCTCACCCTGGCGACCCTCCTGATCGCGACCCTGCCGATGCTCGGCCGCCGTGGCCTCGCCGCCGCCTGCCTTCTTCTGCTCGGCTGGCTCGGCGCCGGCCTCGACCGCCTCGACCAGCCCTTGCCCGCCCCGCGCGCGCTCCGCGTCGTCCTCGCCCAGGGCGACATCCCGATCATCCTCGATTGGACGCAGGCGACCGCGCTCGGGATCTTCCGCACCTATCTCGACCTCACGGAGGAAGGCGTCGCCGCGGCCGGCCCGCATCCCACCGCCGTCGTCTGGCCCGAGACCGCGAGCCCCTATCTGCTCGAAACCGACGGCGCGGCGCGCGCCCTGGTTGCCGAGGCCGCCGGCCCGGGCGTGCCGGTGCTCGCCGGCTCGATCCGCTACGATGCGGCGGGTAGGCCGCGCAACAGCATGATCGTGGTGGACGGGCCGGGCCCGCCGGCGGCGATCTACGACAAGTGGCACCTCGTCCCCTTCGGCGAGTACCAGCCGGACTGGTTCCCCCTGCCGATCCAGGTGGTGCCCGGCGGCGGCCTCAGCCCCGGCCCCGGCCCGCGCACGATCCGGGCCGCAGGCGTCCCGCCCTTCGATCCGCTCATCTGCTACGAGGCGATCTTCTCGGGCGAGATCGTCGCCAGGCCGCGCCCGGACTGGATGGTCAACATCACGGACGACGCCTGGTTCGGCAACACCGCCGGCCCGCGCCAGGCGCTCGAGGCGGCGCGGATGCGCGCGGTCGAGGAGGGGCTGCCGCTGCTCCGCGCCGCCGCCACGGGGATTTCCGCGGCCTTCGACGCGCGCGGCCACGAGATCGCCCGTCTCGGGCTCGGCCGTCGCGGCGTTCTTGTCGTGCAACTGCCGGGCGCGCTGCCGCCGACGCTCTATGCGCGATTCGGGCGGGAGATACCACTGGCGGTTGCAATCCTTGCGGTTTTCATTGCGATGGCAACGAATCCGGTCTCGCGAATATGTAAAAGTTAACGACGGTCTCTCGCGGCGAGCCATTTACTCGATTTTAATAAAGTCATTGACACCCCAGGTTGCGGCGATAGGATGGAGGTTGCACCGGGCTCGCGATTGTTCCGGTCAAGGCACCCCTGAAAAGTGAATGGTTGATGCCGGAATGAACGTTGTACATCGAGCCTCGGCATGAGCTGGAGCACGGCGGCCACGAGCGGAGAAGGCGACCGACCCGAGCGGGAAAGCAGAGCGAGCCCGATCGACGTGCATGTCGGATCGCGCATCCGGCTGCGCCGCACCTTGCTCGGGCTGTCCCAGGAGCGGCTCGGCGACGCGCTCGGCCTCACCTTCCAGCAGGTGCAGAAATATGAGCGCGGCATCAACCGCGTCGGCGCCTCGCGCCTCTTCGATCTCGCGCGCGTGCTGGACGTGCCGATCAGCTTCTTCTTCGACGATATGCCGGAGGCGGTCGGCGGCGCCAGCCCACCGACGACGGGGATGCCGGGCGGCTTCTCCGAGGGCCAGGACGGCTTCGGCACGGACGCGCGCCTCAACCGCCGCGAGACCCTCGACCTGGTCCGCGCCTATTACCGCATCTCCGATCCCGCCGTGCGCAAGCGCGTCTTCGACCTGATCAAATCCCTCGCCCCGGACGAGGAATAGCGCCCCGGCCTCAACCCCTGAGTTGCGGGTTGTCGAACACCGGGTGCCTGAGCCGCTCCATCGCCTCCGAGAGCGCATCCGCCAGGCTCCGCTTCTCCGCCTCCCCGAGCGCCTGCGCGACTTCCTCGCGCACGTCCCGCGCCAGCAAGAGCAGGCCCGGCACCCGGCCGGGCCGCTCCTCCAGCACGACCCTGAGCCAGCCGACGGGCAGCACCTTCTCCTCGCGCCGGCCGCGCGGGTCGCTCCGCACCACTTTGAGCCCGGCCGTGCTCAGGAGCAGGACCTCGCTCGCCCGCGCGGCACTCGTGGCATGCCAGTTGAGCGCGAGCACGGCGAACCCCACCTCGGCCCCGTTGAACCCGACCACCGGCCAGGCGCCGAGCCGCCAGCAGAAGAAGCTGATCAGCGCCGAGAGGGAAGAGACGGCGCCGATCACACAGTAAAGCCCGCGCCGCGAAAGGCTCCGGTGCGGCACGATCACCGCCTCGAAAACCGAAGCCGCCTGGTCCGCCATCATCCCACCTCGTCGCCTCTCATCCTGTGCCCAATCTTGCGCCCAATCTTGTGCCCTTGGGCGCCGCCTGCAACAAAACCCTCATGCCCGCCCGGCCGGCGCCCGCGCCCACCAAGCCAATGAGCCCGGCCCGCGCCCGGGCCTTCATCGCCGCCCTCGCCGCCGCCAACCCCAACCCGCGGAGCGAGCTTCACTTCGAAAATCCCTTTACCCTCCTCGTCGCCGTCGTGCTCTCGGCGCAGACCACCGACAAATCCGTCAACGGGGCCACCAAGGGCCTCTTCGCCGCGGCGCCGACACCCGCCGCCATGGCGGAACTCGGCGAGGCCGGCATCGCCCGGCACATCCGCCGCCTCGGCCTCTGGCAGGCCAAGGCCCGCAACGTCGCTGCCCTCTCGCGCCTGCTGATCGAGCGCCATGGCGGCCAGGTCCCACACGACCGCGCTGGCCTCGAGGCATTGCCCGGCGTCGGCCGCAAGACCGCCAATGTGGTCCTCAACGTCGCGTTCGGCGAGCCCACGATGGCGGTGGATACCCACATCTTCCGCATCGGCAACCGCACCGGCCTCGCCCCCGGCCGCACGCCGCGCGAGGTCGAGGAGGCGCTCGTCAAGCGCATCCCGCGCGCGCTCCTGCGCGACGCCCACCATTGGCTGATCCTGCACGGACGCTATGTCTGCAAGGCGCGAAAACCCGAATGCTGGCGCTGCCCCGCCGCCCGCTTCTGCGCCTACCCCGACAAGGCCAAGCCACCATGATCCCGCTCGATCCCGCCACCGACATCCTCTGCGCGACCGATGTCCAGCCGACCTTCATGCCCGGCGGCGAGCTCGCGGTCGCCGACGGCTGCGCCATCGTCCCGCTCATCAACCTTCTGCTCGCCGAAACCTTCGCCCACGCCTTCGCAACTCAGGACTGGCATCCGACGGATCATACCTCCTTCGCCGAATCCCATCCCGGCCACGCGCCCTTCTCCTCCATCGCCATGCCCTACGGCCCGCAAACGCTCTGGCCGCGCCACGCTCTCCAAGGCACCGCGAACGCCGCCCTGCATGCGGGCCTCGACCAATCCCGATTCGAAATGATCATCCGCAAGGGCTTCCACCGCGAGATCGACAGCTACTCAGCCTTCTTCGAGAACGACCGCAAAACCTCCACCGGCCTCGACGGATATCTCCGCGCCCGCGGCTTCCGGCGCATCTTCTTCGCCGGCCTCGCCACCGACTACTGCGTCGCCTGGTCCGCCGAGGACGCAACCCGCCTCGGCTACGCCGCCTTCGTGATCGAGGATGCCTGCCGCGCCATCGCGCTGCCCACTTCCGCCGGCCAGACCACTCTCACCGAGGCCAAATCCCGCCTCACGGAAGCCGGCGCCCGCTTCATCCTTAGCTCCGACCTCCTCGCGCTTTAGCGAGCTACGCCATGCCGATCGCGACCCAGGCCAGAAGGAGGCAGGCAATGAGGCCCAACACGCGCAGCATCGCCTTCAACTCCGCCGCCAGAGGGCTCTCCGTGAGCGCCCGCGTTACGGGAGCGAGGGGCAAACGCCGATATCTCGATTGATGCTTCATGACCGTCGGCACGGATAGCGGAATTCCATGCCCGACCATGTGGCGGAAGTCTCAGTCAAAACGTCGGCGGAATTACGGCTTCCGCGCGACGCCGCGCTCCGCCGCCGGACGCAGCACCTTCGCCATATCCACGAGCATCTCGCCCGGCCGTCTCGGATGCGGCCGCGTGCCCGTCTCGCCGAAGAGAAGCAAAGCCTTCCCAAAACCGCGGCCCTGATAGCGCGGACGCACGGCGAGGCTATAGATGAGCCAATGGTCGGCCCGCGGCTCCAGAACGACGACGCCGGCCGCCGCGCCCGCCTCGGCAAGCCGGAAGATGAGCCCGCTCAATCGCGCCGCTCCGCGCCCGCACCCGCCCTCAGTGATAATGCATCCCGGGCGTCACCTTTCCCCGGAAAACCCAGTACGCGTAAGCGTTGTATGCCAGGATGACCGGAACGATCACGACCGCCCCGACGCCCAGGAAGATCTGACTCAGCAGGGGCGAGGCCGCCTGGTAGATCGTGATCGCCGGCGGCACCATCAGCGGATAGAGGCTGATCCCGAGGCCGGCCAAGCACAGCACGAACCAGAGCTCGACGCAGAGCAGCGGCGTGAAATGATGCTTCCGCGCGAGCCCGTGCCGGAACAGGAGCCCGACCGCCACCACCAGCACCGGCACCGGGCTGGTGAGCAGGATGCCGGGCCAGGAGAACCAGCGCCGCGCATATTGCGGGTGGAGGAACGGCGTCGCGAGGCTAACGACGACGATCAGCGCCAGCATCGCGATCGCGAGCCGCCCCGCCTGCGCGCGGCTCCGCTCCTCGAGCGCGCCCTCGGTGCGCCAAATGAGCCAGCACGCGCCGAGCAGCGCATAGCCGATGACGACGGCAACCCCGCACAGCACGGTGAAGGGCGTCAGCCAGTCCCACCAGCCGCCCGCATAGACGCCGTTCACGACATGGATGCCCTGCAGCAGCCCGCCCAGCACCAGCCCTTGCGAGAACGCGGCAACGAGCGATCCGCCGCAGAACGCCGCGTCCCACCAGAACAGCCCCGACGAAGTCGCACGGAAGCGGAACTCGAACGAAACCCCGCGGAGGATCAGCCCCAGCAGCATCGCGACGATGATGGGGTAGAGGGCAGGCAGGATGACCGAATAGGCAAGCGGGAACATCGCGTAGAGCCCGGCGCCGCCGAACACGAGCCAGGTCTCGTTCCCGTCCCAGACGGGCGCGATGGAATTCACCATCACGTCCCGATCGGTCCTGTCCCGCTCGATCAGGAAAAGGATCCCCGTGCCGAGGTCGAACCCGTCGAGCACGACATAGGCGAGCACGCCGAACGCGAGCAGCGCCGCCCAGGCGAGCGAGAGGACGTTGTGCAGGTCCCACATCGTTCTACTCCGCGCCGCCCGGCGCCTGATGCATCACGCCTGCCGGGCCGGGCGTGATGCCGGCGCTGCGGTGCGGGAGGTTCGGCACGCCCGGCTCGCCGTGCTCGGGCGCCTTCGCCATCAGGCGGAGCAGAAACGTCGCCGCCGCGCCGAAAACGATCGCGTACACCACGGCGAACGCCGCAAGCGAGGCCGCGACGCCCGGCGTCCCGATCGGAGAAACGCTGTTGATCGTCCGCAGCAGCCCGTAGACGGTATAGGGCTGGCGGCCCGTCTCTGTGACGGTCCATCCCGCCAGCATCGCGAGATACCCCGCCGGCCCCATCGCTACCGCGATCCGAAGAAACCAGCGCGTGTCGTACAGCACCCCGCGCCGGCGGAGGAACGCGCCGACCACGGCGTACGCCAGCATCAGCAATCCGAGCCCGACCATCACGCGGAACGCGAAGAAGACGATCGGAACATACGGAATATCGGCCTTGGCGAACTCCCGGAGCCCCTTGATCGTCCCGGCCCACGTATGCGTCAGATACCACGACGCAACGCGCGGAATCTCGATCGTCGCGCGGTCGCTCTCGGTCTTCATGCTCGGAATGGCGAAGAGCACGAGCGGCTCGCCCGCGCCCGGCGCCGGCTGGACCCAGTCTCCTTCCATCGCCGCGACCTTCTGCGGCTGGTAGCGGAGCGTGTTGTCGCCCTGCACATCCCCCGCCACGATCTGGCAGGGTGCTGCGAACAGCACCATCCAGAGCGCCATCGAAAGCATCAGCCGCGCGATATCGTTCTTCCGGTCGTGCAGCACGTGCCAGGCGCCGACCGCCCCCACCATCAGCGCCACGCTGAGATAGGCCGCCCCCATCATGTGCACGAAGCGGTAGGGCATCGAGGGGTTGAAGATGATCGCCAGCCAATTGGTCGGCACGAACCGCCCGTCCACGATCTTGTCGCCCTGTGGCGTCTGCATCCAGGAATTGCCGGCGAGGATCCAGAACGCGCTCACATGCGTGCCGAAGGCAACCGCGCACGTCGCGGCGAAATGCAGCCGCGGCCCCACCCGGTTCATCCCGAACAGCATGACGCCGAGGAAGCCCGCCTCCAGGAAGAAGGCGGTCATCGTCTCGTAGGTCAGCAGCGGCCCGAGGATCGCGCCGACCTTTTCCGTATAGCCGGACCAGTTGAGGCCGAGCTCGTAGCCCATCACAAGGCCGGAGACGACGCCGATCCCGAAGACGATCGCGAAAATCTTCAGCCAGAACCGATAGGCGTCGAGATAGACGGGCTTCCGCGTCCGGAGCCACGCCCCCTCCAGCACGACGAGATAGGTCGCAAGGCCGATCGAGGTGGCAGGAAAGACGATATGAAACCCGATCGTCAGGGCGAACTGCACGCGGGCGAGGTAATAGGCGCTCATCTCCAGCTCCGCCGCCGTTCAGCCGCCTCTCCGCCTTCCCCCAGACATCGCCCGATCGCGTGCGCTGTCAAGGACGCGATACCGACCGCCTACCGCCCGGGCGCGGCCACGAGCAAGCACAGGAGCTCGAACAGGATCGAGGCGCCGTGCAGGCTCGTGATGCTTCCGTGATCGAACGGCGGCGAGACCTCCACCAAATCCGCCCCCACGAAGTTCGCCCCGGTCAGCCCGCGCAGCAACCGCATCGCCTCGAGCGTCGTCATCCCGCCCGCCTCGGGCGTGCCGGTGCCGGGCGCATAGACCGGGTCGAGCGAGTCGATATCGAATGAGAGGTATGTCGGCCCATCGCCGATCACCCGCTTCGCCTCGGCGAGCGCGAACCGCCAGCCCTCGTCCTGGAACTCCTCCATCGGCAGCACGCGCATTCCGCTCTCGCGCGAGAAGCCCCACATGTTGCGGTCGTTCACCGTGCCGCGGATCCCGATCTGGATCACGCGCTTGGGCTCGAGCAGATTCTCCTCCACCGCGCGGCGGAACGGTGCGCCGTGGTGGAATCGCGAGCCGAGGTAATCGTCGCCGGTGTCGCAATGGGCGTCGATATGCACCATCCCGACCGGCCCCTTGGCCGCCACCGCGCGCAAAATCGGCAGCGAGATCGAATGATCGCCGCCCACCGCAAGCGTGGTCACGCCCGCCGCCTTCACGCTCTCAAAGAATCGCGCGATCTCGCCAAGCGCGCCCTCGAGCGCGTAGGGCTGCTCGATCCAGCAATCGCCGAGGTCGGCGACGCGCCTTCCAGCGAAGGGCGCAACGCCGGTCACGGCGTTGATGGTGCGCATGAGGCTCGACTGGTTGCGCACTTCGCGCGGGCCGTGCCGCGCGCCCGGCCGGTTCGTCACCCCGCCGTCGAACGGCACGCCGATGACGCCGATATCGAGCCCTACCAGCTCCTCCGTGTAGGGCAGGCGGAAGAAGGTGGGCACGCCGGTGAAGCGCGGCCGTACCTGCGGGTCCGCGAGCTCGGCATAGCGTTGCGGCGGCTTGATCGGGCTCATGCGGAATCTCCGAGCACGGGGGAGGGGCCAAGCGCGCCGATGCGCCTGGTGCGCTCGGCGAGCGCGCGGAAGGCGAGAGCGGAGTCCGCGGCGAGCGAAACGAGGCCGGGCAGGTCCGCCGGGTGCAGCAGCACGAAGGCGAGCAGGCGCATCTTCCGCACCCGCCCCTCCGCGTCGAGCGCGGCGAGTGCCGCCCGCGGCAGGGTCCGGGCCGCCGGGTCGCACACGGCGCGCAACGCCGCGAACGGCAAATCGTGCCGCGCCGCCACGCGCGCGACCGCCCCGCTCTCGAGATCGACCGCCGCCGCTCCGGTCGTGCGCCAGAGCTGATGCTTGGCGTCGGCACTCGTCACCACCGCGCCCTCGCCCAGCATCAGCTCGACCGTCGGGCCGCCGAGCGAGCGAGTGAGCGCGCGGTCGGTGGGCCAGGTCTGCCCCGCCGCCAGCACGGCGCGCGGGATGAGCAGGTGCCCGGGCTTGAGCCGCGGGTCGAGCCCGCCGGCGAGCCCGAAGCTCACCAGCGCGGTCACTCCGCCCGCCGCCAGCCCCTCCGCCGCCGTCTCCGCCCCCTCCGCCGTGCCCCCGCCCGTCGCGATCACCGCGCCGAGCGGGCGGGCCGGCCGCGCCTCCATTGCCAGCCCGACGATGACGCCGATCGCCATCAGAGGCCGAAGCCCACGCGCGCGCCCCCGCGCCGCGCAAGGTCCGAAAAACGCGCGAGCGCAAGCAGCGGGAAGTAGAGCCGGTAGCCGTGATAGTGGAGGTAGAACACGCGCGGAAACCCGACCGCGTTGTAAGCCTCCTCCCGCCATTCCCCGTTCGCCTCGATCCGCCCCACCAGCCACCCGATCCCGCGCGAAACCGCCTCGTGCCCGGCTTCGCCCGCCGCCATCAGCCCAAGCACCGCCCAGGCCGTGTGCGAAGGCGTGCTCTCCCGATACCGTCCGTGCGGAGCGCGCCCGTACGTCTCGCAATCCTCGCCCCAGCCCCCGTCCTCGCGCTGGCAGCTGAGCAGCCACGCCACCGCCCGCCGCACCATCGCCGCCTCATGCGGCACGCCGGCTGCGTTGAGCGCCGCCAGCACCGACCAGGTCCCATAGATGTAGTTCGTGCCCCAGCGCCCGAACCAGCTTCCCTCCTCTTCCTGCTCCCGCTCCAGAAAAGCGAGCGCCCGCGCCAACACTGTCTCGCTCGCCCCCTGCCCGGCCTGCGCGAGGAACGAGACGCACCGCGCCGTGACGTCCGCCGTCGGCGGGTCGAGCAGCGCGCCATGGTCGGCGAAGGGGATGTGGTTGAGCACATAATGCGTGTTGTCGGCGTCGAAGGCGCCCCAGCCGCCGCCCTCGCTCTGCATCCCGACGATCCACTCCGCTGCCCGCGCGATCGCCTCCGCATACGCGGGATCTCCCGTCCGATGCAGCAGCATCCCCACCACGGCCGTGTCGTCCACGTCCGGAAAATGCGGGTTGGCGTATTGGAACGCCCAGCCGCCCGGCCGCACGGCAGGGCGCACCGCTGCCCAATCGCCCGCAAGCCCCGTCACCTGCCGCTCGGCAAGCCACGCGGCGGCCGCGCCCACCGCCGCCTCCTCGCCCGCCTCCGCCAGCGCATGCCCGGCGAGCCCCGTGTCCCACACCGGCGAGACGCAGGGCTGGCACCAGGCGCGCTCCGCCTCGACCAGCAGGAGCTTTCTCACCGAAGCCCACGCCGTCGCGCCCTCGTCATCCCGACCCAGCGCGTCGAACATCATCACCGCGTTCGCCATCGCCGGATAGATGCCGCCGAGCCCGTTCTCGCCGTTGAGCCGCTCGGTCACATAAGAGACCGCCCGCCCGATCGCCCGCCGCCGCAGCGATTGCGGCGCGAACTTCTCAACTCTTTGCAGCACCCCATCGAGTGCCACGAAGCACTTCCCCCAGAACGATCCGTCCGGAGCGCGGATCCAGTCCCGGATCGTCTCGGGTGGCCGGCAGAAAATCTCCTCGATGGTCACGCACCTCGGATTGCGCGCCCGCGGCTTGAGCGCCATCAGCACGAAGAGCGGAACCATCACCGTGCGCGACCAGTACGAAACCTTCGAGATGTGGAAGAAGAACCATCGCGGCAGCAACATGATCTCGACCGGCATCACCGGTGCGGCGCGCCACGGCACCGCGCCGAACAGCGCAAGCTGCCCGCGCGTAAACACGTTCGCCCGCTCGGCACCGCCCGCCGCGAGGATCGCCTCGCGCGCGCGGCGCATGTGCGGCGCCTCGGGCGCATCGCCGATCGCCTTCAGCGCGAAATAGGCCTTCACGCTCGCGGAGATATCGAGCGCGCCGCCGTGAAAGAGCGGCCAGCCGCCGTGCGCGCCCTGGATCGCCCGCAAATGAACGCCGATCTTCCGCTCGAGCGCGGGCTCGATCCGGTCGAGATAATGCTCGAGCAGCACATATTCCGCGGGAACCGTCGCATCCGCCTCGAGCGGAAACACGAAATGCCCGTCCGCCCGCCGGTAGCGAAGCAGCGCCGCCGCGGCGCGGCGGATCGCCTCGTCCAGGCGCCCTCCGGTCTGGTCCTCGCTCAGCGTCTCGCCCGGCATCACGTTGTAATCCGCTTAGGCCCCAAGCATCGCGGCGGCACGGAAGCCGGACCTGATGGCACCCTCGATCGTGGCCGGCAAGCCGGTCGCCGTCCAATCGCCCGCCAGCACCAGGTTTTCCCACTTCGTCCGCGCCCCCGGCCGCAACCGCTCCTGCGCCGGCGTCGCCGCAAACGTCGCCCGCCGCTCCTTCACCACCCGCACCGGAGGCATCTTCCCCGCAAGCCCAACGGCGGCGCACACCTCCGGCCAGATCTCCCCCGCCAGCGCCTCCGCCGGCCTGTCGATCACCCGCCCGGCCGCGCTCACGGTCACCGAAACCACCTCGGGCTTGACGAACACCCACTCCGCGAGCCCGCCGATCAAGGCCACGAACCCCGCCATCCCGGGCTCGGCGCGCACCCGGAAATGCACGTTCAAAATCGCCTCGAACTCCTCCGGTACCACCAGCCCCGCCACCAGCCCCTTCGCCACCGGCGCCGGCACCGCGAGCACGACCGCCTCATCCGCCCCCACCGCCACCCGTTCCCCCGCCACCACCAGCCCCGTCACCCGCTCCCCTTCCACCTCGATCCCGCTCACCCGCCGCCCGAAATGCACTACCGCGCCCAACGCCTTCAGCCGCGCGAGCGCGGGATCGACGAACGTCTCGGACAATCCCACCCGCGGCGTCAGCGGCACGCACGCCCCACCGCCCCGCGCCAGGCTCTCGCGCACCACACGCCCGAACAGCCGTGCCGAACCCGCCTCCACCCCGCAATTGAGCGCCGCCACCGCGATCGGCTCGATCAGCCGCCGCGCCAGCGCGCCCCTGCCCGCCGCCTCCCGCACGCTCGCCCGTTCCGGCGCCCATAGGAACCGCGCCAGGGCCAGATACTCGCCGATCCGCGTCCCCGGCACCCGCCGTCCCGCGCACAGCACCCACCACGGCAGAATTCCCCGGTTCGGCCGCAGCACCCAACGCTCGCCGCTCGCAAGGTCGAAAAACGGAAAAACCGCCCGCCCCGGCCCGCCCAGCGTCCCCCGCGCGCCCACCGCCTCCAGATACCGGATCGCCGCCCGGTTCCCCGACAGCAGCAGATGATTCCCGTTGTCGATCCGGCAGCCGAGCTCGCGATCGAAATAGGACCGGCACCGCCCGCCCGCGGCCGGCCCCGCCTCGTACAGAGTCACCCTCCGCCCGCGCCGCGCCAACGCCACCGCCGCGGCAAGCCCCGCCAGCCCCGCGCCGACGATGTGCACGCTTCCAGGGGCTCTGCCCCTGGACCCCGCCGAGGGGTTCTGCCCCCCGGTCGGGTCCCAACGCGCGAGCGCGTTGGGTGCCCGCTCCCCAGCAAAGGCGGAGCCTTTGCAATCCATCACCTTGCCGCCGCCCCCGCCGGCGACAAGCGCCCCTTACTTTCCCTCTCCGCCCCTGGGGGCGGAGAGGGCAGGGTGAGGTGGGGGACATCGGGGACGTAGGGGACACGGAGGACCTGGAGCACCTGCGGCAGGCGCGGCCCACAAACCCAAATCCAAACCGCGCCATCACCCGCTTCGGCCGGGCGGGCGACATCGAGCGGTTGCAGCGCTACACTGGGGTCAAGAACGTCTCGCACCCCGCCGTATAGCAGACGAGCAGACGAGCAGACGAGAGGAGCCACCACGATGTCCGTGACGGAAGACACCCGCCCCGCCGCGGCCGATCTGAGGCACGCCCGCATGTTGATCGACGGCGCCTGGGTGGACGCCGCTTCCGGCCAAACGCTCTCGGTGGAAAACCCCGCCAAGCGCCAGCCCATTGCCACCATCCCGCGGGGCGGCGCGGCGGATGTCGATCGCGCGGTGCAGGCCGCCGCGAAAGCCTTCATCCCCTGGCACCGGGTGATCCCGCGCGAGCGCGGCCGCCTCCTGCTCCGCATCGCCGATGCCATGGAGGCGCGCGCCGAGGAAATGGCCCGCACCATCGCGCTGGAGACCGGCAACGCGCTGCGCACCCAGGCACGCGGCGAGGCACGGCTGGCGGCGGACATCTTCCGCTATTTCGGCGGCCTGGCGGGGGAGCTGAAGGGCGAGACGATTCCGCTTGGGGAGCACGTGCTGAGCTACACGCGGCGCGAGCCGCTCGGCGTGGTCGGCGCGATCATTCCCTGGAACGCGCCGGTGCTGCTGGGCGCGCTGAAGATCGCACCCGCCTTGTGCGCCGGCAACACGCTGGTGCTGAAGGCCGCCGAGGACGCACCGCTCGCCGTCCTCCTGATGGCCGAAATCTGTCAGGACTTTCTGCCCCCGGGCGTGCTGAACGTGCTGACCGGCCTGGGCGAGGAATGCGGCAGCCCGCTCGCGCAGCATCCTCTCGTGCGCAAGCTCTCCTTCACCGGCTCGACCGAGGTTGGCAAGATCATCATGCGCGCCGCGGCGGAACGCATCGTTCCGGTTTCGTTGGAGCTCGGCGGCAAGAGCCCTGCGATCGTCTATCCCGACGCCGACGAGGATTGGGTCGTCGACGGCGTCATCGCCGGCATGCGCTTCACGCGGCAAAGCCAATCCTGCACCGCGGGATCCCGCCTCTTCCTGCACGCCGACATCTTCGAGAGCTTTCTCGACAAGCTCGCGGCCAAGACCAAGGCGCTGAAGCTCGGCGACCCGCTGAACGAAGCCACCGACATCGGCACCATCATCAACGACAAGCAGTTCCGAAAAGTCTGCGGCTATGTCGATGAAGGGCTGAAGCGCAAGGACGCGCGCCTGGTGTTCGGCGGCCTGCCGCCGCGGGACGGACCGCTGAGCGAAGGCTATTTCGCCATCCCCACGGTGTTCGCCGACACCTCCAACGACTGGCGGCTGGCGCGCGAGGAGATATTCGGCCCGGTGCTGGTCGCCATCCCCTGGCGCGACGAGGCCGCCGCGATCCGCATGGCGAACGACAGTCACTACGGCCTCGCCGCCTATGTGTGGACGCACGACATGGGCAGCGCCCTGCGCACCGCGCATGCGATCGAGTCGGGCTGGGTGCAGGTGAACCAGGGCTTGGGCCAGCAGCCGGGCCATTCCTATGGCGGCTACAAGCAAAGCGGGATCGGCCGCGAATTCTCGTTGGAAGGCATGCTAGAGAGCTTCACGCAGCGCAAGAACGTCACCGTGAACCTGGCCACGCCGCGCCTTCACGCCCCGTAATCGAGCTTGCCCTCCGCGACCCGGCAAAGCGCATCGTAGATCTTCCGATCGATTTCGATGCCCTCGCGCGCAAGCCGCGCGCGCGTCCTCATGCCACGCTCTCCGGGAATGCGGATCTCCCTCACCCTGGCCCGCCGCGGCGTGGCCCTGATCGTTTCGATCCGCCGGGTGACTTCGCGCCGGTACTCCTCCAGCGGCAGGAAGAGGTCCGGCTTGAAGGCGATGAAGAGATAGCCGCTGGCCGCGTCCGCGGGCCGGATCCCCGCGGTCAACGCGCCGAGCGCATCCATGGCGAGCGCAAGGCCGAAGCCCTTGTAACCGCCCTCCGGGCCGCCGAAGGGGAGCAGCGCACCTTCTCGCGCGGCGTTCGGATCCGTTGTCGGCCGTCCGTCCGGCCCGAGTGCCGCACCTTCCGGCAAAGGCGCGTGGCGGCGGGCCCGGAACAAAAGGTCGGTCGCCATGAACGCAGATGTGCCCATATCGATGACGAGAGGATCGGCTTCGGTCGGAAAACCGAAAGCGATCGGATTCGTCCCCAGCGCCGGGCGCGCTCCGCCGAAGGGGGCCACCGCAGGCGACGCCGCCACCGTGTGGATCGCGACCATGCCGGCGCGGGCGATCATTTCGCAGTAGTAGGCGCTGCGCCCCGTCATCCAGGTATTGGCGAGACAGACGATCGCCAGCCCCTTCGCTTCCGCCCGCTCGATGGCAGCCTGAGCGGCACGGTAAGCGGCGAGCATGCCGGTATTGTTGCCGCCATCGATCAGCGCGGTCGCTCCCGTCTCCCGAAGCACGGTGATGGGACGCCGCTTCAGCCGGAAATCCGGGGCATCGACGACATTCAGAAGTTTCGGCAGACCGGAATATTCGTAGCCGCTGAGGGCCGCGTCCAGCACGTGGTCCGTCAGGATGCGCGCCTCCTCCGCGTCGTACCCGGCGCCGCGCATCGCCGCTTCGCCGAGCGCGCGCGCCTCGGCAAGGCGGAGCACGATGCGGTGTTCGCCGGTCCCGTCGGTCATTGCCGCTTCCTCGATCTCATCCGTCATTCAAAGGCCCGGCTTGGGGCCGGGCCGGCCCCCGAATTGCGGGCGCCTCAAGCATCAACCCTCGCTTTGCCGGGCACGGAATGAGCGCAGGTCGGAACTCCGGCCCGCCCACTCGGTCCCGATAACGCGTTGCAGGAGCTTGCGATCCGCCGTCACGAACTGTGCGTCTCGCTGTTCGGACAAGGCCAGATAGAAGCACTCATAGACCGAATGATCGAGTTGGCGGGAGATCTCAACCGCGCGCGCCGCCAACGGGGCCAGGGCCACAAGTTCGTCGAAAGCAGCCGCAAGACGGGACGCCGCATGGTCCTGCTGTTCGGGAGCCATTGTGCCACCGCGGACGGCTTCCCAGGCTGCGTTGCACACCTCCGCGACGATCAGATCGGGTGCGACAAGCAGCGTCGGCGCGACGAGCAGGGCGGCAGCCTGTTCGGACCCCTCTTCTTCGACGAACCACTTGAGAGCGACGCTGGCGTCAACCACCAGCATTATCGCTCGTCCCTGCCCTCCCGGATGAGGTCCTCAGCCAATCGCCTCGCCCCTTTGGGCGTCCTTGCGCGCACGCCTGCGAGTTCCTTCGCCAGGTCCGCACGGGGATGCCCGGCCGCCCGCGTCAGGAGGTCCCGGAGCTCGGCCTCGAGTGAAAGCCCTCGCGCCGCGGCGCGTGCTTTCAATGCCTCTATGACACGGTCATCGAGATTCCGGATCAGGACCTGGCCCACCTCGGCAACTCCAGCCAGCTCGCTATCAACCATGATAGCATTCCTGTTCCGATGGGGCCAGCACAATGCCGGCCGAGGGGCAGCCGAGGGGCAGGGTGCCTGCGCTCACACATGCCCATGCCCCAGCGCGAGCCTGAGGTTCCGCCATCCCGGCAGCATCGCGCGAAGAGACAACGAGCCGAACGTCCCAATTCCAACCGCCGGTACGCTGGACACCATTGCTCGTCAGGCCACCCGCTTGGTCTTCGGTGAGACGGCCAGTCCGAGAAACACAAGCACCGCCTGATTGAGTCGCAGGATATCCTCGTCGTCCAACCTGCCGACGTGGGCGCCAACCTTGGTCTTGGGGACAGTGGTGATCTTGTCCACCATCAGGCGGCATGACGTGCGCAAGCCGTTGCGCTCGTTCGGCTCGACCGGCAGGCGGAACAGGGGTGCCTCGGTCTCGTCAGTGGTGAAGGCGCAGATCGTGATCGAGTCGGTTGCGTCGAAGCTGTCGTCCTGAACAATAACGACGGGGCGTGGCTTCCCGCCGTAGTCCTTGCCGCCGGCGACGGTCCAGATGTCGCCACGCCTCATTCATCGCCCCAATCCGATACCGC
>DATJTV010000009.1:0-2202 GCA_035503055.1 Acetobacteraceae bacterium
ACCGGCGGGCAGGAGACGGCCGGCACAAGCGCACAAGGCCGACCATGACGGGATGAGGCGGGCCGCCTCCGGTTATTTTACCGCCGCCACCAACCGCGTTTCTTCTCGACCGACGACGTGTCTTCCGCGCCAATAACGATCGGTCGGATCGCCGGCTCGGCGTCCCGATCATTTGCCGGCGCCGGCGGCGCGGCAGGCTCGGGGGGCGATGACTCGCTGATCGGCAGCGCCTCCGCAGAGGGTTCGGTCGAAGATGCGTCCGGGGTCGTTGCCTCCGGCACGGGCTCGATATCATCCACAGGCTCGACGGCGGGCGGCGGCCCGGCAACGATCGGCAATGGGGTCACGGTTGGAGCAGGGGCCGGCCTCTCCAGCTCTTCCGCCTGCTCCAGTGCGTCGAAAATATCGAAGGCGTTGCCCCCGAACGGGTTCGCCGGGGTCGGGCCGACATAGAGCGGCGGCAGCTCGGGCTGTTGGGCGCCGGGCTCGGCCAGGGCCGGCAGCGGCTCTTCGTCCTCGCCCCGGCGGCGCCGACCACCCCGCCTACCCCGACGCCTATTCCGCGCGTCATCTTCGTCGGACGTCTCGGCGTGCTCGGGAACGCCTTCGATGTGCTCCGTCTCGGCGTGCTGGTCAGCCTCCGGGTTGGGCCCTGGCGCCACGGCGGCCGGACCCTCCTCGCGCCGCGCGCCGCGACGGCGGCGGCGGCGGCGGCGACGGCGACGCTCGCTCTCCTCCGGCGTCTCGCCTGGCGGCGGGATGTCCTCGGATGGCCCGCCACCGTTCGCGGCTTCGCCCGGAGCCGCCTCGGCCTCGTCGGGCTCCGACTCTGCATCCTCGTCGGTCGCTTCGTCCTCCTCCTCTTCGGCCTCGCGCTCCGCCAGATGGCCGGGTCCGGCGGTGATTGCCGCGGGCGCCTCCGACGGCACGTGGGGACGCAATCGATCAATCCGGAACTGCGCCGAGAACAGCGTTTCGTCGTCGGCGGCGAACATTACGCGCATCCCATAGCGCGCCTCGATTTCAACGAGCCGATCGCGTTTGGAGTTGAAGATGTACATCATGACCGGTGCGGCGACATGCACCAGGATCTCGGCGGCACGACGCTTCGCCGCCTCCTCTTCGACGCCGCGCAGCACATGGATTGCGGCACTCTCGGTGCTGCGGACATGGCCAGTGCCGGCGCAATGCGGGCAGGTAACGAAACTGGTTTCCGCGAGACTGGGCCGCAGCCGCTGGCGGCTCATTTCCAGCAAACCGAAATGGCTGATATGGCCGAGCTGGATGCGCGCGCGATCCGACTTCAGCGCCTCCTTCATTCGCCGCTCGACATGCGAGTTGTGCTTCCTCACCTCCATGTCGATGAAATCGATGACGATCAGGCCCGCGAGGTCGCGCAGGCGAAGCTGCCGCGCCACTTCGTCGGCGGCCTCCAGGTTGGTGCGGAGCGCGGTCTCTTCGATCCCGCGCTCACGCGTCGAGCGGCCGGAGTTGACGTCGATCGCCACCAGCGCCTCGGCCTGGTTGATCACCAAATAGCCGCCGGAGCGAAGCTGCACGGTCGGGCTCAGCATGCCGTCAAGCTGCGCATCGACCTGATAGCGGGCGAACAAGGGCTGCGCCGCGGCGCCATTGGAGTCGCGCCAGAGCTGCACCTTCCTGACGTGGCTCGGCATCAGCATGCGCATGAAGTCGCGCGCCGCACGCCAGCCGTCTTCGCCGTCGACGACGACCTCGTCGATGTCGCGTGAATAGACGTCGCGGATCGCGCGCTTGATCAGGCTGGCTTCCTCATAGATCAGCGCCGGCGCGACCGAGCGCATCGTATGCTCGCGGATGTCGTCCCACAGGCGCAGCAGATATTCGCAGTCGCGCTTGATCTCGGGCTTGGGGCGGTTGGCCCCGGCGGTGCGCACGATCAGCCCCATGCCGTCCGGCAGGTCGAGGTCTGCCATCACCTCCTTGAGCCGGCGGCGATCGGCGGCCGAGGTGATCTTGCGCGAGATGCCGCCGCCCCGCGGCGAGTTGGGCATCAGCACGCAATAGCGTCCGGCAAGCGAGATATACGTGGTCAGCGCCGCGCCTTTGGTGCCGCGTTCTTCCTTCACCACCTGCACCAGCAGGATCTGGCGGCGCCGGATGACCTCCTGGATTCTGTAGTTGCGCAGGAAACGGTAGGGGATTCGCCGCTCGTGGGATTCT
>DATJTV010000010.1:0-6293 GCA_035503055.1 Acetobacteraceae bacterium
GTCACCGAGCGCTTCGGGCTCGAGCGGGTGCGCTTCACCAATTCCGGCACCGAGGCCAACCTGATGGCGCTCGCGACCGCCGCCGCCGTGACCGGACGGCGGAAGGTGCTGGCGTTCCGCGGCGGCTATCATGGCGGCGTCTTCACCTTCTCGGGCGGCGGCTCGCCGGTCAATGCGCCCTACGACTTCGTGCTCGCCCGCTACAACGATACCGAAGGCGCGGTCGCCGCGATCCGGGAGGCGGCGGGCGCGCTCGCCGCGGTGATCATCGAGCCGATGATGGGCGGAGGCGGCTGCATCCCGGCCGAGCCGGAGTTCCTCGCGGCCCTGATTGCCGCCGCGCGGGAGGCGGGCGCGGTTGCGATCTTCGACGAGGTGATGACCTCGCGGCTGGCCGCCGGGGGGCTTGCCGGAAAATATAGCCTCGACCCCGACCTCGTGACGCTTGGGAAATATATCGGTGGGGGCATGTCCTTCGGCGCGTTCGGCGGCCGGGCCGCGCTGCTCGACCGGTTCGATCCGCGGCGCGCGGATGCGCTGCCGCACGCCGGGACGTTCAACAACAACGTGCTCACCATGGCGGCCGGGCTCGCGGGGATCACGGAAATTTATACGCAGGCGGCGGCCGAGGCGCTGAACGCGCGTGGCGAGGCGTTGCGGGCGCGCCTCAATGCGCTCTGCGAACGGCGGGGCGCGCCGATGCAGTTCACCGGGATCGGCTCGATGATGACGGTGCATTTCACCGCCGCACCGATCCGGGCGCCCGAGGATTGGGCCCATACCGATCCCCGGCTCAAGGAGCTCTTCTTCTTCGACCTCCTTGCCGCCGGCCTCTGGATCGCGCGGCGGGGGATGATCAACCTCTCGCTGCCGATCGGCGAGGGCGAGTGCAAGCGGCTGGTCGAGGCGGTCGAGGAATTCCTCGAGGGTCGCCGCGCGCTCATCGGGACGGAAGGGAGGTGAGCCGGCGCTTCCCGGCTTCGCCCAATCGTCATATTTCTGTCGTCGCACCGTAACGCGGCGAGACTACGCCGCGAGCGGTCTCTGAACGGGAGGACCAACCCCATGAAACGCCGCTCTTTGCTGGCGGGCTCCGCCGCGCTCGCGCTCGTCCGGCCGGCCTTCGCCGCCGCGCCGACCAACGTGCTGTTCTGGCATTCGATGAACGGCGCCCTCGGCGCCGAGCTCGACAAGCTGATCGCCCGGTTCAACGCCTCGCAGAGCCAGTACGCGGTGGTGGGGGTCTTCAAGGGCGGCTACGCCGACGCGCTTACCGCAGGGATCGCCGCCTGGCGCGCCGGCCAGGCGCCGCACATCCTGCAGGTGTTCGACGTCGGCACCGGCTCGATGGTGGCGGCCGGCCCGGCGGTGAAACAGCTCTGGCAGCTGGTCCAGGAGACCGGCGCGCCGATCAAGCGCGAGAGCTATATCGCCTCGGTGCGGGGCTATTACAGCCTCGCCGACGGGCGGATGGCCTCGATGCCCTTCAACTCCTCGACCGCGGTGATGTGGTACAATCAGGACGCGTTCGAGAAGGCGGGACTCGATCCGGCAAAGCCGCCCGCGACCTGGCCCGAGCTGGTGCAGGTGGCCGAGGTGCTGAAGGCCAAGAAGGTCACGGAATTTGCGGTCACCACCTCCTGGCCCACCTGGATCCATTTCGAGCAGTTCGCCGCGATCCACAACGTGCCCTACGCGACCGAAGCGGACGGGTTCAAAGGGCTGGGTGCGAGGCTCCTGGTCGATTCCGCGCCCTTCGTGCGCAACCTCCAGCGCCTGCTCGACATGGCGAAGGCGGGCACCTTCAAATATGCCGGGCGGGACAACCTTCCCGACCCGGTGTTCTATTCCGGCCAGGCTGCGATCGCCTTCAACTCCTCGGCGAGCCGCGGCGCGCTGGTCAAGACCGCGAAATTCCGCTTCGCCGAGGCCTTTCTTCCCTACGACCCCGAGATCATTAAGAAGCCGATCAACTCGATCATCGGCGGCGCCAGTCTTTGGACGATGACGGCGCCGCACCGCACGCTCGAGGAATACAAGGGTGTCGCCGCCTTCTACGCCTTCCTGGGCGAGCCGGCGCAGGACGCCGACTGGGCGGCGACCACGGGCTACGTGCCGGTGACGTTCGGCGGCTCGGAGCTGCTCAAGACGCAAGGGTTCTTCACGAAAAATCCGGGCACCGACCTGCCGATCGCCCAGCTCGAGCGACTGCCGGTGACGGACAATTCGCGCGGCATCCGGCTCGGCGACATGCCCGAGCTTCGCGTCATCATCGAGGAGGAGTGGGAGAAGCAGCTCGGGGGCGGCTACGACGCGAAGACGGCGCTCGCGAGCGCGGTCACGCGCGGGAATATCGTGCTGCGCAACTTCCAGCGCTCGCTCGGCGGGTAGGGCAGGACTGAGCCGGGCCGGCAATCGCGGGCGTGGAGCGGCGCACGATCTTCGGCGGCTGGCTGCTGCCGGCAGCTTTCGTGCTGCCGCAGCTCCTGGTCACGATCTTCTTCTTCCTGCTGCCGGCCGGCGAGGCGATCTATCAGAGCGTCACCGCGACAGACGCGTTCGGGCTGCACACGCGGTTCGTGGCGTGGGCGAATTTTGCGGCACTCTTCGCCGATCCCACCTACCTCGCCACGCTGGCACGCACCGGGGTCTTCTGCGCGCTGGTGACGCTGCTGGCCCTTTCCTTGGCCCTGGTGCTCGCCATCTTCGCCGATCACGAGATCAGCTTCCGCGGCCTCTATCGCACGCTGCTGATCTGGCCCTACGCGGTGGCGCCGGCCGTCTCGGCCGTGCTCTGGGTATTCGTGATGCACCCCGAGGTCGGCATCGTCGGGCGCCTGCTCAACCGCGCGGGGCTGCACTGGGACTATACGCTCGACGGAACCCAGGCGATGGGCCTCGTCATCGTCGCCAGCGCCTGGACGCAGGTGAGCTATAATTTCGTTTTCTTCCTCGCCGGGCTGCAATCGATCCCGCGCGCGGTGATCGAGGCGGCGCGGATGGACGGGGCGCGCGGCTTCCGCCGGTTCCGCACGATCGTCCTGCCGCTGCTGATGCCCACCACCTTCTTCCTCCTCATCGTCAACCTCGTCTATGCCGCCTTCGAGACGTTCGGCACGATCATGGCGTTGACCCGCGGCGGCCCGGGCCAATCGACCGAGACGCTGGTGGTGAAGGTCTATCGCGACGGGGTGATCAACCTCGACCTCTCGGGCTCGGCGGCGCAGTCGGTGGTGCTGATGCTGCTGGTGATCGCGCTCACCGCCGTTCAGTTCCGCTTCCTCGGAAGGCGGACTGCCGCATGATGCGCACCAGGGTGGACTGGCTCGCCCATGCCGTGCTCGGGCTCGGCGTTATTCTCTTCGCCTTTCCGGTCTGGCTCATCTTCGCCGGCGCGACGCAGGATCCGGGCGCGATCAACCGCGGCGATATTTCTCTCCTCCCGCGGCTCTCGCATCTCGGCATCTTTCTCTCCGTGCTGCGCCACGGCGACGGCGCCACGACGACGCCGGTCTGGCACATGCTGATGATCTCGGCGGGCATGGCGCTCGGGATCGCGGTCGGCAAGATCGTCATTTCCCTCCTCTCGGCCTATGCGGTCGTCTTCTTCCGCTTCCCTTTCCGCATGCTCGCCTTCTGGACGATCTTCATCACGCTGATGCTCCCGGTGGAGGTGCGCATCATCCCGACCTACGCGGTGATGGCGGACTTCCACATGATCAACAGCTTCGCCGGCCTGACCGTGCCGCTGATCGCCTCGGCGACCGCGACGCTGCTGCTGCGCCAGATCTTCCTCGCCATCCCCGGCGAGCTGGTGGAAGCGGCGCGGATGGACGGGGCCGGCCCGATCCGCTTCCTGATCGATATCCTGGTCCCGGTCTCGGCCGCAAACCTCGCCGCCCTCTTCGTCATCCTGTTCGTCTATGGCTGGAACCAGTATCTCTGGCCGCTGCTGGTCGCGACCGACCCCAGGCTCGACACGATCGTGATCGGCATCGTCCAGCTCATCGATACCGGCTTCCAGCTCACGCCCTGGAACACGATGATGGCGATGTCGGTGCTCGCCATCCTCCCGCCGGTGATCGTCGTGGTGGCGATGCAGCGCTGGTTCGTCAAAGGGCTGACCGAGGTGGAGAAATAATGGCCACCCTCGAGCTCAAGGGGCTCGCGAAGAGTTTCGGGGCGCAGACCGTGCTCGCGGGGATCGACCTCGCGGTCGGCGACGGCGAGATGGTGGTGATCGTCGGCGCGTCGGGCTGCGGCAAATCGACCCTGCTCCGCCTGGTCGCGGGGCTCGAGCAGCCGAGCCGCGGCGCGGTGGTTCTCGACGGGCACGACATCACCGGGCGCGATCCGGCCGAGCGGGACATCGCCATGGTGTTCCAGAACTACGCGCTCTATCCGCACATGAGCGTGTTCGAGAACATGGCGTACGGGCTCAAGATCCGGCGCTTGCCGCGCGCCGAGATCCGCAGGCGGGTGGACGAGGCGGCCGCCATGCTCGGGCTGGAGGGGCTGCTCGCGCGCAAGCCGAGGGCGCTTTCGGGCGGGCAGCGCCAGCGCGTCGCCATGGGACGGGCCATCGTGCGCGAGCCGAAGCTCTTCCTCTTCGACGAGCCGCTCTCCAACCTCGATGCCAAGCTACGGGTGCAGATGCGGGCCGAGATCCGGAGACTGCAGCGCCGGCTCGGGATCACCAGCCTCTACGTCACCCACGACCAGGTCGAGGCGATGACGCTGGGCGATCGGCTGGTGGTGATGCGGGAGGGCCGGGCGGCGCAGGTGGCGAGCCCGATGGAGGTGTTCGCCCGGCCGGCCGACACCTATGTCGCGGGGTTCATCGGCGCGCCGGCGATGAATTTCCTGCCCGCGCGGCTCGCCGCGGGGGGACGCGGCGCGGCGCTGGCCGCGGGCCCCGCGATCCTCTTCGCGGACGGGCCGCGCCCGGGGCCGGAGGGACGCGGGCTCACGATCGGGGTCCGTCCGGAGCACGTGCTCCTCGCGCGCGAGGGGATGGAATTCGCGGTCGATCTGGTCGAGCCGCTCGGCTCGGAGACCCTGCTCCACGGGCGGCTGGCGGACGGGACGGGGCTGGTCGTCAAGGTGGCCGGGGCGGCGCCAGCGGGCGAGACGCTGCATGTGGCGCTGCCGCCCGGCGAGCTACATGTCTTCGACGCGGGAAGCGGCAGCCGCCTCGAGCCGGAATCTCTTGTGGCGGAGCCGCTTGTCGGGCTCGCCACGACCGGGTAGGCTCGACTTTCGAAACAAATCCCATCGGTTGGGGGAACGGTCGGAGCTGCCATGCCCGTTCGTCCCGTAAGCAACGGTGCCGGCATCACGCCTCCGGAAATGGAGCAAATGGTGGCGCGCGCAGGCTTGGCGCTCAACCCGGGACAGCTCGCCGACCTCGTGCTGACCTGGCGGCAGCTGGCGCTTCTGATCGCCGCCATTCCGCGCGAGCGCGTGCTCGCGGACGATTTCCCCTTTGTTTTCCGCCCCGAGCCGCCCCCGCGATGACCGCCTCGGAGCCCGGCTGGCTGACCATCGCCGAGGCGGCGCGCCTGATCGCGGCGAAAAAACTCTCCCCGGTAGAGCTCGTCCGCTCGCTCCTCGCGCGGATCCAGCAGTTCGACCCGCGGATCAACGCCTTCATTACGGTGACGGGCCGGCAGGCGCTGGCACAGGCGCGCGCCGCGGAAAAGGCGGTGATGGCGGGCAAGCGCGGCCGGCTGCGGGGGATCCCGCTGGCCTATAAGGATATTTACGCGACCGCCGGGGTCCGGACGACGGCCCATTCGCGCCTGCTCGCCGAGAACGTGCCAAAGGAGGATGCCGAGGCCATCCGCCGGCTGGCCGCGGCCGGGGCGGTGATGCTCGGCAAGCTCGCCACCCACGAGTTCGCGATCGGCGGGCCCGCGTTCGACCTGCCCTGGCCGCCGGCGCGCAACCCTTGGGATACCGAACGGTTCACCGGCGGCTCCTCGTCCGGCTCGGGGGCGGCGGTGGCGGCGGGGCTGGCACTCGGCGCGCTCGGCTCGGACACCGGCGGATCGATCCGCATCCCGGCCGCCTATTGCGGGATCGCCGGGATCAAGCCGACGCCGGGCCTCGTCTCGCGGCGCGGGGTGATCCCGCTCGCGCCGAGCCTCGATACCGCAGGGCCGATGGCGTGGACGGCGGAGGATTGCGCGATCCTGCTCGACGCGCTCGCCGGGCACGACCCGGCCGATCCGGCCTCGGTCGCGGTGCCGAAAGGATCCTACGCGCGCGCCCTCAGCCTCCCGGTCAAGGGC
>DATJTV010000011.1:0-14128 GCA_035503055.1 Acetobacteraceae bacterium
ATGCGCTCGCTCAAGAAGGCGATGGCCTGGGACGAGGCGGTGTTCGGCCTCGAATATGATCTCGACATCTTCAACATCGCCGCCGTCGCGGATTTCAACATGGGGGCGATGGAGAACAAGGGGCTCAACGTCTTCAACACCCGCTACGTCCTCGCCGAGCCCGCGACCGCGACCGACGGCGACTACCAGCGCATCGAAGGCGTGATCGCGCACGAATATTTCCATAACTGGACGGGCGATCGCGTCACTTGCCGCGATTGGTTCCAGCTTTCCCTCAAGGAGGGGCTCACCGTCTATCGCGACCAGGAATTCTCGATGGACCAGGGCAGCTTTGCGGTGAAGCGGATAGCCGACGTGCGCGAACTGCGCGCCGGCCAGTTCCGCGAGGATGCCGGGCCGCTCGCCCATCCGGTGCAGCCGGACCGCTACATCGCGATCGACAATTTCTATACCGCAACGGTCTACAACAAGGGCGCCGAAGTCATCCGGATGATGGCGACGATCATCGGGCGGGTGGCGTTCCGCCGCGGCATGGACCTCTATTTCGCCCGCCACGACAACCAGGCGGTGACGATCGATGATTTCGTCGCCGCCATGCAGGATGCCTCCGGCGTCGATCTCGGCCGCTTCAAAAGCTGGTACCACCAGGCCGGGACGCCCGAGCTCACGGTCGCCGACGAGTACGATGCCGCGGCGCGGCGCTATCGCCTGCGCGTGGCGCAGCGCACGCCGTCCACGCCGCGCCAGCCGGAGAAGGAACCGCTGGTCGTTCCGCTCGCGATGGGCTTGCTTGCGCCGGACGGGGCGGAGATCCCGACACGGCTCGAGGGCGAGCCGGCGGCGCGCGCGGGCACGCGCGTGCTGCTCGCCGATCGGGCCGAGAGCGTCTTCACTTTCCTCGATGTGCCGGTGCGGCCGGTGCCTTCGCTGCTGCGCGGCTTTTCCGCGCCCGTGAAGCTGGCGGGGCTCGGGCGCGCGCAGCTTCTGCTGCTCGCCGAGCACGATCCGGATCCTTTCACGCGCTGGGACGCGGGCCAGCATCACGCCTGCGCCATCCTGCTCGAGATGATTTCCGCGCGCGGGCGCGGCGAGCCGGTTTCGGTGCCCGCCGCGCTGATCGATCCGGTGGCCGCCGCGCTTGCCCGCGCGGACGAGGACCCGGCCTTCGCCGCCGAGGCGGTGGCACTCCCCGGCGAGATGTTCCTCGCCGATCAGATGGAGATCGCCGACACGGACGGGATCCATGCGGTGCGCGAGGCGGCGCGCGCCGCGATCGGCCGGGCGCTGCAGGGCGATTTCCGCGCGACGTACGAGCGGCTGAGCGATTCCGGCCCGTATGAGATCGACGGGCTTTCGATCGGCCGGCGCAGCCTGCGCAATGCGGCACTCGCCTATCTCGCCGCCGCGGACGCGAAGCTTGGGGTGGCGCTCGCCAAGGCGCAGTTCGAGGCGCGGCAGAACATGACCGATGTGCTTGCCGCGCTTGGCGTGCTCTCCGCGATCGATGCGCCGGAGCGCGGAGCAGCACTCGAGGCTTTCCACGAAGCCTGGCACGGCGACGCGCTCGTGCTCGACAAATGGTTCGCGATCCAGGCGACGTCACCCTTGCCGGAGACCGTGGCGGCGGTCGATGCGCTGACGCGGCATCCGGACTTCGATCTCAAGAACCCGAACCGGGTGCGCGCCCTCATCGCAAGCTTTGCGCAAGCGAATCAGGTCCGGTTCCATGACGCCTCGGGCGCCGGCTATCGGCTGCTCGCCGACACGATCATCCGGCTCGATCCAATGAACCCGCAGGTCGCCGCGCGGCTCGTCTCACCGCTCGGCCAATGGCGCCGCGTCGCGGAAGAGCGGCGGGCCGCGATGCAAGCGGAGCTGCGGCGCGTCCTGGCCGCGCCCGGCCTCAGCAAGAACACGAACGAGATGGCATCGCGCAGTCTAGGCAGCTAGCTACTCGCCGGCGAGGCGCACCGGCGCTTCGGGCGCGCCCTTGCGCATGAGCGCCGCCACACTCGGAAGCTTCGCGATGCCGAGCGCCGCGTCCGCGAGCGCCGCCGCTTGTGCCGCGCCGAGCACCCGCTCGGCGAGGCTCGCGAATTTCCCGCGCAGGTCCGCCTCGCTCAGGAAATTTGCGGGCTCGCCCTTCGGCACGCGGACGATTTTCTCGAACGCCTGCCCGCGCGCGCGGATCGTCACCTTTCCCGACATGTTCGCCGGGAACTCGGCCTCGATCGCCGCGTCGTGGACGCAGGCGATGCGCGGCAGAAGCCGCCGCACGGTCGGGTCCTCGATGAGGCGGTAGCTGTCCCAGTCCATCCGCCCGGTCGCAAGTGCGACGGCGAGCACGAACGGCCCGCTGAACTGCCCGTCCACGACGTTCCGCGGATCGGCCTTCTTCTCCGCGGGCTCGCCGATCAGGAGCATGCCCGCCTTGGAGAGCCCCAGCGTGACGGCCTCGATCTCCTCGGGCCGGAGCCCATGCTCGGCGCGAAGCGCGAGCGCGGCGTCGATCCCGGCATGCCCGAAACGGCAGGAAGGATAGGGCTTCACCGCGGTCGCCATCAGCTCGTAAACGTCGCCGAGCCGCTCGGTTGCGCGCGCCGGGGTAGGCGAGGGGGCGTAGGCGCGGAGGAACCCGTGCGGCCCTTCGAACGCCTCCGCCGCGCCCTTGAACCCCTCGCGCGCGAAGGAGGCGGCCGCGAGCCCGTTCATCGCCGACCAGCCGACCTGGAAGCGCTTCGTCCAGGCGCCATTGACGAGGAATTCGAGGCTGCCCGCGGTCTGCGAAAGCGCGATCCCGAACGCCGATGCAACCGCCTCCGCCGGCAGCCGGAACGCCCGCGCCGCCGCCGCCGCCGCGCCGAAGGCGCCGCAGGTGGCGCTCGGGTGGAAGCCGCGCGCGTAGTGCTCGCCGGCCGGGAGCGCGAGTGCGAGCCGGCAGGAGACCTCGTATCCGGCGACGATGCCCGCCAGCACGTCGGCACCCGCCGCGCCTGCCATCTCGCCCGCGGCCAGCGCCGCCGCGATCGCCGTCACCCCCGGATGGAGGCAGCCCGCGGCGTGCGTGTCGTCGAAATCGAGCGAATGGCCGAGCGCGCCGTTGAGCAGTGCCGCGCCGGCGGGCGCATAGCGCGCCGCATCGCCGAATACGCCGGCATTGCCCGCACCCAGGCCGAGCGCGCGCACGCCCGCCAGCAGCGAAGGCGTGCTCTCGGCCTCCGCCCGCGCGCGGACGATATTGCCGATCAGGTCGAGCACCAGGAACCGCGCCCGCTCGGCCACTTCCGCCGGCAGCCGCGCCAATGTCAGCCCGGCCGTGAACTCCGAAAGCTCGCTGGTGATTCCCATGACACTCGTTTCCTCATTCCCCTCCGCCCATTCTGGCCCAAGCCTCTGCCCCGACGCCACCCCGGACGGATTGCGGCGCGGTCCGGGCCCGTGGCAGAACGCGCGCATGCGCCCGATTCTCCGCCGCCGCACGCTCGGGATGGCGCTCGGCGCCGCTCCCCTGCTTCTCGCCCGGCCCAGCCTTGCCGCCGATTACGGCTTCGCGGGCTTCCTCGCCTCCGTCGGCGCCGAGGCCGAACGCTCCGGCGTTCCGGCCGCGACCGTCAGCGCCGCCTTTGCCGGCCTCTCGCCGGACCCCCAAGTTCTCAGCCTCGACCGCCATCAGCCCGAATTCACCCTGACCTGGGCCCAATACGCCGCCGATACGCTGACCTCGGACCGCATTGCCCAGGGCCGCACGCTCTATGCCTCCGACCGCGCGTTGCTCGCCCGCGTGACCGCTTCCTATCCGGCCTCGCCCTCCGTCCTGATGGGCATCTGGGGGCTCGAGAGCAATTACGGCGGCAACGAGGGCGGCTTCGAGGTCGTCCGCTCGCTCGCGACGCTCGCCTACGGCGCCGGCCGCGGCGGCTATTTCCGCTCCGAGCTGATCGCGGCCCTCCGCATCCTTGCCCACGGCGACGTGGCCCCCGGCGCGATGCTCGGAAGCTGGGCCGGCGCGATGGGCCAGCCGCAGTTCATGCCGAGCGCCTACCTCGCCTACGCCGTCGATTTCGACGGCACCGGCCAGCGCAATATCTGGACCGACCAGGCCGACGTCCTCGCCTCGATCGCCAACTACCTCGTCCAGTCCGGTTGGCGCGCGGGCGAGTCCTGGGGCCGGCAGGTCCTGCCCCCCCGCGCGCTCTCGCCGCAGCTGGCGAGCGGGGACGTGACCCAGCCGCTCGGCGCCTGGTCGAACCTCGGCTTCCGCACCCTCGACGGCGGGCCCCTCCCGCCGGCTTCCCTATCGGCGCGCCTGCTCATGCCGGGCGGCCCGAGCGGCCCGGCCTACCTCGCTTTCCCGAACTTCCAGGCGATCCGCCGCTACAACCCCTCGGACTTCTACGCCCTCTCCGTCGGGCTGCTCGGCGATCTCGTGACTTCGTGAACCGCCTCCGCTTCCTCGTTCTCCTCGCCCCCCTGCTGCTCCTCGTCGGCTGCCAGCAGAAGCAGGCGCCGCCCAAGCTGCACTACGTCGTGGGGCCGCCCTACCAGGCCGGCGGCGTCTGGCGCTACCCGCAGGCGAACTTCGACTATGACGCGAGCGGCATCGCCGGCATCGAGACCGGCCCGCACGCGCCCTATACCGCGGATGGCGAGCGCTACAGCGCGGACGCCTTCGCCGCCGCCTCTCCGACCCTCCAGCTCCCCGCGATCGTGCGCATCACCAACCTCGAGAATGGCCAGCAGATCGTCGTGCGCGTCAACGATCGCGGCCCGGAGAGCCCGGCGCGGCTGATTGCCGTCACCCCCCGCGTCGCGCGCCTGCTCGGTTTCGATGCGGACGGCACGGCGCGCGTGCGCGTCCAGGTCCTGCCCGGCCCGAGCCAGGAGCTTGCCCTCTCCCTTCCCGGCGGGCCTACGCTCGCGATCGCGCGCGCGCCCATCGGCGCCGTCGCCGTGAGCACGCTGCCTCCGCCCGGCAGCCCTCCCGCCGCCGCCCCCACGCCCGCAGTGCAACCCGCCGCGCCGGCGCCCGCCGCCGCCCCCACCGCGTTCCCGCCCGACGAGCAGCCCGGCGCCCGCTCCGCGGTGCCGCCCAACCCGGGCGCCATCTGGGTCCGCGCCGGCCTTTTCACCGGCCAGCAATACGCTTCCGTCCAGGCCGCCGCGCTCGCCCGCTTCGCCCCCGCGATGGTCCCGCGCTACGGCGCCGGTACGTTCCAGGTCGAGGTGCGCATCGGCCCGTTTGCCTCGGTGGCGGCGGCGGACGGCGTGCTAAACGAAGTCCTTCGCGCCGGCGTCAACGGTGCGAGCCTCGTCGTGGAATGAAGGGAATAGCGGCGCGCATGGCTTCTCGTCGATCGCTCCTGATCGGAGCCGCTGCCGGCCTCCTTCCCGCGTTTGCGCTCCGCGCGCAGCCCGCCGCTCCCGGCACGGGAGCCGGGCCGGAATTCCCCCTGCTCGTCGGCAAGGGCGCCATCAAGCGGACCTTCGCGCCCGCTTCCTCTCCCCTCGGCCCGATCGGGACGGAGGCGCGCTGGGCCTACATCATCGACTACAACACCGGCGCGGTGCTGCTCGAAAAGAACTCCACCGCCCCTATGCCGCCCTCCTCGATGACCAAGCTGATGACGCTCTACATCGTCTACAGCCTGCTCAAATCCGGCCAGCTCTCCCTCGATCAGACCTTGCCGGTGAGCCGCGAGGCATGGCGCACCGGTGGGTCGAAAATGTTCGTCCCGCTCGGCGGCAATGTCAGCGTGGCCGACCTGATCCAGGGCATCGAAGTCGATTCCGGCAACGATGCCTGCATCGTCCTCGCGCAAGGCATCTCGGGCTCGGTCGACGCCTTCGTCGAGCGGATGAACGAGACCGCTTCCAAGCTCGGGCTCGTCAATTCCCACTTCATCAACCCGACCGGCCTGCCGGCACCGGGCCATTACATGTGCTGCCAGGACATCGCGACCCTCGCGCGCCTCATCATCAGCAATTTCCCGCGATATTATCATTACGCATCCGAGAAGGTCTTCACCTTCAGCAAGATCAAGCAGTACAACCGCAACCCGCTGGTCCAGGACGATCTCGCCGACGGGCTGAAGACCGGCTTCACCGACGCCGGCGGCTACGGACTCTGCGCAAGCGCGATCCGCGATGGAAGGCGCGTCATCCTCGTGCTCAACGGTATGCCGAGCGAGAGCGACCGCGCCGAGGAGTCGCAGCGCCTGCTCGACTGGTCGTTCACGGAATTCACCGACGTGACCCTCTTCAAGGCGGGAGAAACGGTCGCCACGGCACGAGTCTGGCTCGGCAAAAGCATCACCGTGCCGCTCGCCGGCGCCACCGACCTCGTCGCGACCCTGCCGCGCGAATGGCGCCAGACCGCGCACATCAGCGCCCGCTACGCCGCCCCCGTCCCCGCCCCAATCGCCGCCGGCCAGACGCTCGGCACGCTCAGCGTGTCCGGCCGGGGCGTGCCCGCGGGCCAGCAATTCACCCTCGTCGCCGGCGCCGCCGTCCCGCGCCTCAGCCTCGTCGAACGCTCGCTCGCGGTCCTCTTCCACATGGTCTTCGGCGGCGTGGGCTAGTGAAAGGCCGCTTCGTTACCATCGAGGGAACGGACTGCGCCGGCAAATCCACCCAGGCCCGCCTGCTCGCCGATGCTCTCGCCGCCCTCGGCCGGCCCGTGCTGCTCACCCGCGAGCCCGGCGGCGCGCCCGGCGCCGAAGCCATGCGGAGATTCCTCCTCGCCAACACCACCGACCTAGATCCACTCGCCGAGGCGCTGCTCCACTTCGCCGCCCGCACCGACCACGCCGCCCGCACCCTCCGCCCCGCCCTCGCCGCAGGCCTCACCATCGTCTGCGACCGCTTCTTCGATTCCACCATGGCCTACCAGGGCTACGGCCAAGGCGCGGACCAAACCGCCATCGCCACGCTCGTCCACATGCTCGACCTCACGCCCGACCTCACCTTCATCCTCGACATCCCGCCCGACGAGGAACGCCTCCGCCGCCACGCCCGCAACATGCCCTCCGACCGCTACGAACGCCTCGGCCCCGCGTTCCTCGAACGCGTGCGCCAGGGCTTCCATACGATCGCGGAAACCAACCCCAAACGCTGCACCCTGCTCGACGCCTCCCCACCCCCACCCGAAGTCCACGCCCGCCTCCTCGCGCTCACCCTGGCGCACCTGCCGTGACCCTTTCACCGCAAGACCAGGGGGACGCTGTCCCCCTGGACCCCCTGCCAGGAGCTGGGCTCCTGGACCCCATTCGCTCTCAGCGGCCGCCAAAACGAAAGGGTTCCAAGGGCTCAGCCCTTGGCGGGGGTTCAGGGGCTCCCAACGCGCAAAGCGCGTTGGGGACCCGCATGGGGGCAGAGCCCCCTTGGCCTTCCCGATGAGCGGGCCGGAGCCGCGGGCCAATCCGGAGTTGGTTGGCCATGGGGCGGCCGAGCAGGTCTTGCTCGAGGCCATGCGGGGTGGGCGGTTGCATCATGCCTGGCTGATTGTCGGGCCGGTGGGTGTAGGGAAGGCGACGCTCGCCTATCGGTTTGCCAGGCGGTTGCTGGCCGGAGACGGGCGGGCGCTCGATCCGCGGGATCCCGTGTTCCGTCGGGTTGCAGCCGGCTCGCATGCCGATCTGCACACGATCGAGCGGACCGTCGATCCGCGGACGGGGCGGCTGCGTCGGGAAATTGTGGTTGATGATGTGCGGGCGGGGGCGGAGTTCCTCCGCCTCACCGCGGCCGAGGGCGGCTGGCGGGTGATGGTGGTCGATCCGGCCGAGCAATTGAACGCGAATGCGGCGAATGCTCTGCTGAAGGTGCTGGAGGAGCCGCCGCCGCGGGCGGTTCTTCTGCTCGTCTGCTCCGCGCCCGGGCGTCTGCCGGCGACGCTGCGCAGCCGCTGCCGGCTATTGCGGCTGGCCGCGCTCGGGGATGCCGAGATGGAGACGGTGTTGGCGCGCTATCTTCCGGATATGCCGCGCGAGGAGCGGGTGCGGCTGGCGGCGCTGGCGGAGGGGTCGCCCGGCCGTGCGTTGCGGCTCGCCGCGGAGGAGGGGGTGGCAATGGCGGCGCTGGTGGATGAGGTGCTGGCGGCCGTGCCGCGCTTCGGCAGGGCGCGGGCTTATGGGGTCATCGATCGTCTCGGCCGCGGCGAGAGCGGTTTTTCGACGTTCATGGAGCTGCTGCTCGGGGCGATCGCCGCGGCGGTGCGGGCGGGCGCGCGCGGTCGGGCGGACCAGGATCAGCTTCGGCTGCTCGCCGTCCGGCCCCTTGATGCGTGGGGGGAGGTATGGCACGCGCTCTCCCACCTGGCGGACGAAGTGGAGCGGTTCAATCTGGACCGGCGCCAGGCGGTCGTGTCGGGTCTGGCCCTGCTGGACGAAGCATGAAGTTCTACATCACGACGCCGATCTATTACGTCAACGGTGCGCCGCACATCGGCCATGCCTACACGACCGTCGCTGCGGACGTGCTCGCGCGGTGGAAGCGGCTCGAAGGGCACGACGTTTTCTTCCTCACCGGCACCGACGAGCACGGCCAGAAAGTCGAGAAGGCTGCTGCCGCCGCCGGCCTCGATCCGCAGAGCTTCACCGATCGCGTGGCGGAGCAGTTCCGCGAGATGACGGCGTGGATGGGTGCCTCGAACGACGATTTCATCCGCACCACCGAGCCGCGCCACAAGCGCGCCTGTGCCGCGCTCTGGCAGCGCCTTGCGGAGAGAGGAGAGATCTATCTCGGCGAGTACCAGGGCTGGTACGCCGTGCGCGACGAGGCCTTCTACGCCGAATCCGAGCTGGTCAAGGGTTCGGACGGGGCGCTGCTCGCGCCGAGTGGCGCGCCCGTCGAATGGGTGCGCGAGCCCTCCTATTTTTTTCGGCTTTCGGCCTGGCAGGACCGCCTGCTCGCCTTCTACGACGCTCACCCGGAGTTCATGGCGCCGCTTTCGCGCCGCAACGAGGTGGTGAACTTCGTCAAGTCGGGCCTTCAGGATCTTTCGATCAGCCGGACGAGCTTCCGCTGGGGCGTGCCGGTGCCGGGCGATCCCGGGCACGTCATGTATGTCTGGGTCGATGCGCTCACCAACTACATCACCGCCGCCGGCTTCCCCGATGAGGGGGCGGCGCGCTGGGAATTCTGGCCGGCGGATTTGCATCTCGTCGGCAAGGACATCATTCGCTTTCACGCGGTCTATTGGCCGGCCCTCTTGATGGCCGCCGGCATTGCCCCGCCCAAGCGCGTTTTCGCCAACGGCTGGTGGACGGTCGAGGGCGAGAAGATGAGCAAGTCGCTCGGCAATGTCATCGATCCGCATGAGCTGGTGAGCCGGTACGGACTCGATGCCGTGCGTTATTTCCTGCTGAGGGAGATCCCTTTCGGCAACGACGGATCCCTGAGCCATCGTGCGCTGGTCACGCGCATGAACGATGAGCTTGCGAACGATCTCGGCAATCTCGCCCAGCGCTCGCTTTCGCTGCTGGCGCGTCATTGCGCGGCCTCGCTGCCCGCCGTCTCCGCGCCCACGGTTGAGGATGAGGTGTTCCTCGCGGCCGCTTCCGCGCTGCCGGCGCGCGTCGCCGAGGCGCTCGACCGGGTCGCTTTTTCCGAAGCGCTCGAGGAGGTCTGGAAAATCGTGCGCGCCGCCAACGCCTATATCGACCATCAGGCGCCCTGGGCGCTGCGCCGCACCGATCCGCCGCGCATGGCCGCCGTGCTGCGCGTGCTCGCCGATGGCCTGCGCATCATTGCGACGGTGCTGCAACCTTTCATGCCGGGCAGCATGGCGCGGATGCTCGACCAGCTCGGCGTGCCCGCCGGCGCGCGCGATCTGGCCGCACTCGGCGCGCCGCTGGCGGCGGGCACGGAATTGCCGGCGCCGCAGGCGCTCTTTCCCCGCTTCGTGGAGGACGCCGCGTAGCCGCGCGGCGCGGGGGCTCGGCAAGGGCGATGCAAGAAGCTCTGCGCGCCGGCCTGGTTCTTCTGCTCCTGCTCGCCGCCACCGCGCTCGGCATGTTCGTCAAAGGCCGGCTCTCCGAGCGGCATCGAAACCACGAGACGATCGAGCTGGTGGGCCTCGCCATCACCATGCTTGTCACCTTCGCGGCGCTGGTGATGAGCCTGCTCATCTATTCGGTGAAGGGGGCGTTCGACGAGGCCAACACCGATATGGCCGCGCTCGCCGCGCATGTCGTCGAGCTCGACCAGTGCCTGCGCAACTACGGCCCGGAGACGGCAGACCTGCGCAGCGACCTCCGCACCTATGCCGCCACCGTCATCGCCACCACCTGGCCCTCCCAGGCGCCGCCGGTGGCGGCCGAGGCTCTTCCGAAGGCGCCGCCGATTTCCCCCGGCGCGATGGAGAGCGTCGTTCTCGGTGACGTCATCAACCGGATCGACATTGCGATCCGCCGTCTCAAACCTGCGGACGCGTATCAATCCGGTATCGCCGCCTCGTGCCTGGACGATTTCCATAGTTTCGTGGAGGCACGCTGGACGGTGAACGAGGAGGCGCGCTCGACGATCTCGATGCCGTTTTTCGTGGTCCTGGTGTTCTGGCTGATGGTGATCTTCGTCTGTTTCGGGCTGAACGCGCCGCGCACGGGCTTCGTCTTCATGACGATAGCGCTCGGCGCGCTCTCGATCTCCTCGGCCGTTTACGTCATGCTCGATATGGATTCGCCGTTCTCCGGCGCCATGATCGTCTCGAGCCGGCCAATGCGCAACGCGTACAGCGACATCGCCCGCCCCTATAGGCCGCCGCCCGCGCCGTGAGAAACACGCGGGCATGCTGATCGACTCCCATTGCCATCTCGACGACTTCAGCGACGCCGAGCTGCCCGAGATCCTCGCCCGGGCCGAAGCCGCGGGCGTCGGCGAGCTCGTCACCATCGGCACCACGATGGCCCAGTCCCGCGCGATCCTCGCGCGCGCCCGCGCGCACGACAACATCTGGTGCACGGTGGGCGTGCATCCGCACCACGCCGCCGAGGCGCCGCTTCCCGCGCCGGAGGAGATCGCCTCGCTCGCCGCCGATCCCAAGGTCATCGGCATCGGCGAGACCGGTCTCGACTGGTTCTACAAGGAGCCGGGCCGCGAGATCCAGGAGCGGAACTTCCGCGCCCATATCCGCGCCGCGCATGCGGCCGGCGTGCCGCTCGTCATCCACGCGCGCAGCGCGGACGCCGACATCGAGCGCGTGCTCGCCCAAGAGATCGAGAGCCTCGGCCCGTTCGCCTTCCTCCTCCATTGCTTCTCGAGCGGCCGCGGCCTCGCCGAATTCGCGATCGCGCGCGGCGCCTATGTCAGCTTCTCCGGCATCCTCACCTTCCCGAAGTCGGAGGAATTGCGCGAGATCGCGCGCGATCTTCCCGCCGATCGACTGCTTGTCGAGACGGACGCACCCTATCTCGCGCCCGTGCCGCTCCGCGGCAAGCGCAACGAGCCCGCCTTCGTCGCCCACACCGCCGCCGTCCTCGCCCGCGTCCGCGGCCTCGAGGCGGAAGCGCTCGCGGACCTCACCACGGGAAATTTTCGCCGCCTCTTCTCCAAGGCCGCATGAGGGTCGTCATGCTGGGCTCGGGCGGTTCGGCCGGCGTGCCGCTGATCGGCGGGCCGGACGGGCGTGGCGATTGGGGCGCCTGCGATCCGAACGAGAAGCGCAACCGCCGCATGCGCGCCGCCATCGTCGTCGAGGGGCCGAACGGCAAGCGGCTGCTGATCGACACGCCGCCCGATCTCCGCACCCAGCTCCTCGCCTGCGCGATCCCGCGCGTGGACGCGATCCTCTTCACCCATGCCCATGCGGACCACATCACCGGCCTCGACGAGGTGCGCATCCTGAACCGCATCGCCGGCCGCCCGCTTCCGGCTTACGCGACCGAAGCCGTGCTCGCCGAGCTCGCCCGTCGCTTCGACTATGTCTTCCGCCCGTGGGACGGGCAGGGCTTCCCGCGCCCGGTGCTGGAGACGGAGATCGTCGCACCGGGCGAGACCGTGCGTGCCGCCGGTATGGATGTCCGCCTGTTCGACCAGGACCACGGCTTCACCCGCACGCTCGGCCTCAGGATCGGCGGCTTCGCCTATTCCACCGACGTGCGGGACCTCGACGAGGCCGCCTTCGCGGCACTCGCCGGCGTCGATACCTGGATCGTCGGCTGCTTCCAGCGTCCGGGCCCGCACGTGACCCATGCGCATCTCGAGAAGGTGCTCGGCTGGGTCGCCCGCCTCGCCCCGCGGCGGACGATCCTCACGCACATGGGCTCGGACATGGACTGGGCCTGGCTGGTCCGGAACCTGCCCGAAGGCGTCGAGCCGGGGTATGACGGTCTCGTCATGAGCTGCTGACGGAGGACCATCATGGCCATCAAGACGATTCTCGCCGGCGTGAGCGGCGGCACCGCCAGCAACGGCGCGGTCGACCTCGCCTGCCGTCTCGCCGTCCAGTTCGGCGCGCACCTCGAGGCGCTGCACGTGCGGGTGGATGTCGAGGACCTGATGCTCTCGGCAGGGGCGACGGGCTTCGCCCTGCCGCTCGACGGGCGGTGGATCGACGAGATCACCGCCAACGCCGCGGCGACGGCGGACAAGATCAAGGCGAGCTTCGTGGAGGCTGCCGCGCGCCATGGCCTGCCGTTTGTCGCAGCACCCGAGCCCGGCAAGGCGGGCGCCTCATGGCACGACGAGGCAGGGGACGCACCGGTCGCCGTGGCCCGCCGCGCCCGCTTCTTCGATCTCGTCGTGCTCGGCCGTTCCGATCGCGTCGTCGACAAGCCCCATTCCGACGCGATCGAGCAGGCACTTCTCCAGTCGGGCCGTCCGGTGCTGGTGAGCCCGGCCGAGCCGCCCGCCGCGATCGGGGAAACCGTGGCCATCGGCTGGAACGGCTCCGTTCAGGCGGTGCGTGCGCTGGTCGCTTCGTTGCCGTTCCTGCGCCGGGCGCGGCAGACCTTCATTATCGAGGTCGGCGAAGCAGACACCAAGAGCGCCCCACCATTGAGGGACTATCTCGGCATGCACGGCGTCAGCGCGACGGTGCGCAACGTCCTCAAAGTCCCGCCGGTCGGCCCGGGCGGCCAACTCCTCGCGGCCGCTCGCGAAGAAGGTGCGGACTTGCTGGTGATGGGCGCGTACGGCCAGGCGCCGTGGCGCGAGGCGCTCTTCGGCGGCGCCACCCGCACTGTCGTCGGCACGAGCCTGCTACCGCTTCTGATCACGCATTGAGAAGAGTCGAGCACGCCCGCTTGCGCTGAGCGCGCTCGAAGCCCCGATCCTCAGCCTGCTTTGACCTCGATCTTCTTCGCCTGCTTCTGCGCCTCCGGCGTCTTCGGCAACGTGACGGTGAGCACGCCGTTGGCGAAGGTCGCGGCGAGCTTGTCGCGATCGACGCCGCTCGGCAGGCTGAAGCTGCGCTGGAAGGAGCCATAGGAACGCTCGGAAAGATAGCGGTTCTCGCCCTTCTCCTCGTGCTCCTGGCGCTTCTCGCCCTTGATGGTGAGCGTATCCTCGGTGAGCGAGACCTCGATATCCTTCTCCGCCATGCCGGGAAGCTCCGCCGTGATCTTGTAAGCGGTTTCGTTCTCGGCGACGTCCACGGCCGGCACGCCGTCCCGGAGCGGCCACTCGGTCCGCCAGGCCGGCTCGAGATCCATCATCCGGCGCAACGAGGGGAACCCGAAGCCGGACGTGAAACGATCGAACAGACGGTCCATCTCGCCCCGGAGTGCGAGGAAGGGATCGGGGGCGCGCGCCACCGGCGTCGCCTTTTTCTCAACCGGCATCTGAGCCATTTGTATCCTCCATCTGCCACTGCCTTACGCGCGGGGGAGGGATTCTTCGCCTCATCGACCCCCCGCAATCCCAGGAGATAGGTTGCCCAACCGTTGCTGCGAGATGTCAGTCCCGCTCTTCACGCGGCTGCCACAACCAGCTCGTCGTATACCTCGGTCACTCCGGGCGCCGCCCACGCGGCCCGAACGATCTCCTCCCGTTCGGTCCAATCGCCGACCCGGCCGGTCAGCGTGACCTTGCCTCCGCTCACGCCGACGACGATATTTTTTGCCTCGACCTCCGCATTGCGCTCCAATGCGGCACGGATCTTTGCGTGCACGTCCTCCGCCTGAACCTGCGGTGC
>DATJTV010000012.1:0-6585 GCA_035503055.1 Acetobacteraceae bacterium
GAAGAGGTTGGGATAGCGGCTGCGGCCGAGGATGGGGAGATTGGACGGCGTCATCGGGCGGAGGCCGGCCCACATCTCCGCGCGGTCGTAATCGGCGCCGTCGGGGAAGAGGCGCTCGACGACTTTCCGCATGTGCGCGAAGTCGGAGGGGCGGTGCGAGGTGTCGTAGCCGGTGATCTCGGCGGTGGCGGTGACGCGGACGCGTTCGCCGAAACGCGAGATGGCGACGAGATTGTCCTCGTCGATCGCGCCCATCGTCGGCGCGGCGCGATGATTGCCGATCGGGATCGTGAGCGAATAACCCTTGACCGGATAGACCGGCAGGCGAATGCCGATCGGGCGGGCAAGGCGCGGGCTTTCGCAGCCGAGCGCGAGGACGTAAGCGTCGCCGCGGATGGGACCGGCGGTCGTTTCGAGCACGGCGACCTGGCCCTTTTCGACGCGGATGCGCGCGATTTGCGTGCCGGTGCGGAGCTCGGCGCCGCGCGCGCGGCAGATGTCGGCGAGCGCCTGGGTGAAGAGACGGCAATCGCCGGTTTCGTCGGTCGGGCAATGGATTCCGCCGGCGATGGTCTTGGATTCGGCGAGCGCGGGCTCGAGGGCGGCGATGGCGGCGCGGTCGAGCACGCGGATCTCCTGGCCGTCTTCGGCGAGGATCTGCATGTGCGCCACGCCGCGCGCGAGGGCGGCTTCAGAGCCGTAGAAATAGAGGATGCCGCGCGTGTTGCGGTCGTACGCGATCGATTCGGCGGCGAGCGTTTCGTGCAGCACCGACTGAGAATAGGCGGCGATGCGGTGCTTGGCGCGGGTGTTGCGGGCGGCGCGGGCCTCCGTGCACTGGGCGAGGAAGAGTGCGGACCAGTGCCAGAGGGCGGGATCGAGGGAGGGACGAAAGCGCAGCGCCTGATTGGAGAGGACGAGGGATTTGAGGAGGATCATCGGCGCGCGCGGGGAGGACCAGGCGAAGGAATGGCCGGGCGCGATCATGCCGGCGTTGCCGAAGCTGGTTTCGCTCGCGACTTCGGGTTGGCGCTCGAGCAGGAGCACCTCGTGGCCGTCGCGCAGAAGCTGGTAGGCGGTGGTGACGCCGACGACGCCTCCGCCCATCACGACGATCCGCATGGCGATCACCTCCTCGGAGGACGCTGCCCTCAGCTCAATGGCGCGGTTTCGGTTGCGAGCCAGGCGCGGTCCTCGCGCGGGAGCGAGGGGGCGACGGTGTCGAACACGCGGGCGTGGTATGCGTCGAGCCAGGCGCGGGCGGCGGGGTCGAGGAGCGCGGGGATGATGAGGCGGCGGGCGAAGGGAGCGAGGGTCAGGGTTTCGAAGGCAAGGAAGGGCTTGCCGTTGGAGGGGCTGGGCTGGACGAGGAGGAGGTTTTCGAGGCGGATGCCGTAGGCGCCGGGAAGGTAGAAGCCGGGCTCATCGGAGAGGATCATTCCCGGTTGAAGGGCGATGGGCGGGGCCTGGCGGGAGATGCGGGCGGGGCCTTCGTGGACGGAGAGGAAGCTACCGACGCCGTGGCCGGTGCCGTGGTCGAAGTCGAGGCCAGCGTCCCAGAGGGCGCGGCGGGCGATCGCGTCGATGTGGGAGCCGGCGACGCCCTCGGGGAAGCGGAGAGTGGCCAAGGCGATGTTGCCGGCGAGGACGCGCGTCGCGCGCTCGGCGAGCTCGGGCGGGGGGTCGTCGGGGCCGGTCCAGACGGTGCGGGTGATGTCGGTCGTGCCCTCGGGGAACTGGGCGCCGGAATCGATGAGGTAGGCCTCGTTGGGGCGGATCGGGCGGTCGGTGGCGGGGCCGGCGCGGTAATGGATGATCGCGCCGTGCTCGCCGGCGCCGGAGATCGCGGGGAAGCTCTCGCCGGCGAAGCCGGGCAGGGTTTTGCGGAAGGCGAGGAGCTGGGCGGCGGCGGAGCATTCGGTTTCGCGGCCGGTGGGGCCGGCGCGGGAGAGCCATGCGAGGAAGCGGGCGACGGCGACGGCGTCGCGACGGTGGGCGGTGCGGGCGCCTTCCTGCTCGGTTGGGTTCTTGCAGGCCTTGGCGAGCAGGGAGGGGTCGGGGGAGTCGCTGATGGTCGCGCCGGCCGCGCGTAGCGTGGCGGCGAACCAGGCGGGGGTTTCGGAGGGATCGACGCGGACGCGCCGGCCGGCGAGGCGGGCCAGCGCCGAGGCGAGCGCGGCGGGAGGTGCGATTGTGACGTCCGGGCCGAGCCAGGCGCGGGTTTCGGGCGAGAGCTTTTCGGGGGCCATGAAGAGCTGGACGGAGGCGTTGGCGAAGAGGAGGGCGAAGCCGAGAGCGACGGGGGTGAATTCGAGGTCGCGGCCGCGGATGTTGAGGAGCCAGTTCACCGCGGCGGGATCGGAAAGGATGGCGGCGTCCTCGCCGGCGGCGGCGAGGGCGGCCGCGAGACGGGTGCGCTTGGAAAGCGAGTCCTCGCCGGCGAAGGCGAGCGGATGGGGCGCGCAGGGTGCGAGCGGCGGGGGTGGGCGGTCGTTCCAGAGCGCGTCGAGGGGGTTGGGGGCGAGCGGAACCATGGCCAGGCCCGCCTTCTCGAAGCGGCGGAGGGCGGCCTCGGAGATGAGCATGGGGTCGTAGCCGATGCGAGCGCCGGGAGCGGTGCGGGCGAGCCAGGCTTCGGGCGGGTCCTCCTGGATGTGGTGGCGCTCCCAGAGGGCGGGGTCGGTCTCGGTGGCGGCCTGGAGGGTGTAGCGGCCATCGGTGAAGAGGGCGGCGCGGTCGGGCAGGACAATGGCGAGGCCGGCGCTGCCGGTGAAGCCGGAGAGCCAGGCGAGGCGCTCGGCGGAGGGCGGGACGTATTCGCCGAGATGCTCGTCGGCGCGGGGGACGATGCAGCCGGCGACGCCGGCGGCGGCGAGGGCGGCACGCAAGCCGGCGAGGCGGGAGGCGCGGAGGGAGGTTGGGTTGAGAGTCGTCACGTCACATTCTCGTCATAGCTAAGGCAGAGTGAATGCGATTATTGCATGGCTGCCGGGGTCTCTTTCCGCAGGTGCGAAGGGGGCCTTAAGTCCATATTCCCACACGAAACGACCGGCAGAATGCTCATCCCGAGAGGGGTAGGCGGACCGGCCGCCAGACACAAGGATGGTTACGCCATGACCGCGATTTCTCCCCGGCAGACCGCCGGCGCTTTCGCCGAGCCACGCATCTCGCGCCCTGCTCGGGGCCGCCCGTTGGGCGCGATCGGGCGCTTCTTTGCGGCGATTGCCGCCGACCTCCGCGAATATGGGCGCCGGCAGCGGGTCGTGAACGAGCTTTCGCGGCTCACCGACCGCGAGCTGGCCGATGTCGGCCTCACGCGCGCGGATATCGGGCAGATCTTCACGCCCGAGTTCGCCGACCGCCGCAGGACCGAGCAGCGGGTCTGAGAGCAGCCGGGCTCAATGCAGCGTCGGTGAACGCAGGAACTGAGCCCGGTCGGCCGAGCGGATGGCGACCGTGGTGGTGATGTCGTCGCGCATGAGCTGGAGGCGGACCTCCGCCCCGGCCGTGCCGGCCGACCAGACCGTCTGCCAGAGGGTCGCGAGATCCGCACTCTCCTCCTCGCCCACCGCGACGATCCGGTCCCCCACCTGAACGCCGGCCCGATCGGCCGGCCCCCCTTTCGCAAGCCCGACGACGACCACGCCCTCCTCCTGCTCCGCGGCGTAGACGCCGAGCCAGGGGCGGCTCGGCTTGTTCACGCGCCCGAGGGTGAGGAGATCGTTCAGGATCGGCGTGAGGTGGTCGATCGGGACGCACATGTTGATATCGAGCCGGCGGCCTTTGGCGTCGCCGCGCTGGACGAGAAGCGAGCCGATTCCGGCGAGCTTGCCCTCGCCGCCGATCAGCGCCGCACCGCCCCAGAACGGATGGGCGGGGGCGGTGAAGATCGCGTCGTCGAGGACGTATTCCCAGTAGCCGGCGAATTCCTGGCGGGCGACGATCTTGCTCGCGATCGCGTGCGCGCGGCCGCCGCCCGAGGCGAGGACCGTGGAATCGCCGACGCGGAGCAGGTCCGAGCGGCCGAGCGGGAGCGTGGGCAGAGTAAGGCGGCCGAGGGCCTGGACCAGGCCGAAACCGGATTCCTGATCGTAGGCGAGCGGGTGGGCCGGGATGCGGTCGCCGGCGACGGAGCGGACCCAGACCTGCTCGGCCTCGGTGATCAGATAGCCGATGGTCAGCACGAGGCCGTCCTCGCGGATGACGACGCCGCTGCCGACGCGCTCGGTGCCGAGCGTGGTGGCAGTGAAAGCGTCCTGCGGCACCGCGGCGCTGAGGCCCACCACCGACTCGAGCGCACGATCCAGATCGAACGGATAATCGTCCGGATCCGGTTGCAGCTCGGGTGGGATTTCCCAGTCCCTCTCTTCGCTCACGCGCTCGCTTTCATGGCCTGGTCAGGAGCCGGCCGCTCATTATAGCCCGGGCGGCCCCACGGGGTCTTCTCAATGTGAGCGCCGCCCAAGAGATTGCGAGCCGGTCGTACCCACGATCTGGCCCATCTTAGGGGGAGTGCGCTTCGTCTCAAAATTGAGATGCGAATGGATCAGCGCAGCCCCGAGGTGAACTCGGCGATCCGGCGGCAGGCCTCGGCGAGGGTGGATTCGTCGGTGGCGTAGGAGATGCGCACGTAGGGGCTCATGCCGAAGGCGGCACCGTGGACGAGGGCGACGTGGGCCTCCTCGAGGAGGGCCGAGGCGAAGTCCTGGTCGGTTTCGATCGGGCGGCCGGCGGGGCTGGTGCGGCCGATGCAGCCGCCGACGTTGGGATAGACGTAGAAGGCGCCCTCGGGCTTGCGGCAGGTGATGCCCGGGGCCTCGTTGAGCAGGGAAACGGCAAGGTCGCGGCGGCTTCGGTAGATGGCGCGGCGCTCGGCCACGAGCTCCTGCGGGCCGTCGAGGGCGGCGGCGGCGGCCGCCTGGCCGATGGTGGAGACGCCGGCGGTGGCGTGGCCCTGCATGGCGACCATCGCCTTGATGAGCGGGCGCGGGCCGCCGGCGAAGCCGATGCGCCAGCCGGTCATCGCGTAGGTTTTGGAGACGCCGGCGATGGTGACGACGCGGTCGGCGATGTCGGGGACGGCGGCGGCGAGGGTGAAAAGGGAAAAATCGTCGTCGTAGACGAGGTGCTCGTACATGTCGTCGGCGACCACCCAGAGATCGGGGTGGGCGCGGATGACGGCGCCGAGCTCGGCGAGCTCGGATTTCGTGCAGGCGGCGCCGGTGGGGTTGTTCGGGAGGTTGAGGACGATGAGCTTGGTGCGGGGCGTGATGGCGGCCTCGAGGTCCTCGGCGCGGAGCTTGAAGCCGTTGTTCTCGGGGCAGTTGACGGAGACGGGGACGCCGCCGGCGAGCTTCGTCATCAGCGGATAGGCGGTCCAGCAGGGGCGCGGGATGACGACCTCGTCGCCCGGATCGACGGTCGCCATGATGGTGTCGTAGAGGACCTGCTTGCCGCCGTTGCCGACCATGATCTGATCGAGCGCGAAATCGAGGCCGTTCTCGCGCAAGAATTTGCGTTGGACGGCCTCCTTGAGCGCGGGCGTGCCGTCCTGCGGCGGGTATTTGGTCTGGCCGGCGAGGGCCGCCTGGTAGCCGGCCTCGATCGCGTGGCGGGGTGTGGCGAAGTCGGGCTCGCCGATGGTGAGCGGGATGACCTCGACGCCGGCGGCGCGAAGCGCGCGGGCGCGGATGGTCATCGTCACGGTCGCGGCGACGGGCGCGGATCCCAGCCGTTCGGCGAGCGCGGGCATGGGGCGGCTCAGGAGAGCCCTTGGCAGAAGCGCTGGATGCGCGTGCAGGCCTCGCGGAGGAGCTCGGTCGCGGTCGCGTAGGAGACGCGGAAATGGCCGGGATACATGAAGGCCGCGCCGTGGACGACGGCGACGCCTTCCTCGTCGAGGAGGGCGGTGACGAAGCTCTCGTCGTCGGTGATGGCGACGCCGCTGCGGCTCGTCTTGCCGATGCAGCCATGGATCGCGGGATAGACGTAGAAGGCGCCCTCGGGCTTGTGGCAGGTGATGCCGGGGGCGGCGTTGAGCATGGCGACGACGAGGTCGCGGCGCTCGTTGTAGGTTTTCACCATGGGGCCGATGGAGTCCTGGGGGCCGTTGAGGGCTTCGAGGGCGGCGGCCTGGCTGATGCTCGAGGCGTTGGTGGTGGACTGGCTTTGCAGCTTGTCCATGGCCTTGATCATGGCGACGGGGGCGCCGGCGAAGCCGATGCGCCAGCCGGTCATCGCGTAGGCCTTGCTGCAGCCGTTCATGGTGATGGTGCGGGCGCGGAGGCGCGGCTCGACCTCGACGATGGTGGCGGGGCCGAAGCCGTCATAGACGAGCTTTTCGTAGATATCGTCGGTGAAGACCCAGACGTCCGGGTGGCGGAGGAGGACGTCGCAGATGGGGCGGAGGTCGGCGGCGGAATAGGCGGCGCCGGTCGGGTTGCAGGGATTGTTTAGAATGAACCACTTGGTGCGCGATGTTATCGCGGATTCGAGGTCCTCGGCGCGGAGCTTGAAGCCGTGGTTCTGGCTGCAGGGGACGATGACGGGCTTGCCCTCGGCGAGCGAGACGATGTCGGGGTAGCT
>DATJTV010000013.1:0-11484 GCA_035503055.1 Acetobacteraceae bacterium
GGCTTCGGCGGCGACCACTCCGGTCGAGGGTCCGGACAGGATGGTGCGCACCGGCAGCCGCGCGGCCGCGTCGAACCCGATCACGCCGCCGTTCGATTGCGTGAGATGCGGGGTTGCGGTCACGCCGAGAGATGCGAGGCGTTTCTCCAGCCGCTCGATGTAGAATTGCATCACCGGACCAAGATAGGCATTCACGACCACGGTGGACATCCGCTCGTACTCACGGAATTCAGGCGCCACCTCGTGGGAGGCGGAGACGAAGGCGTCGGGGAACTCCTCGGCGAGAATCCGCCGCGCGATCTCCTCGTGCTCGGAACGGACGAAGCCATAGAGAAACGCGATCGCGACCGCCTTGACGCCGCGCTCGCGCAGCTGCCGCGCGGCCTGCCGCACCGCCTCCTCGTCGAGCTCCGTCTCGACCGAGCCGTCGTGGCGAACGCGCTCGGGCACTTCGAGGCGGAGGTCGCGGCTGACCAGAGTCGGCGACTTGTCCACCTGGAGATCGTAGAGGTCGGGACGCTTCTGCCGGCCGATCTCCAGCAGGTCGCGGAAGCCGTCGGTGGTGATGAGACCGGTCGCGACGCCTCGCCCCTCGATCAGCGCATTGGTCGCGACCGTTGTGCCGTGCCCGAAATAGGCCACGCTGCCGGGCGCAGCGCCGAGCCTCTCCAGGCTCTCGGAAACGCTCGCGGCGATCCCCTGCGACGGATCGGCCGGCGTCGAGGGCACCTTCCACACCGCGACATCGCCGCTCTCCGTGTCGAACAGGCAGACATCGGTGAAGGTTCCGCCTGAATCGACGCCGATCCGCCAGCTCATCGTTCCGACCTCGTCCTTTCGAGAATGCTTGGGTCCGCCGAGATTGCCCAGGCGCGCGGGTGACCGAAGGCGCCGTGCGCGCCGCAGACGGTGGCGGCGAAGCGGACGCCGGCCGCGAGAGGGGCCGTGATCTCCTGTCCGTCGAGATGGGCGAGCAGGAAGGCGGCGATGAAAGCATCGCCGGCGCCGAGCGTATCGAGCGGGCGGACCGGCACCGCCGCCTGCCGGTACAGCGCCCCGCCGGCGAGCGCCATCGCCCCTTTGGCGCCTCGCGTCGCGACCACGATCGCAGGACCCGCGTTGGCAAAGCTGCGCAGCAGAGCCGCAGCATCCTCATCGGCGTGCCAGGGGCAGGAGAGGAAGGCGATATCGATTGCGGGCAATGCTTCGGCCGCACTGGCCTTCCCGAACTTGTCCGAGAAATCGTACGAGATGAGCGCGCCGGTGGCGCGGAGGCGCGGCAGCTCCGCGTCGATCTCGCTGTTGATCCCGGTATGCACGACCTCGTAGCCGGCGATTGCGGCGAAATCCTCTGCCGCGAGCCCGTAACGTGCGCGCACGCCGGGGTCTGCCGCAAGGAACCGCCGCTCGCCCGCTTCGAGGCCGATCAGCGCGCGCGCATTCGCCCCTGCTCGCCTCCGGCAGAGGCCGAGATGTACGCCCTCCGCGCCGAGCGCCTCGTAGAGATGGTCTCCGCCCGCATCGTCCCCGAGGCAGCCGAGATAACCGGAAGCGGCGCCGAGCCTGCGGGCGAAGACGGCAACGTTCACGGCGTTGCCGCCCGGGAATTGCAAGCCGAGATCGAGATAAGTGTCGAGCGTGTTGTCGCCGATGCCGAGCAGCCGGCGGCGGGGCGGAGGTGCGGCGCCCGGCGCCGGCCTCAATACTCGGTCTTCCACATATAGCGCCGCGTGCCGAGCGGTTGGCGGTGCCAGACCGAGAGATGCGCCGCGATCCGCTTCAGCGCCGCCTGCAGAACATAGGGCGCGACCATCGGCCGGATCGCAGGAGCGATGCCAGGCATCGCGAAATCACGCGAGTCATAGACGATCAGCCGATTGGAGTAACGGCGGCAGAAGCGCACCACGCGCTCCATCAGCGGCCGGCTCGGATCCTCGCCGAGGAGGAGGATGAGCGGCGTCGTGCCGTCCACGATCTCGAACGGGCCATGGAAGAACTCCGCGGCCTCGATCGGGTAGGAGTGCAGCCAGAGCATCTCCATCAGCACGCAAACGCCGAACACATAGGCCGTCGTGAAGCCGGGCCCGGAGGCGACGTGATAAAGCACGCGGTCGTTGCGGAGCCGCTCCGCCTCCGCGGCGGCGCGCGCATCGTTCGCGCTTGCGCTCGCGGCGATCACATCGGGCAGGGCGGCGAGGGAGGCGAGCAACGGGTCCGCGTCCGGCCAGCCGTCCTTGGCCGCGAGCAACCCGCCGACGAGGCTTTGCATCAACATGTAGACCGCGATGAAAGACTCCGATGTCGCTCCGGTCAGATAGCGCGTCCCGGCGGCGCAAGCGAGCGGCGACTGAGCCACTTGCGTGAAGGCGACGGTACGGCATGGGCGCGTGCGCAGATACTCGGCGGCGGCGACCGTCTCCGGCGTCGTGCCGGACTTCGAGGCGAGCAGGACGAGCGTGCGCTGATCGAGGCGGCGGGGTTCCTGGGCCACGTACTCGGCAGGGAAGTAGCGGCGAACCTCGAGCGAGGGGCTGAGGCGCTCGATCCAGTACTGAAGGCCGAGCATCGCCCGGTTGGACGAGCCGCAGGCAACGAGATGAACGCGGTCGATGGCGGGGCCGAGCGATCGCCCGAAGGCCATGGCGTCGGAGAGGCCGGCCGCGGCGGTTGCAAGCGCAGCCGCCATGGCGGCGGGGTTGAAGGTTGCGGTATCGGTCTCCGGCGCCACGGGATCTCTCGCTGGTATACACATTGGTCTATACCAGTTGTCGTCCCAGGGCAAGGCGCGTTATAGGTCCTGCATGCCGCGACGCCCGCATCAACGCACCGTCGCGCCGTCGGCACCGAGCGTGCCCGTTTATATCCGGATCGAGGAATATCTCCGCGCGCTGGTCGCCGGGCCCGGTTTCGGCGCGGGCGCTCGCGTCCCCTCGGAGCGGGCGCTGGCCGACCGGCTCGGCGCGAGCCGCATGACCGTGCGCAAGGCGATGGATCGTCTCGTCGCGCAAGGCGTCCTGGAGCGGGACGGCACGGCCGGCACGCGGGTCACGCGGCCGCGCGTGGTCAGGCCGGCGGATGCCCATACCTCGCTCGGCATCGCCCGGATCGTGCGGGCGGGCGGCGGGACGCCGGGCAACACGCTTTTGCATTTCGCGACCGCCACCGCCGACCTCCGCATCGCCAAGCGCCTCGCCATCGCGGAAGGGGCGGAGATCGTCCTCATCCGCCGCCTCTGGACGGTGGACGCGGCGCCGTTCTGTATCGAGACGAGCCATCTCTCGGCAGCTCTCGTTCCCGGCCTCGCCGCGGAAGATCTCGTCGCCGGGCAGTCGCTCTACGGGCTTCTGCGCAGCCGCTACGGGATCGAGACGATACGCGCGGAGCGGCTGATCGGCGTCACCACGCTTGCCGAGCTCGAGGCGCGCCTGCTCGGCCTCGGTCCGGGCGGACCGGCGCTCCTCCTCGAGTTGGTCGCCTCCGACGCGACGGGCCGGCCGATCGAGTACATGGCCTCCGTCAACCACCCCGGCCGGGTCCGGTTCCGCACCGCGAACTCCGAGATCGGGCCCTAGAGCGTGATCGAACGCCTGCGGTTCATCCACCTCCGGCGATCACGCTCCGGGCACCCTTGCCGCGCGTGCATCCCTGCAAGGCGCGCTGAGGAGCCATGGCCGGCACGTCGAGGTCAGCGCGGAGATCAAACGCTACAGTGCGCCGGCCGCCTTTCGTCCGGCGGCTGGTATAACCCGGGCCCCCGGCCACGGCATGAGCGGCAGGATGCAGGCGTCGAGTTCGGTCCGGGGGCGGGGTGGTGCTGCGGGCATCCTGCTCGCTCTTTTTGCGTACGCGCTCTTCTCGGTGCACGACGCAACGATCAAGTGGCTCGTCGCCGAGCTTCCGGTCTCGGAAGTGCTGTTCTTTCGCAGTGCCGCGATCACCATCGTCTGCCTCGCAATTGGCCGCCGGCGGCTTCTGGAGCGCGCGCTGACGACGCGGATGAAGGCGCCGCTGGTGTTGCGCAGCCTGATGGTTCTGACTGCGTTCTTCCTCTATTTCACCGCCGCACGCAGCCTGCCGCTCGCGGAATTGCTCAGCCTCTATTTCGCAGCACCGCTGATCGTGACGATCCTTGCCGTGCCGATGCTCGGTGAGCGGGTGAGCCCGGGGCACTGGCTCGCCGTTCTGGTTGGCTTCATCGGCGTGATGGTCGTCACCGATCCGTTCGGGCTTCATGTCTCCCTGCCGGCGCTGCTCGTGCTCATCGCCGCTTCCCTCTGGGCCTACGGGGTGATCCTGATGCGCCAGGTTGCCCGGCACGAGAGCTCGCTCGTGCAGATCTTTTACGTGAGTGTGATCTTCACGCTCGTCACCGGAGTCCTGAGCGTGCCCTCCTGGCGTGCGCCCAGCGGCTGGGAGCTCGCGCTCTTGCTCGGCGTCAGCGTCTTTGGCGGCTTGGCCCAGTTCAGCCTGTTCGAATCGGCGCGCCGCGCGGGCGCCGCCGTGCTGGCGACGGTCGAGTATTCCTCGCTGCTCTGGGCGTTCATCCTCGGCTATGCGATCTGGGGCGATATTCCGCCGCTCTCGACGTTCGGCGGCGCCGGGCTGATCCTGCTCGCCGGCCTCCTGCTCGTCGCAACCGAGCGGTTCGCCAGAGTCTCTCAAAGCCCGAGATAGAACTTCCGGATCATCTCGTTGTTGCCGAGCTCCGCGGCCGAGGCGGCGGCGAAGGCGATGCGGCCGTGGACGATGACGTAGCCGCGGTCGGCGATGCGCACGGCCTGGGTGAAGTTCTGCTCCGCCATCAGCACGGTGAGCCGGTAGCTCTCCTTGAGCTCCTTGATCTTGTCGATCGTCCGGCGGACGAGGATGGGGGCGAGCCCGACCGAGGGCTCGTCGATGAGGAGCATTTTCGGCGCCGACATCAGTGCGCGGGCGAGGGCCAGCATCTGCTGCTCGCCCCCGCTCATGCTGCCGGCGAGCTGCTCGCGCCGCTCCTTGAGGCGGGGAAAGGCCTCGAAGCAGAAATCGAGGTTGCGGGCGATCTCGGCGCGGGCGGCGCGGCGGAAGGCGCCGAGCATCAGGTTCTCGCCGACCGAGAGTTTGGGGAACAGGCGGCGGCCCTCGGGGACGAAGGCGATGCCGAGATCGACGATCGCCTCGGTGGCAAGGCCGGCCAGCTTGTGGCGCACGCCGTCGATCTCGGCGGTGATGCTGCCCGCGCTCGGCGGCACGATCCCCATCACGCACTTCATGAGCGTGCTCTTGCCGTTGCCGTTGGTGCCGAGCAGCGCCACCGTCTCGCCCTCGGGCACGGCGAGGGAGACGCCGTCGAGCACGCGCACGGCGCCGTAGCCGGCGGAGACCTCTTCGATGAGGAGGCTACTCGCCAAGGTAGGCGCGCTCCACCTCGGGGTCGCGGATCACGTCGGCCGGCAGTCCTTCGGCGATCTTGTGCCCGGCCACGAGAACGACGAGGCGCTCGGAGAACTGCATCACCGCGCGCATGATGTGCTCGATCATGATGACGGCGACGCCCGAGCGGTTGAGATCGAGGAGGAGCTCGAGGATCTCGTCCACCTCGGTATGCGAGAGCCCGGCCATCGATTCATCGGCGATCAGGAGGCGCGGCTGGCCGGCCATGGCGCGGGCGAGCTCGAGCTTGCGCATCTCGATCTGGGTGAGCTCGGCCGGCAGGCGCTCGGCCTTGGCGGCGAGGCCGAACGCCTCGAGCAGCGCGTGTGCGCGGGCGCGGATCTCGGCCTGCGGGATCCGTTGCCGTGCGGCGTACTCGAGCGGCACGCGGAGATTGTCGGCCGCACTCAGGCCGGCGAAGGGGCGCGGGAGCTGGAAGCTGCGGCAGAGGCCGAGGCGCGTGCGCACATGGGGCGGGACGCCGTCGAGGCGTTTGCCGTCGAAGCGGACGCTGCCGAGATCGCAGCGGAAGGTGCCGGAGATGCAGTTGACGAGCGTGCTCTTGCCCGATCCGTTGGGCCCGATCAGGCCGAGGCGCTCGCCGGGGGCGACCGCGAGGTCGATCCCTTCGAGGGCGATGAAGCCGCCGAAGCGCTTGCCGAGGCCGGAGACTTCGAGGAGCGGCGCGCTCAAATGCGGAGCCTGAGGAAGCGGCGGCGCGATGCGTCGTGCGCGGCGGGGCGGCGGCGGAAGAGGCCGAGGATGCCGTTCGGCGCCGCGACGACGAAGCCGACGAGCACCAGCCCGACGATCAGGAGATTGAGGGCCGACGAGATGGTGACCGTGGCGAGCTGCTGGAGCGTGCCGAGCAGGATCGCGCCGATCAGCGGGCCGGGCCAGGCGGCGGTGCCGCCGACCAGCGGCATCGCGACGCCGTTGATGGCATAGCCGAGGCCGAAGGCGGAGGCCGGATCGAGGTAGGTCACGTAGTAGGGAAACGGCGCGCCGGCCATGCCCATCAGCGCGCCGGAGAGCGTCGCGCCGAAGAGCTTCAGGCGGAGCGTGGGCACGCCCGCCGCCTCGGCGGACACTTCGTCGTCGCGGATCGCGGCGAAGCCGTAGCCGATGCGCGAGCGTTCGATGGCGCGGGCGAGGGTGACGGCGAGCACGGCGAGGCCGAGCATGAGCACGCAGAGATAGCGGACGTAGTCGGTGCCGAGGATGGGCGCGTGGGCCGGGCGCATGACGTAGGCGCCGCTGGCGCCGCCGACGAAATCCCAGTTCACGATCAGCGTCTGCAGCACGACCGCCATCGCGAGCGTGGCGATGGCGAAGAAGGCGCCGCGCAGGCGGAGCGTGAGATAGCCCATGAGCAGGCCGACGATGCCGGAGACGAGGCCGCCGGCGAGCATGAAGACGGGAACCGGGAGCGGGGCGAGCTTTCCGAGGGCCACCGTGCAATAGGCGCCGAGGGCGAAGAAGCCGGCGGTGCCGAAGTTCACGTAGCCCATGTAGCCGCCGAGGATGTTCCAGCCGGTGGCGAGGACGACGTATTGAAGGACGACGTAGCCGGCGAAGAAGACGTAGCCGTTGCCGACGGCGGAGGCGGCGGCGAAGAGGGCGGCGGCAGCAAGGGCTGCGAGGACGGCGAAGATCGGCGTTGCCACGGATCAGCGCCCGAGCAGGCCGGCCGGGCGCCAGGCGAGTGCGAGGAGAAGGAAGCCGAAGGCAACGGCCGGCGACCAGGAGGGGCCGTAGAAGGTCGCGGTGAGGCTTTCCATGACGCCGATCAGCATCGCCGCGATGACCGTCCCGGCAAAGCTGCCGAGGCCGCCCAAGACGCAGATTGCGAAGACGCGGCCGATATATTCGCGCCCGACCGAGGGTTCGACCGGCTGGATGACGATGAGGAAGGCGCCCGCGAGCGAGGCGGTGGCGATCGAGCAGGCGAAGGCGATGCGCTTGATGCGGATCGGGTCCGCCGCCATGAGGCGAAGCGCGAGCGGGTCTTGCGCGACGGCGAGGATGGCGCGGCCGAGGAAGGTGCGCGAGAGGAAAAGCTGGAGCGCCCCGATCATCGCGAGGCCGACGACGCAGGGGACGAGCAGGCGGAGCGGCAGCTCGATGCCGCCGAGATGGAGGCTGGGGCCGACATAGATCGCCTGCGCCGAACGGTAGTCCACGCCGAAGGCGAGGATGAGGAGGACCTCGGTGATGAAGAGGATGCCGAAGAAGAAGGCGATGCCGCGCATCGCCTGGTCGCCGCGTCTTTCGAAGGAGACGTGGTAGACCTGATAGATGGCGGCGCCGAGCAGGTAGAAGAGCGGCGTCAGGACGAGGCCGGCGAGGATGGGGTCGAGGCCGAGCCAGACGCCGAGCAGCCAGGCGCCGTACGAGCCCAGGACGATGAAGACCGGGTGGGCGATGTTGACGATGTCGAGCATGCCGAAGGAGATCGACACGCCGACGGAGACCGCCGCGTAGAACCCGCCGAGGAGGAGGCCCGAGACGATCGCGTTGCCGAGCAGGCCTAAGGAAATATCCACGGGGGACTAGCGAAGGCCGGCGCCGCGGCGAAGGGTCGCGCGGGGGGTGCGCGTGCGCTCCATGAAGCGGTGCCTGGGCATCGTGCGTCCTCCCGTGCGGCCGCTCCGCGGGCCGGTTCTCTATCAGGATCGGGCATGAGCGCGCATGCGGCAAGGGTCTTTGACGAGGCCGTTTGACAAGATGGGGACCATCCGATAGACGGCCCTTTCCGCAATTTGCGAACGACTATCAATTGCGACTCGCGCCCGCTCGCCGAGCGAAGACAGAAGAGAAAGGCCCGAAGATGCCACCCTCCCGGCTTGACCGCCGCACGCTGCTCCTTGGCTTCGCGGCATCCGCCCCAATGGCGGCCGCGCTCGCGGCGCGCCCCGCCTTCGCCGCCGGGACGGAGACGCTCACGCTCTATTCGGGACAGCATCCCCAAGTTGTCGCGATGCTGACGAAGGAATTCACCAAGGAGACCGGCATCGAAGTCGCGGTTCGTTCCGGCGAAGGACCCGACATCGCCAACCAGATACTGCGTGAAGGAAAATCATCGCCCGCCGATGTCGTCTTCGTCGAGAACTCGCCCGAGTTGGTCCTGCTCGCCGAGCATCACCTGCTCGCCCCCGTCGCGCCGGCGACGCTCGCCCGAGTGCCGCGCGCGGACAGCGCCGCGGACGGGCTCTGGCTCGGCGTGCTCGCCAGGCAGAACGTGCTGGCGTGGAATCCGGCGATGGTCAGGGCGGCGGAGCTGCCGCGCTCGCTGCTCGACCTCGCACTCCCCGCGTGGAAGGGCAAGGTTGCGATCGCGCCGAGCGATTCCGATTTTCTTCCCCTGGTGGGCGCGGTGATCCACGCCGAGGGACGGGCGAAGGCGCTGGCGTGGCTGAAGGGGCTCAAGGCCAACGCGAAGATCTACGAGGACGACGAAGGGGTGGTGGCGGCCGTCAATCGCGGCAGCGTCGCCACTGGGGTCATCAACAACTATTACTGGGCGCGGCTCGCGACCGAGCTCGGCGTGGCCGGAACGCACAGCAAGATCGCTCATTTCGCGCCCGGCGATATCGGCAATTTGATCAACATTTCGGGTGCAGCGGGGCTCTTGAGCTCGCGCCACCCGGCGGCGGCACAGCGCTTCCTGGCGTTCCTGGTCAGCCGCGAGGCGCAGGAGATGCTGGCGCACAGCAATGTCGATTACGAATATCCGTTGCTCCCCGGCGTGGCGCCGAACCCGATGCTGACGCCGGCGGCGGATCTGCATCCGCCGGCGATCGCGCCAGGCGCGCTCGGCGACGATCGCGAGCCCGCGCGGCTCCTCGAGGAGGCGGGATTGATCTGAGACGATGAGCGGGCGCCCCATCCCCGGCAGCGTGGCACCACCGCCGCGTGCGCTGCTTCCGGCGGCGGCAATTCCTGCGCTGCTCGTCGCCGTCCCGATCGCGATCACGCTCGCGGATGCGGCCGGCGCCGGGCCGGCGCGGATCTTCGCCCTGCTCGACCGCCCGCTCGTCGCCGAGCTGCTCACCAACACGCTTCTGCTCACGCTCGCGACCTCGCTCGCCGGCATGGCGCTCGGCACCGCCGCGGCGGTGCTCGTCGAGCGCACCGACCTTCCCGGAAGGCGGGCCTTCTCCGCCCTCGCCGCCGCGCCCTTCGCGGTTCCGGCCTTCATCGCGAGCTATGCCTGGGTCTCGCTGAGCCCCGGGTTGGAGGGGTTCGCGGGCGCGCTGCTGGCGACCGCGTTCTCCTATTTTCCCCTGGTCTATCTGCCGGTCGCGGCGGCGCTGCGCGGGCTCGACCCGGCGCTCGAGGACAGCGCTCGCTCGCTCGGCTGCTCGGCGGGCAGCTCCTTTCGCCGCGTCGTCCTGCCGCAACTGCGGCCTTCCATGTTCGGCGGCGCGCTGCTGGTGGCACTCAACGCGCTGGTCGAGTTCGGCGCCTTCGCGCTGATGCGGTTCCGGACCTTCACGACCGAGATCTACGCCGCCTACCAGGCGGGCTTCGGCGGCGACGAGGCGGCGGCGCTCGCGATCGTGCTGCTCGTCATCTGCCTCGCCTGCCTCGCCGCGGAGCAGGCGCTCCGCCGGCGCGTGCGCTATTCGCGGCTCGGACGCGGGGTGCGGCGCCCAAGCGTTCCCTACCGGCTCGGACCCTGGCGCTTTCCCTGCTGCGCGGCGCTCGCCGCGCTCTTCGGTTTGGCGATCGGGCTGCCGGTGGGGATGATCGTCTATTGGCTCACCCGCCACGGCGCGGCGGCGATCACGCCCGACGAGGTCTCCGTGGGTGCGGTGCTCGGCGCGACGCTGACGACGATCGGCCTCGGGCTCGCCGCCGCCGCGCTCACCCTGGTTCTCGCACTTCCGCTCGGCATCCTCTCCACCCGCCGTCCCGCAAGCAAGCTCGCCACGACGCTCGAGCGCGGCGCCTGGCTCGCGCAGGGCGTGCCAGGCATCGTCATCGCGCTGGCGCTCATCTCGGCGACCGTGGGAACGCTGCCCTGGCTCTACGAGAGCACCGCGCTGCTGCTGCTCGCCTACGCCATCCTCTTCATGCCCTATGCCCTGGTCGGGATCCGCGCCGCACTGCTCCAGGCGGAGCGGCAACTCGAGGAGGCTGGGCGCTCGCTCGGCCTCAACTGGTTCGGGGTGTTGGTGCGGATCACCCTGCCGCTCGCCGCACCAGGGCTCGGCGCGGCCGCCGCCCTCGTCTTCATCGCCGTCACCACCGAGCTCACGGCAACGCTGCTCCTGGCGCCGATCGGCACAGAGACGCTTGCAATCCGTATTTGGGACGACACTTCCACGCTTGCCTTCGCCGCCGCCGCGCCCTTCGCCGCGATCCTGGTCGCCCTCTCGCTCACGGCGAGCCTGGTCCTGGCACGGCGGTTCGACCTCGCGACGGTTCGGCTCGATCTCGGAGGGTAGAAGTGGCCGAGCTTCGCATCGCGGCCCTCACCAAGCGCTTCGGCGACAAAACCGTCCTCGAGGGGCTCGACCTCGTCGTGCCGTCGGGCGAGCTGCTCGTCGTGCTCGGCCCCTCCGGCTGCGGCAAGACGACGCTGCTCCGGCTGATCGCTGGCTTCGAGCGGGCGGATGCGGGGACGATCCGTATCGGCGAGGAGCCGATCGTCGCACCCGGCCTCTACGAGCTGCCGGAGCGAAGGCGGATCGGCTATCTCGCCCAGGAGGGCGCGCTCTTCCCGCACCTGACGGTCGCCCGCAATATCGCCTTCGGGCTCCGAGGGCGGCCCGAGCGCTTCCGCCGCGTGGCCGAGCTGATCGAGATGGTCGGGCTGCCGGGCGACTATGCGAACCGCTTCCCCCACGAGCTTTCGGGCGGCGAGCAGCAGCGCGTCGCCCTGGCCCGGGCACTGGCGCCTGCCCCGCGGCTGGTGTTGCTCGACGAGCCCTTCTCCGCCCTCGACGCGGCACTTCGCCAGGCGGTGCGCGACACCGTGGCCGGCGCGCTCAAGCGCGCGGGCGCGACGGCGGTGCTGGTGACGCACGACCAGGCCGAGGCCTTCTCCATGGGCGATCATGTCGC
>DATJTV010000014.1:0-6357 GCA_035503055.1 Acetobacteraceae bacterium
CGGTGATCGAAGTCAATGTCGGCGACGTCCAGAGCCCGTGGCACGGCTCGAACATGATGACGGAAGCGCCATGGGTGCATGAGACGGCACTGGTGCAGAAGAGCCGGCTTGGGCCCTGGACCGTAATCGGCGAGCGCTGCCAGATTCTTGCGAGCGACCTCTTCGACTATACCTACGCCGTCCGCGACGTCGAAATCTTCAACGCGAACGTCGGAAAATTCGGCAACATCGCCTCGCATGTGCGGATCAACCCCACCAACCATCCGATGTGGCGCGCGACGCTGCATCATTTCACCTACCGCTCCCGCTCGCATTTCGACGGCGCGGAGGATGATCCGGAAGTGTTCGCATGGCGGCTTGCGCACCGCGTCACCATCGGTCCGGACGTATGGATCGGCCATGGCGCGATCCTGCTCCCTGGCGTCTCGGTCGGGACGGGCGCTGCGATCGGCGCCGGCGCGGTCGTCACGAAGGATGTCCCGGACTACACGATCGTTGCGGGTAATCCGGCGCGGGTGATCCGCCGGCGCGTGCCGGAGGACGTGGCGGCTTCGCTCAAGCGGATTGCGTGGTGGGACTGGCCACGCGAGCGCCTCGCCGCGGCGCTCGAGGATTTCCGCAAGCTCCCCGCCGCCGAGTTCGCGGCCAAATACGATCCCGGTTCGTAGGCCGATCAGAACCGATCGGCGAGGATGGGCGGGGAAGCGAAGCGGATCATGCCGGTGATGCCGATGACAATGGTGATTGCGGCGCAGACACCCATGACGCAAGCCACCGAGAAGGCGGCATAGAGCGGCGGGGCAATGATCATCGCGACGAGAAGCCCGCCGTTCCTGGCGACGAGAGAGGCACGCATGGAAGCAGGAATATCGGCGTGCCGCAGCTCGGTCTGGCGCAGCACGGCGACCAGGACGTCTTGCATCGGCCCGCCGATGCCCCCGAGCGCCGCGCTGGCCGCGAAAGCAGCGAGCGCCATGGAAGGCGGCAAGTGCGCGGCGGCGGCCAGCGCCAGCAGCATGAGCCCGCTGCCGGTCACGACGGAGCCGGCGAACATCATCCGCCCGGGATTGGCGGGCATTGTCCGGCTGCCGACAACGAGGGTCGAGGCGAGGTTGGTGCAGCCATAGGCCGAGATGACGAGCCCGTAGGCGCCGAGCCCGAGGCTTCCCGGCACATGCCGGGTGATGGCGAGCGGCAGGCCGAGAAACATCACCGCGTACCACACGCCATTGGCGATGCCGGTGACCTGCAAGTTCGCGCGCAGCGGCGGATGTGCGGCGACCGCGCGAAAACCACGGAGCGCGGAGGCGAGAATGTTCCGGGCCGGCTCATCGCTCCGCCGCGCAATCCGGCGCATCCGACCGATCAGGAGGAGTGCGGCCGCCGAGAGGCCGAAGCTCGCCGCGTCGAGCGAGAGGAAGTGCTTGGCCGGCAGAAAGGCCGCAAAGAGGGCGACGAGGCCGGGCCCGAGCAGCCGCGCGATCCGGTCCGTGCTGTCGAGCAGGGCGTTCGCCGCTGGCAAATGTCCGCCGTCCCGCACCAGCCCCGGTAGCAGGCCTTGGAGTGCGGGGCGGAACACCGCCTGGCCGAGGGCGAGGACGATGGTCGCAAGGACGAGCGCCATCGCAGTGGGCCTGCCGCGAAAACTCCAGTCCAGCACGACCGCGATCAGCACCAGGGCACGCGCGAGGTCGGCGCCGATCATCGCGGCGCGCTCGTGCCACGCATCCGTCCAGCGCCCGGCGATGAGCGCGGTCGCGAGGACGCATGCGAAGCCGAGTGCCGAGAGATATCCTGCCGCCGCGCCCATCACGCCGACCGCGATCCAGGTCAGCGCCACGGCATAGAGCTGATCCCCGATCGCGGAGAGCGAGAGGCCGCCCCAAAGCAGGGCGAGCGGCGGTTCCCGGAGCGGGGCGAGGATACGCATCATGCGACCCTAATCGCGAATCACTCGCAACTCAAGGCCGCCGGCCAGCCCGGCGCCCGCTATCAGGCGGCGGGCTTGGGATTGCGCTCCGCGGCTAGGCGCCAGCCGACGGCGCGCAGATTCTGCTTCGACGGCTCCTCTTTGCGCGCGGCGATGACGGTCACTCGCTGTGGCTCGATGTGACGAACCGAAGCATTCGCGCATGCTTGGGTTCAACTTGTCCCACGAATTTCGGCTTTCAAGAATCGCCGGGACCTGGCCGTGGTTGCGCTCGGATCGGGCCAGGCGCGACAATCGAGGAAGGCGAGGTTTGCGAGGTGATGAGGGAATGCAAGAGGTGGGGTTTCCCGTGTCTGGGTGGACGGCGCGCGAGCCGCCGCCGCGGACGACGATGGAAGGGGAATATTGCCGCGTCGAGCCCCTGGAGGCAGCGCGTCATGCGGCCGAGCTTTTCCGCGCCTATGCGGGCGCGGAGGACAACTGGGCCTATCTGCCGCAGACGTCGTTCGCTTCCCTTGCCGATTACAGGGCCTGGGTCGAGAAGGTGGAAGCGGGGAGCGATCCGCTCTTCCACGCGCTGATCGATAAGAGAAGCGGGCGGGCGGAGGGTGTCGCGGCACTGATGCGGATCGATACGGCGAACGGGGTGATCGAGGTCGGGAACATCAACTACGGGCCGGCGCTCAAGCGGAGCCGGGTTGCGACCGAGGCGATGTTTCTCTTGGCAAAGCGCGTGTTCGACGAGCTCGGCTACCGCCGGTTCGAGTGGAAGTGCGATAGTCTGAACGAGCCCTCAAGGCGCGCAGCCCAGCGCTACGGGTTCAGCTTCGAGGGCATCTTCCGCCAGGCGGTGGTGTACAAGGGGCGCAACCGCGACACCGCTTGGTTCTCGATCATCGACCGCGAGTGGCCGCTGCTTCGGGAGGGCTACACGCGCTGGCTCGACCCCGGAAATTTCGACGCCGACGGTCGCCAGCGCCGGAGTCTCGGAGCGTTCCGCGGCTTCGATGGCTGAGGCCCCGCTCCTTTCGGTGCGCGGGCTCGCGCGGAGCTTCTATGGCGTGCGCGCGCTGGCAGGCGCGGATTTCGACGTCATGGCGGGCACCATCACCGCGCTGATCGGGCCGAACGGCGCGGGCAAGACGACGGCCTTTCAATGCGTGAGCGGCGTGGTGCCGCCGGATGGGGGCCAGGTCCTGTTCGCGGGGCGCGATATCACGGGCTGGCCCCCGGAGCGGATCAGCGGCGCCGGCCTCGTGCGCACCTTCCAGATCGCGCGCGGGATCCCGCGCCTTTCGGTGCTCGAGAACCTCCTGCTCTATGCGAAGGAGCAGCCGGGCGAGGAGATGTGGGCGGCGCTGGTGGGCGGCGGGCGGGCGGCGGCCAGGCGGGCGCTCGCGCGGGCGCTCGCGATCGCGCGGCGGCTCGACCTGATCTCGGTTGCGAACCAGGCGGCGGGCGCGCTTTCGGGCGGGCAGAAAAAGCTCCTCGAAATCGGCCGCGCGCTGATGGCCGAGCCCAGGCTCGTGCTGCTCGACGAGCCGATCGCCGGCGTCAACCCGACGCTCGCCGAGCGCATCGCCGAGCATCTGAGGAGCCTCCGGGCGGAGGGGATCACCTTCCTCGTCATCGAGCATCATATGGACCTGATCGCAAGGCTCTGCGAGCCGGTGATCGTCATGGCCGAAGGCCGCACGCTCCGCACCGGGCGGTTCGCCGAGATCGCGGCGGACGAGGCGGTGCAGCTCGCCTATCTCGGCGCGCGAATCTGATGCTGCTGGAGGCCGCGGAAATCGTCTGCGGCTACGGGGCGGCGGACGAGATCCTGCATGGTGCGGCGCTCGCCGTGGGCCCGGGCGAGATGGTCGCCGTCATCGGGCCGAACGGCGCCGGCAAATCGACGCTCTTGAAGGCGATCGCGGGGATGATCCGGCTGAAAAGCGGGACGATCCGCTTCGCGGGCGCGCCGGTGGAGCGCGCCTCGGCGCGCGAGCGGGCGCGGCTTGGCATCGCCTTCGTCCCGCAGGAGGCGAACGTCTTTCCGACGATGACGGTGGGCGAGAACCTCGAGATGGGCGGCTTCCTGGAGCCGGCCGGCACGCGCGGGAGAATCGCCGCTCTATTCGAGAGATTCCCCGTGCTCGCGGAAAAGAGGCGGGCGGCCGCGCGCACGCTCTCGGGCGGGCAGCGGCAGGTGCTGGCAATGGCGATGGCGCTGATGGTCGAGCCGCGCCTCCTGCTGCTCGACGAACCCTCGGCGGGGCTCGCGCCGCTCGCCGCCGAGGCGCTCTTCGCCATGATCGCGGCGATCCATCGCGAGGGCACGGCGATCGCGATGGTGGAGCAGAACGCGCTCGCGGCACTCGCACTCGCCGATCGCGGCGTGGTGCTGGTGGACGGGCATGCCGTCCGCGAGGGAGAGGCCAAGACGATGGCCGCGGATCCGGACGTGCGGCGGCTGTTCTTGGGCGGCTGACCCCCGTATCTTCCGGGTCACGAAACCAAAAAGGGGGCTCGCATGGGTTCGACCATTCCGCGCCGCGCCGCGCTGGCAGGCGCGCTCGCTGTTCCGTTCCTCGCCCGCACCGGCCTGGCCGCCGCGCCGATCCCGCTCGGCGCGATCAATCCGCTGACCGGCGCCGGCGGCGCCTATGGCCCCTCGATGGCCAAGGTCGCCAAGGCGCTCACGACGCGGATCAACGGCGCGGGCGGCGTGCTCGGCCGGCCGATCGCGCTCGACGTGGAGGACTCCGAGACCAACCCGACGGTCGCCGTCGAGGCGGCGCACAAGCTGATCGCCGTGAACAAGGTGGTGGCGATCGTCGGCACCTGGGCCTCGGCCTGCACGACCGCCGTGGCGCCGCTCTGCTGGCAGAGCCACACCATGCTCTTCTGCGTCTCGGGCGCGGACTCGATTACGAAGCTGCCCCACCACGGCTACATCATCCGCACCCAGCCGAACACCCATCTCCAATCGGGGCGGGCTGCCGAGTTCCTGCTGCAGAAGGGCGCCAAGCGCGTGTTCGGGCTTTCGGCGCAGACGCCCTTCGCGGTCGATTCCTGGAACCGGCTCAAGGAGGTGCTCGCGGGCGGCGGGGCGAGCGGCCTCGGCGATATCATTTACGACCCGAAGCAGATCTCGTTCCGCTCAGAGATCGGCAAGGCGCTCGACGCGAAGCCCGACACGCTCTTCCTCAACAGCTATGCCCCGGACCTCGAGATCCTCCTGCGCGAGACCTATCAGGCCGGGTTCAACGGCAAGCGATTCACCTTCGCCTACGCAGCGACGGACGCGGTTCTGAAGGCGCTGCCGGCCAGCGTGACCAACGGGCTCTGGAGCTTCGCGCCCTCCCCGAACGTGGGAAGCCCGGCCTACGGGGCGGTCCAGGCGATCCTCGGCGTCAACGACCCGGATCCCTATTCGTGCCAGGTCTACGACCATGTCTCGCTGGTCGCACTTGCGATCGGCAAGGCAGGCGTGGCAAGCGGGCTCGCGATCCATGACAATGTGCGCAAGATCAGCCAGGGCGCAGGAGAGAAGGTGAGCGATCCGGTGGCGGGGCTCAGGCTTCTCGCTTCGGGGAAGGAGATCAACTACGAGGGCGCGTCCGGCCCGTGCGACTTCACGCCGTTGGGCGACATCATCAGCTGCAAGTTCCTCTTCCAGGTGGCCGAGAACCAGCGCAATAAGACGCTCTTCATCTCTTGATCGACGCTTTCCTGCAGGCGCTCGTCAACGGCGCGCTCGCCGGCGCCGTGCTCGCGTTGCCCGCGCTCGGCTTCAATACCGTCTATGCCGTGCTCAGGTTTCCGAACTTCGCGATCGCGAGCCTCGCCACGGTCGGCGCCTATGCGGGCTGGGTCGCGAACGCGGTCTTTGCGTGGCCCGCGGCTTCTTCGCTCGTCGTCGCCTTCGTCGTGGCGGGTGCGGCGGGTGCGGCGAGCGACGCGCTGGCGCTGAGGAAGCTGCGCCCGCTCGGCGCGATCACGGCCGCGATCGGCTCGGTCGCGCTCGACCTCCTGCTCCAGAACGCAATCCGCTTCGGCTTCGGTAACAACCCGCGCGGCTACGACCTGCCCGTGTTCCGCAACTGGCAGGTCGCGGGGATCGGGATCGGGCCGCAGGAGGCGGAGGATGCCGGGCTCGCGCTCGTCGCGATGGCGGCCCTCTTCCTGCTGCTCCGCTTCACGCGGATCGGCAAGACGATGCGCGCGGTCGCCGACAATGCTCCACTCGCGGAAAGCAAGGGCATCGACCCGGTGAGAGTGGCGTGGGTTGCGAACTTCGTGGGCTTCGGGCTCGCCGGGATCGGTGGGATGCTGGTGGCGCTCGACACCTCGCTCGATCCGCTGACCGGTTTTCGCGTCCTGCTCTCGATCTTCGCCGCGGCCGTCGTGGGCGGGCTCGGGAGCATTCCGGGCGCGCT
>DATJTV010000015.1:0-3738 GCA_035503055.1 Acetobacteraceae bacterium
GCTGGCGTTCCCGACCCGGCCGATCTGGATCCAGGCGCCGATGCCGTAGAGGATTCCCGCCAGCACGTAGACGCTGAGAAGCAGGCCGCGCACGCGGATGCCGGAGAGCTGCGAGGCCTCGGGGCTGCCGCCGACGGCATAGACGTGCCGGCCCCAGGCGGTGCGGCCGAGCATGTAGGCGACGATCAGATAGAGCGCCAGCATGAGGAAGACGCCGGTGGTGATGCTGAACGCGCCGAGCGAGACGACGTTTCCCGTCCACAGCAGGAGATTCTTGGAGTTCGTGAAGAAGATCGTCGTCCCGCCGGAAAGCCGGAGGCCGATCGCGGTGTAGACGCCTAGCGTTCCCAAGGTGACGATGAACGGCGGCAGGCCGAACTGGGCGGCAAGCCCTCCGTTGACCGCGCCCGCGAGCGCTCCGCACATCACGCCGATGAGAAGGGCCGCGCCGGCGGGGAAGCCGGCCGTGACGGCGAGCTCGGCCATGACCATTTGGGCGAGAATCATGGCAGCACCGACGGAAAGATCGATCCCCGCGGTCAGCATGATGACGGTCTGTCCGATGGCGAGGCAGCCCAGCACCGCGAGCTGCTGAAGCATGAGCGAGATGTCTTCCGCGCGGAGGAAGCGCTCGTTCAGGCATTCGAAGACGGCGACCGAGACGAGCAGCACGATCACCGGCGCTCCCGCGGGATGGCGGTGCAGCCATTGCAGGGGCGAGCGGGGCTGCGCGCGCGCGCGGGCGGGATCGCGAGGCCCCTCCCCCGTCGGGCTCATCGCGCCTCGCCGAGAGCGGTAAAGGGGATGCCGGAGCTTTCCCGCGCGCTCAGCTACCCCAGCAGACCGAGGCAGCCTTCGCGGAGGGAATGCTCGCTACGCCGGCGACCGGCTGGTCGCTGTAGATCTCCGTTCCGGTGTTGTAATAGCCGAGGCCGGGCGTCGGGCTGAAACCCGTTCCGTGTTCGATATGGTTGTAGATCGCGTCCAAGGCAAGCTGGCCCATCTTCCCGGGATATTGGCCCGCGGTCGCGGCGATCGAGCCGGACTTGATGTAGGGCAGATTGGCGCAGCTCCCGTCGATGGTGACGACGATGGGATGCTTCTTCGCCGCCTCGAGCGCCCTCACCGCTCCCTGCGCCGAGGGCTCGTTGATCGCATAGACGACGTTGATGCTCGGATCCTTGGCAAGGCAGGTCTCCATCGCGGTCTGCCCGCCGGAAGGATCGCCCTGGGTAGGCAGCTGGCAGGCGATGCGGTAGGCGCCGCCCTTGCCGTTGTCGTAGCGGCCGCTCGTCGGCTCGAAGCCGTTGATGTTGGGCTTGCCGACCGGGATTCCCATGCCCTCGAGAAAGCCATGGTCGCGGTCGACATCGACGGTGAGGACTTCGTTCGTTACGTCATCGAGAAGGGCGATGACGGCTGGCTTGCCGCCGAGCCGGGTCTCGACATATTGCCCGATCAGCCGACCGGCCAAGGTATTGTCGGTTGCGTACGTCATTTTCACGATGTCGGCGGGTGTCGGAACGGTATCGACGGCGAGCACCGTGATCCCGGCCTTTTCCGCCTGGACCAGAGCGGAATTCACGGCAGGGCCATTCGCACGGATGATGATGCCCTGATCGCCCGCGGCGATTGCGTTGTCGATGGCGGTGATCTGGGAGCTCGTGTCGCCCTCGGTTTGTCCGGCTTCGAAGGAGAGATCCACGCCGAGCTTCTTCGCTTCCGCCTCGGTCGCCTTGTGCATGTAGATCCAGTACGGATTGATGTAGGTGGAGAGGATCAGCGCGACGCTGACTTTCTTGCCGGCGGCGATTGCCGGCGGCGCGGTGGGGAGTGCCAGAAGACCGGCAAGTGAGAGGGACGCGGCGCCGATGACGAAAGACTTGAGGAAGGGCCGGGCTTTTGCTCCTGCTGGCGGCGATGGCATAGCGATCATCCTCCCGATGCTGACAGAAATTCACGGCGATGGGGCCGGCGCGGCGAAGGGGCTCGCGCATGCATCGTGAGATGCGGAGAGCTTGGTGCCGACCGCGGTCGCTTATGTGCCGTGGGTGGAAGAGCGCGCCGGCGATTGCGCGCGTCCGCGAACCTGGAGGTTTCTCGCGCCATGCGCGGGCGACGGATCTTGAACGCCCCAGATCGCACCCTCCGGGTCTCCCGAAATATGTAATTTTGTGAGAAGATTACGGGGCTGTGCCCGGCGCCGTCAAGGCGTGCGGCTCGCGCTCGGCGCTGCGTTCGGTGTTGTTGCGGCATGGCATTCGCTTGCGTGTTTGCGGCAAGTCGCAAGCCTTGTGTGCGTGGCGACGTTCTTCCCGTCGTGGCGCGAGCGGGGCAGGATGGCGGGGTGAGCGCAATCGGGATCGATCTCGGCACGTCGGGCGTCAAGGCGGTGCTGCTCGACGAGGCGGGCGCGGTGAGGGCGGAGGCGGCGGCGGGGCTCACGGTTTCGCACCCGCACCCGCTGTGGAGCGAGCAGGCGCCGGAGGATTGGTGGGCGGCGACCGAGGCGGCGATGGCGGCGCTCGGGGCCGAGGCGGATCTCGGCGGGGTGCGCGGGATCGGGCTGGCGGGCCAGATGCACGGGGCCGTGCTGCTGGACGGCGCGAACCGGGTGCTGCGGCCGGCGATTCTGTGGAACGACGGGCGCTCCGCGGCCGAATGCGCCGCACTCGATCCGCTGGCGCGGCGGATCGCCGGCAATCTTGCCATGCCCGGCTTCACCGCGCCGAAGCTGCTGTGGGTGCGCAAGCACGAGCCGGATGTTTTCGCGAAGACGGCGCGCGTGCTGCTGCCGAAGGACTGGCTCAGGCTGCGGATGACGGGGGAGGCGGTTTCCGACCTCTCGGATGCTTCGGGGACGCTCTGGCTCGATGTGGCGGAGCGGCGCTGGTCGGCCGAACTGCTGGCGGCGAGCGGACTTTCGCTGCGGCAGATGCCGGGGCTTGCGGAGGGGACCGCGCCCACGGGAACGCTGCGCCGCGATCTTGCGCGGGCCTGGGGCGTGGGGCCCGCGACGGTGGTGGCCGGGGGCGGAGGGGACAACGCGGCCGCGGCGATCGGGCTCGGCTGCATCGCGGACGGCGAGGCGTTCCTTTCGCTCGGGACCTCGGGCGTCGTGTTCGTGTGCGACGAGCGGTTTCGCCCGGCACCCGAGCGCGCGGTTCACGCCTTCTGCCACTGCCTGCCCTCGATGTGGCACCGCATGGCGGTGAGCCTTGCGGCGGCGGCGGCGCTCACCTGGCTCGCCGGCGTGAGCGGGGCGGGGAGCGAGAGCGCGCTGCTCGAGGAGCTGGAACGGGCGGGAGCGGCGGCGGCGCGCGGGCCGGTGTTCCTCCCTTACCTCGCCGGGGAGCGGACGCCGCACAACGACGCCGCGGCGGCGGGCGTGTTCTTCGGGCTGGAGAGCGGGACGAGCCGCGCCGATCTCACGCGGGCGGTGCTGGAGGGTGTCGCGTTCGCGCTCGCCGACGGGCTGGACGTGCTGGAGGAGGGAGGCGGACGGATCGCCGCGCTCTCGGTGACGGGGGGCGGGGCGCGGAGCGCGCTCTGGGGACGGATCCTCGCCGCTTCGCTCGGGCGGCGGCTCGTCTATCACGCCGGGGGAGAGATCGGGCCGGCGCTCGGCGCGGCGCGGCTCGGGCGGATCGCGGCGGGGGACGGCACGGTGGCGGAGATCTGCAGGCCGCCGGCCGTGGCGCGGATCGAGGAGCCGGATGAAGCGCTGGGCGAGAGCCT
>DATJTV010000016.1:0-28055 GCA_035503055.1 Acetobacteraceae bacterium
CCACCGAGGAGGAAGGCATCGCGCTCGCCGCCGGCGCCTGGCTGGGCGGGCAGCGCGCGGTGCTGCTGATGCAATCCTCCGGTGTCGGCAACTGCATCAACATGCTGTCCCTGCCGGTGAACTGCCGCATGCCGTTCCTCACGCTGGTGACGATGCGCGGCGAGTGGGGCGAGTTCAATCCGTGGCAGGTGCCGATGGGCTCGGCGACGCCCACCGTTCTGGCCGCGTTGGGCGTGCATGTGCATCGCGCGGATCACGCGGACGAAGCCCCCGGCATGGTCGCCGCCGCCGCCGCGCTCGCCTTCGACAGCTCCGTGCCCGTCGCCGTGCTCTTCTCTCAGCGCCTGATCGGCGCAAAGGAATTCCGCAAGTGAGCCCCACCACATCCCTGGAACGGCGGGCGGTCGCCGCCGCGCTGCTCCGCGATCCCGGCGACATGCTCGTCGTCACCGGGCTCGGCTCGACGACCTACGACGCCGGCGCTGCCGGGGACCGCAACCTCAGCTTCTATCTCTGGGGCGCCATGGGGGGTGCCGCGATGATCGGGCTCGGCCTCGCCCTTGCCCGCCCCGCCCGCCGGGTGCTCGTGCTCACCGGGGACGGGGAGATGCTGATGGGGCTCGGCGCGCTCGCCACCATCGCCGCCGCGGCGCCGCCCAATCTGGCCATCGCCGTCTTCGACAACGGACGCTACGGAGAAACCGGCGCCCAGGAGAGCCATACCTCGCTCGGGACCGATCTCGCGGCGGCGGCGGTGGCTTGCGGCTGGCGCGCCACCGCCACGGTCACGACCGAGGCCGAGCTCGAGACGCTTCGCCTGCGCCTTCGCTCCGAGCCGCTCTTCGCCGTGATCCGGATCGCCGCGGGCGAGCCCCCACGCTTCCTGCCCCCGCGCGACGGCGCCTTCCTCCAGCACCGCTTCCGTGCCGCCCTCGGGGTCGACCCGTCCTGATCCCTGCCTTGTCCCCCCGGGGCCCCCCGGCGCCTCGCCGCCCGCCCGGGCAACATTGCGTTGCAAATCGCCGTTGGCTTCCCGGCCACGGAAAAGCAACAATACGGCCCAATAAGAGAAGGCCAAGCGCGCCAGGAGACCCGGGCCTTTTGATGCCGAACCGACCGTCAGGAAGCTGCAGCGAGGGGGCGGCGCGGTGAAGGACGCACCTTCGCCGGGCACCCGGGCGGCTGCGCGCGCGCAGCATCTGCTCGCCGTCCTGGCGGGGGCCGGAGCGATCGCCGGAATCGTGCTGCTGCTCACCGGCGGCGTCCCCCGCGCCCAAAGCCCGTCCGCGGCTAGCCCTTCGGTCCCGGTCACCGCCGCCCGCGTCGCACGCGCGAATGTACCCGTCTACCTCATCGGTCTTGGCCAAGTGCAGGCCCTCAACACCGTGGTGATCAAGGCGCAGGTGGGCGGCACGCTCGAGGAGACGCCCTTCACCGAGGGTCAGGAGGTGAAGGAAGGCGACGTGCTCGCCCTCATCGATCCGCGCCCCTATCAGGCCGTGCTCGATCAGGCGAACGCCAAGCAGGCGCAAGACCAGGCCGCGCTCGCCAACGCCCAGGCCGACCTCGCCCGCTACACCACGCTCGTGAAGCAGAACTTCGCCTCGCAGCAGCAGATGGATACGCAGCGCGCCCTCGTGCTCGGCCTCACAGCTGCGCTGCGCGCCGACGCCGCCGCGATCGAGCAGGCGCGGCTCAATCTCGAGTTCACCCGCATCACCGCGCCGATCTCGGGCCGCCTCGGCCTCCGCGCCGTCGATCCCGGCAACCTGATCCAGGCCGATGCGCCCACCGGCATCGTCACCATCACGCAAATGAAGCCGATCAGCGTGATCTTCACCCTGCCCGAGGCGGACATCACGCCCGTGCGCGACGCGTCCGCCAAGGGTCCGCTCGCCGTTCTCGCCGTAAGCGAAGGCGCGGACGCGCGCGTGCTCGATCGCGGCCGGCTCGCCACCATCAGCAACATGGTCGATCCGAGCACCGGCACGATCCAGATGAAGGCGATCTTCCCCAACCCCGACGAGACCCTCTGGCCCGACGCGTTCGTCAACGTGCGGCTCCTGCTGCACACGCTCCCGAACGTCCTCACCCTGCCCTCGCGCGCCGTGCAGCACGGGCCAGACGGGCTCTATGTCTATCTCATCCGCCCGGACCGGACGGTGGTTCGCCAGGCCGTCACCGAAACGATCGAGCAGGGCGACACCGCCGTCATCGCAAGCGGCGTCCCGGCAGGCGCCGAGGTCGTGCTGGACGGCCAGTCGCGGCTCGATGACGGCACGCACGTGAGCATCGAGGCGGGGAGCTGAGCGCGGCTATGTCCGGCGATGGGGCCGATCGCGTCCCGGCTCGCGACGCATGAGCATCTCCGCCCCCTTCATCCGCCGCCCGATCGCGACCTCGCTCGTCATGATGGCGATCCTGCTGGTCGGCATCGCCGCCTACCCGCTGCTGCCGATCGCGCCGCTGCCGAACGTCGACTTCCCGACCATCGTCGTCTCGGCGAGCCTGCCCGGCGCCGATCCTTCGACCATGGCCTCCACCGTCGCGACGCCGCTCGAGCGCCAGATCGGCGAGATTCCCGGCGTCTCCCAGATGACCTCGATCAGCGTCGAGGGCAGCACCTCGGTCACCGTGCAGTTCACGCTCGACCGCAGCATCGATTCCGCCGCCCAGGACATCCAGGAAGCGATCAACGCCGCCGCCGGCCAGCTTCCCAAGGACCTGCCGAACCCGCCCACCTACCGCAAGATCAATCCGGCGGACGCGCCGGTCCTCATCCTCGCCGTGCAGTCCGACGCGCTCCCTCTCACCACCGTCGACAATTACGCCGACGTCGTTCTCTCCCAGCAGATCTCGCAGCTTTCCGGCGTCGCCGAGGTCTTCATCAGCGGCCAGCAGACCCCTTCCATCCACGTCCAGGTGGACCCCGCCAAGCTCGCCGGCATGGGCCTCACGCTCGAGGACGTGCGGAACATGATCCTCAACGCCACGGTCGATAATCCCAAGGGAACGATCAACACCGCGCACCGCGCCTTCGCCGTCAACACCAACGACCAGATCACCGAGGCCGCCGCCTTCAACAACGTGATCCTCGCCTATCGCAACGGCGCGCCGATCCGCGTCAGCGACATCGGCCGTGCCGTGGACGGGCCGCAGAACGAGCTGATCGCCGGCTGGCAGAACGGCCATCGGGGCGTCCAGCTCATCATCTTCAAGCAGCCCGGCGTCAACGTCATCTCCACCGTCGATCGCGTCATGGCGGCGCTGCCGCGGCTCGAAGCCTCGATCCCGCCCTCGGTGCACGTCTCCGTGGTGGTGGACCGCTCGCTCGACATCCGCGCCGCGGTCGCCGACGTCCAGTTCACTCTGATGCTCGCGGTCGGCCTCGTCATCATGGTGGTCTTCGTCTTCCTCCGCAGCGTCTGGGCGACGATCATCCCCGCCGTCACGATCCCGATCGCGCTGCTCGGCACCTTCGCGATGATGTATCTGGCCGGCTACAGCATCGACAATCTCTCGATGATGGGGCTCACCATCGCGATCGGCTTCGTGGTGGACGACGCGATCGTGATGCTCGAGAACATCTTCCGCCACATCGAGGAGGGCATGCCGCCGGTCGAGGCAGCACTCCAGGGCGCCGGCGAGATCGGCTTCACCATCGTTTCGATCAGCGCCTCGCTGATCGCCGTCTTCCTGCCCATCCTGCTCATGGGCGGCATCGTCGGCCGGATCTTCCGCGAGTTCGCCGTCACCGTCAGCATGGCCGTCGCGGTCTCGGCCTTCGTCTCGCTGACGCTGACGCCGATGATGGCCTCCCGCTTCCTCCGCCACGAAGCAAGACACGGCGTGGTCTATCGCGCGGCCGAGCGCGGGTTCCAGGGCCTCGCCGCCTTCTACCGCGTGACGCTCGGCATCGCACTCCGCCACCGCTTCATCACCCTCATGGTCTTCTTCGCGACCATGGGTTTTTCCGCCTATCTCTACATCGTCATCCCCAAGGGCTTCTTCCCGCCGCAGGACGTGGGGCTCCTGGTCGGCACGCTCGAAGGCTCGGAGGGCGCGTCGTTCCCCGAAATGCAACAGCTCGTCGCCGCGGCCAACAAGATCGTCCAGTCCGACCCGGCCGTGACCACCTATTCGGTGAGCCTCGGCGCCGGCATCGCCGGGCAGACCAGCAACGACGCGCGCTACTACATCAACCTCAAGCCGTTCGGAAAACGCACCGTCAGCGCCCAGGACGTGATCGCGCGGCTGAGGCCGAAGTTCAACAGACTGGTGGGCGGACGGATGTTCCTTCAGGCGGCGCAGGACGTGAACGTCGGCGGCCTGATCTCGCGCACCCAATACCAATACACTCTGCAGGACGCCAATCTCGACGAGCTCTACGCATGGGCACCGAAGGTGCTCGCCAAGCTCCACACGCTGCCGATGCTCCGTGACCTCGCGACCGACCAGCAGATGTCCGGCCTCGCCGCCACGCTCACCATCGACCGCGACGCCGCCGCCCGCTACGGCATTACCCCAGCCGCGATCGACAACATCCTCGATGACGCCTTCGGCGAGCGCGAGGTCACCCAGTACTTCACGCAGACCAACGCCTACTATGTGATCCTCGAGGTCCTGCCCTCGTTCCAGGCGACTCTCTCGACGCTGAACGAGCTCTACGTGCCCTCGTCAACCGGCGCGCCCGTGCCGCTCACCAACCTTGTGCATTTCGACCCCAACAAGGTCGTGCCTCTTTCGGTCAGCCACGCGAACCAGTTCCCCTCGGTCACGCTCTCCTTCAACCTCGCCGAAGGCACCGCGATCGGCAACGCAGTGGACGCGATCCAGAAGGCCATCGCATCGCTCGATCCGCCTGCCTCGCTGAGCGGCGCATTCCAGGGCACGGCGGCGGCCTTCCAGTCCTCGCTCGCCTCGGAGCCCTATCTGATCGCCGCGGCGATCGTCGCCGTCTACATCATCCTCGGCATCCTCTACGAAAGCTACATCCTCCCGCTTACCATCCTCTCCACCATCCCCTCGGCCGGCGTCGGCGCGCTCCTGATCCTGATCGCCGTGCACTACGATCTCTCGGTGATCGCGCTGATCGGGATCCTGCTCTTGATCGGCATCGTCAAGAAGAACGGCATCATGCTGGTCGATTTCGCGATCACCGCCGAACGGCGCGACGGCAAGCCACCGCTCGAGGCGATCCGAGAGGCCTGCGCGCTCCGCTTCCGCCCGATCCTGATGACGACGATGGCCGCCATCTTCACCGGCCTGCCGCTGATGCTCTCCCACGGCGCCGGATCGGAACTGCGCCGCCCGCTCGGCTACACCATGGTCGGCGGACTGGCGGTGAGCCAGATCCTCACCCTCTACACCACACCCGTCGTCTATCTCTATCTCGACCGCCTGCAACGCTGGCTCGCGCCTTCCCACGCCAGACACTATCCCGCACTCGCCGCAAAGCTCGGCGCCAACGCCGACTAGAGCGGGATGCGTGAGCCGAAGCGAACGCATCCTGCTCTAATACGAGGCGCCTTACCTCTTCGAGAACTGGAAGCTGCGGCGGGCCTTCGCGCGGCCGTATTTCTTGCGTTCGACGGCGCGTGCGTCGCGGGTGAGGAATCCCGCCGCCTTCAGGATGGTGCGCAAATCGGGCTCGTAGTTGGTGAGTGCGCGGCTGATCCCGTGCCGCACCGCGCCGGCCTGTCCGGAGAGTCCACCGCCGGTCACGGTGCAGATGACATCGAACTGGTTATAGCGGTCGGCGACCAGGAAGGGCTGGGTGATCAGCATGCGCAGCACGGGCCGCGCGAAATACTGCGCCGCCCGCCGCCCGTTGATCGCGATCTCGCCTTTCCCGGGCCGGATCCACACCCGCGCAACGGCGTTCTTGCGCCGTCCGGTCGCGTAGGCGCGGCCCTGCGCGTCGCGCTTCGGCTCGTGTTTCGGCGCCTCGGCGAGCTCGGGGGCATTCGCCGCCAGCTCCTTGAGATCGGCGAGCGTGCGCGTCTGGGTTGCGGACATCTTCTTCAGCCCCTTGCGTTCTTGGCGTTCATCGCCGCCACGTCGAGCTTGCGCGGCGTCTGGCCGGCATGCGGGTGCTCAGGCCCGCCATAGACATGGAGATGGCGCATCTGCTGGCGCTGCAGCGGCCCGCGCGTGATCATCCGCTCCACCGCCTTCTCCACCACGCGCTCGGGGTGCGCGCTTTCGAGGCGCTGGCGCAGCGTGCGTCCCTTGATGCCGCCGGGATAGCCGGTGTGATAGTAGAACACCTTCTGCTCGAGCTTCCGCCCGGTGACGCGCACCTTGCGCGCGTTCACCACCACCACGTTGTCCCCGCAATCGACGTGCGGGGTGAATTGCGGCTTGTGTTTCCCGCGCAGACGCTGCGCAATGATCGCGGCGAGCCGGCCGAGCACGAGGCCCTCGGCGTCGATCAGCACCCAGTCCTTCGTGACCTCCGCGGGCTTGAGCGAAAGGGTCGTCCTCATGGCGGCATCCTTGCGAGCGGCGGCGGCTTATGGCCGCAACCCCGCGTCGCGTCAAGCGTTTGCATCTGTGGTAATATTATACCACAGTTGCCCACCGCCCTCACCGCACGTAGCCTCCCGCCATGGATGAAGAACAGAAACACGGCTTCTCGCGCAACATCGCGGGCTACGGCGATGCCGAGTTCTCCCTCTATCTCCGCCGCTCCTTCGCCCGCTCGATGGGTTATTCGCGGGCGATGCTGGAGCGGCCGGTCGTCGGCATCGTCGATACCTCGTCCGCCTACAACAACTGCCACCGCACCGTTCCCGAGCTGATCGAGGCGGTGCGCCGCGGCGTCCTCGCCGCCGGCGGGCTCCCGCTTTCGTTCCCCACGGTCTCGCTCTGCGAGCCCGCCCTTTTCCCGACCTCGATGCACTACCGCAACCTTGCCGCGCTCGACACCGAGGCGATGCTGTTCGCCCAGCCGATGGACGCGGCGGTGCTGGTGGGCGGCTGCGACAAGACGGTCCCGGCGCAGCTCATGGCCGCCGCCTCGGCCGATCTTCCCGTCGTCGGCCTCGTCACCGGGCCGATGCTCGCGACGCCCTTCCAGGGCGAGCGGCTTGCGGCCTGCACCGACTGCCGCCGCTATTGGGCGGCGTACCGGGCCGGCAAAGTCAGCGCCGAGCGCATCGCCGAGATCGAGGGGCGGCTGGCGACGACCGCCGGCACCTGCGGCGTCATGGGCACCGCGAGCACGATGGCCTGCCTCACCGAGACGCTCGGCTTCCTTCCCGCCGGCACGGCGAGCATCCCCGCCGTGCATGCCGAGCGCCTCGCCGCCGCCGAGGCAGCGGGCGCGCTCGCCATGCGGCTGATCGAGGCGCCCGTGCGCCCGGCGCAGCTCATCACACCCGAATCGATCGAGAATGCGCTGATTGTCCTGCTCGCCCTCGGCGGTTCCACCAATGCGCTGATCCATCTGACCGCGATCGCCGGCCGGCGCGGCATTCAAGTCGATCTCAAGCGCCTCAACGCGCTCTCCGATGCCACACCCGTGCTCGTCGATCTCAAGCCGACCGGTGATGGCTACATGGAGGATTTCCACGCCGCCGGCGGCATGCCGGCGCTGCTCTACGAGCTCAAGGATCTTCTCCATCTCTCGGCGATCGACGTCACCGGCACGACGCTCGCCGAGCGTCTCGCGGCACCGCCCGCCTTCGTCGATCGGCGCTATATCCGCGCGCGCAATGAACCGGTCTCGCCCGTGGGCGGGCTCGTCGCGCTCTTCGGCAGCCTCGCCCCGCGCGGGGCGATCCTCAAGCGGAGCGCCGCGACCCCTGGCCTCTTCGAGCGCGAAGCACGCGCCATTGTCTTCGACGGGATCGCGGACCTCGCCCGCCGCGTCGACGATCCCGCGCTCGATGTCACGCCGGACGATTTCCTCGTGCTGAAGAACACCGGGCCCTCGAGCGAGGCCGGCATGCCGGAGGCCGGCTACCTGCCGATCCCGCAGAAGCTCGCGCGCGCCGGGGTGAAGGACATGGTGCGGATCAGCGATTGCCGGATGTCCGGCACCGCCTTCGGCACCATCGTGCTGCACGTCGCACCGGAGGCAGCCGCGGGCGGGCCGCTCGCGCTGGTCGAGACGGGCGACACTATTCGCCTCTCGGTTGCCGAACGCAGGCTCGATCTCCTCGTGGACGACGCCGCGCTCGCCCGCAGGCGCGAGGCCTGGCGCGCGCGGCCGGTGCCGGAGCGCGGCTGGAACCGCCTCGTCGCCGAGCAGGTGCTCCAGGCGGACGAGGGCTGCGACCTAGCCTTCCTGAGGCCCGGCGGGGGCCGGTAAGCCTCAGACAATGCCCGGCACGACAAGGAATAGGTCGGTATCGCCGGTCTTTTCGCCCGCGCGGGTGATGAGTGCGTGGGCCTGCCCGCGATGGTGCGTCTGGTGGTTGAACATGTGGGTGACGAGCAGCTCGCGCGGCCCGGTCACCTCGCGATTCGCCCCGCCGCTGAACCAGGTGATCTCTCCCGCAAGCCAGGCTTCGTCCACCCCGGCCGCCCAGCGCGAGATGGCCGTGTCGAGCTCCTCCCGCACCGCTGCGAGCGTCGAAAAATCCTCGATCATCGCAGCACTCCGCGTGATCTTCACGTCGGGCTTCGGCCAGTCGGCGAAGCGCGAGAGCCACATCGAGTCGCCCCAGACGAGGTGGCAGAGCGTGCCGTGGAGCGATCCCCAGAACGCACCCTGCGGGGCGCGGCGCTCCTCGTCCGGGATGCGCGCGGCAGCCTGGTAGATCCTTCGGTTCATCTCTTCGTTGTAGGCGGCCATGGTCCGCACATAGGCCGGATCGATCATCGCCTGATCCTCCTTGCATCGCAGCCTTGCAAGCGGCGCTTTTGCCTGTTCACCCCTTGCCGTGCCCCCATATACCAGGCCCGCAAGCGGCCGCGACCCGCTTCGCCGCAGCGCGGCGAATTGTACGGTCGATTGAAAAACGAGGAGAAAGTTCATGCAAGGTGAGGATCCGATCCGCGTCGCACGCACGCTCATCGACCGGCACGGCGTTCGCGCCGCGGCCGTCGCCGAGCAGCAGGCCGAGGAGGCGCGGCTCGCCGCGCGCATCGACGCACTGGACTTCTGGCGCTCGGTCCAGTCCGCGATCACCGAGCTTCGCCGCACCGCCCCCCGCCACGCCGCGTGATCTTCAACGCAGTAGCGCGGAGCGCTCGCCCGACAAAGGGTTGGGCCGGGCGCCCGTCGCATGGCCAATGCCGTTCGCGCGAGGGATGACGCGTTGCGCGTGAGCTCGGAGTCGGACTCGAGAGCGGGATGCGTTCGGTTCGGCTCACGCATCCCGCTCTAGGTCTTTGTTTTCCCGCGTGATTCACGCCTTCGGTGATTCAACCTTCGGCGATCACGCTCTAGGTCTTTGTTTTCCCGCGTGATTCACGCCTCCGGTGATTCAACCTTCGGCGATCACGCTCTAAGATCGAGGCGGTTTGAACTGTCTCGCCAGCGTCGTTGCTGTGGCCGACCGGCGGCGTTTCCGCGTGCTCGATTGCAATATTGCAATGGCTAGCTTGCGGTCCTTGGCAAGGGTCCTGCGTGCACTCAGTCCGGCGACCCGCGACCGCTGGCGAGGAGGACCACTCCGCTCACGATATCGCGGAAGGCGGCATCGTAGTTCACGCCCTTAACGCCCCAGCGATACGGGGTGCCATTCCAGTCCGCGCGCCACCTTCCGATCCAGCCCGGCAGGCTCTCGCTCCATTCGAGCGTGCCGACGACGTCCATCTCGCCAGGCGACCGGTTTGGCGGCGCCTGCGCCGTCGAAGACGGGAAGTGAGTGGCGGAGACTCCCCAGGCCGCGAGCTCGGCTTTGGTGGGGAAGCGGACCGTCATACCGAACTCACCGGCGGCGACGGCAAAAGCTCCGCGCTGCGCCGCCCCCACCGCAATCTCGGCGCTCAGCACGTAGGGCGGCGGCTTCGGCCCCGTGACCCGCAGTACCGGCACGATGGCCGGCCGGACGCCGCGCCAGGGCCGCTCGCCGAACGCAGCCAAGGCCGCATCAATGCGCACCGGGTCGAAATAAACCGTCAGCCGGTACGGCCGGTCGTATGTTCCCTGCTCGTCGTGCAGCGGGTCTGCGGCCATCAAATCGACATAGCTGAAATAGGCAACGAAACGATCCGCGTGCTTGGCAAGCCGTGCGGTGCGCGGGTCGTTCTCGAGCCGGGGATCGGCTGAGACCTTGATGAGAACCTCCCGCAGGCATCGGGCGAAACCCCATGGGCGCTGGCGCATGTCGGTGCCGGTGACGATCGCGGACGCCCTGTACATCGGGCCAATGCCGGGCGGCGGCGGACCCGCCGACTTGGGCGGCATGAGGTACGTCCCCGTCCCCGTGAACCCCGCACCGATATCCGCCGAGCTCGAACCCTGGGCGCCGGCGGAGCGCGCCGCCGCGGCGAGGAGCAAAGCCGCCGCAAGGAACGCAACGGACAGCCAGGCATGCGGCCCCATGCACCATCGGCGAGATGTCTGCCCCAGCTTCATCCCGATGTTCTCCTTCCGAAGCTTGCGCGAGGGCCCGGAGTCGGAGGTTGCCCCCGACCCGCCTCTCCGGCGGACCCGCAAATTGTATCACCGTTCCGGCGGAACGGGTCGCGCGGCGCCGGGCGGCTACTCGGCGGCTTCGGCTCTTGGTTCCGGCGCCGAAAGCATCTGCGGGAAGCGCGCGGCGAGGGCGGCGTGGAGCGCGCGGATCTGCGCGGCCGGGCCCCGGTCGGCAAGCTCCCCGCGCGCGACCGATTGAAACATCATGCGCTTGGCCCAATGCCGCCAGGTGACGGCGGTTGCCGCGAGGACATCGGTGAGCGCGTCATAGCGCTCCTGGGTCCAAACGCGCTCGAAGGCCTCGCGCCCGGGGCCGAAATCGAACAAAGCGCGCGAGCGCGGCGCGGCCGCGCGCAACCGTTCCGTCTCCCCAATCTCCGGCATCCCGCCGCGGAGCACGACGCCATAGCAGGCGCGCGCCTGCTCGGGCGAAACCAGGCCCGCCGCCACGTCGAGCGCCACCTCCTCCGGCGGCCGCTCGAGCGGATCGCCCCACCCGCCGCCGCCGCCGCCCACGATGCGGATCACGTCGCCCGGCTCGCAGGCGACGATGTCGCGGTTGCCGAGCTCTTCGACGTTGTTGCGGCCGGGATTGCGGGTGAATAGCGTGTTGCTGCCGGCCTTCCCGCCGAGAAGGCCCCAGCTCGCGAATCTCGAATGGTCGCGATTGCGTGCGGTGATCATCGTCTGCGGCGCGGAGACCTCGAACGTCATGAAGATTCCTGCCCCGCCGCGATGGCGCCCTGCCCCGGCGGAATCCGGCCACAGCCCGTAGCCCTGGAACAGGATCGGCACCTCGGCCTCGTTGATCTCCACCGGGGTGTTCTTGAGGAAGGAGGAGTTCGCGCCGGAGGCGTCGATCCCGTCCGCCGCCGCCGCGCCCCCGGCCCCGCCGCCCACCGGGCCGATCGAAGCCATGATCGGCCGCCCGCGCCGATCGACGGTGCGCACGTTCATGATCGTCACCGCCCCCGCCGGACAGGCCGGCATGCGCTCCGGCACCGCGCGCGCGAAGGCGCCGATCGTCGCGAGCTGCGTGGTGAGGCAGGTGAGGCTCCGCATGCCGACCGCAGCCGGCGGCTCGGGGTTCACCACGGTGCCGGGCGGCAGCACCGCGCGGGCCACCCGGAGGATGCCCGCGTTCAGCAGCAGCGTCTTGTCGAGCGCATAGAGCACATAGACGAGCCCGACCATCACCAGCACGTGCCGCTCGCGCCCGCCGGTCGGCATGTTGAGCGAGGCGCTGAGCTGCGGGTCGCTGCCCGTATAATCGAGCACGAGATCGCCGCCCCGCACGCGCAAGGTGATGGCGATCCGGCAGGGCTCGCCGCCGTCGGAATCCTCATCGGCATATTCGGAATGCGCGTAGTCGCCGTCCGGAATCGTGCGCACGATCGCCCGCGCCTGCGCCTCGGCATAGTCGAGCAGGTCGGCGATGCCGGCGCGGAATCCGCCGCGCCCGAAGCGGGCGACGATCTCGCGCGCCTTGCGCTCGCCGACCGCGAGCGAGGCGATCTGCGCGTTGAGATCGCCGCGGTTCTGCTGCGGCACGCGCACGTTCATTTCCATGATGCGGAGCAGCTTCGCGTCGTGCTCCCCGCCGCTCACCAGCTTCACCGGCGGGATGCGAATCCCCTCCTGCTGAATCTCGATCAGCGTGCGCGAGAGGGTTGCCGGCACCGCGCCGCCCATGTCGGTGTTGTGGATGTGCCCGGCGACGAAGCACATCAGCTCGCCCTCGACGAACACCGGTTTCCAGATATGGATATCCGGCGTGTGCGTCGCGACCGCGCCGCTATAGGGGTCGTTGGTGATGCAGATATCGCCTTCCCGGTAATCCTCGATCATGCGGATCGCCGGGCCGTAATCGAGGCCGGTGAACCAGGTGGCGCCGAGCGTCTTCGGCGAGGCGAAGGTGAGGCCCTCGGGCGTCAGCAGCCCGCAGGAGAAATCCTCGGTCTCCTTGACGAAAGTGGAATGCGCCGTGCGCACCAGCGTATAGGCCATCGCCTCGGCCGCGGCGGCGCAATAGTCGGCGAGGATTTGCAGCTCCAGGCGGTTGGTCTGCATGTCGGGTCCTCAAACCAGCGTGATGCGGAGATTGCCGATCGCGTCCACCGCGACCTCGCAACCGGTGGGCACGATCGTCGTGCAATCGTTCTGCGCCACCACCGCGGGCCCGGCGAAACGCTGCTCTGCGGCAAGCTCCGCGCGGCGGTAGAACGGAATCTCGCGGCTCGCCCCGTCGAGCCAGACGCCGAGCGTGCCGGCCGGAACCGGCGGATCGCTGCTCGCCGGCAAAGCGGGCAGCACCGGCCGCTCGGTCGGGCTCTCCGCGACCAGGCGGAGATTGATCACCTGCATGGCGGCGCCGCGGTCGCAATGGCCGAACAGCGCCTCGTGGCGGCGATGGAACGCATCCCCCATCGCGCCAAGGTCGCCGGCCGCGATCCAGGCAGGATCGAGCGCGGTCTCGATCTCGAACGACTGGCCGGCATAGCGCATGTCCGCGGAGTAGGCGAGGCGTGCCGCCGCCTCCGCCGTGCCTTCGGCGGCGAGCCACGCGCGCCCGCGCGCCTCGAGCCCGGCGAAGCCCTCGCGCAGCGTCGCCGCAACGCCCGGCTCGAGTGCGGCATAGATCGTGCGGATGAAATCGTTCTTCACGTCCGCAACCAGCCCGCCGAGCGCGCTCAAGACGCCGGGCGTCGGCGGCACCAGCACCTCGCCGATGCCGAGCGCGCGCGCCAGCATCGGCGCCAGCATCGGTCCGGCGCCGCCGAAAGCGATCAGCGTGAATTCCCGCGGATCGATGCCAAATCGGCTGACCAGCGCGCTCACGCCGGTATACATCCCCGAGACGGAGAGGCGCTGGATCGCCTCGGCCGCACTTTCCACCGTCGCACCCAGCCGTTCCGCAAGCGTTGCGATCGCCGCGCGCGCGGCCGCGCGATCCACCTTCACCGCGTCATAGCCGAGATCGGCCGCGCCGATCAGGCCGCAGGCGGCAAAGCTGTCCGTCACCGTCGGCCGCGTGCCGCCGCGGCCGTAGCAGACCGGCCCGGGCGTCGAGCCCGCGCTCTCCGGCCCCACCTTCAGCACGCCCTGCCCATCCACCCAGGCGATCGAGCCGCCACCTTCGCCGATCGAGCTCACCGCGACGGAGGGGATGAAGATGCGGAAATCGCCAATCGTCTCGCCCACGCCATATTGCGGCTGGCCGTCGAGGATCAGCGCCATGTCCGCGCTGGTGCCGCCGATATCGAGCGAAAGCGCGCGCTCGACGCCGGCGGCGCGGGCAATGAAGGCGGCACCGATGACGCCGGAGGCGGTGCCCGAGAGGATCATCTGGATGCAGTCGCGCTTGCCCTGTTCCGCCAGCATCACCCCGCCGTTGGACTTGGTGATGCGCGGCTCCGGTGCCACGCCGGCGCGCCCGAGGGCCGCCTGGAGCGAGCCGAGATAGGTCGCGACCCGCGGCTGCACATAGCCGCTCACGGTCGCGGTGACGGTGCGCTCGTATTCGCGGACGATCGGCCAGACTTCCGAGGAGAGGAACACCGGCATCTCCGGCGCAATCTCGGCGATGATCGCACCCACCGCCTGCTCGTGCACCGGATTGCGGTAGCTGTGCAGCAACGCGATGACGATGCCCTCGCAGCCTGCTTCGCGCGCATGGCCGAGTGCCGCTTCGACGCTCGCGCGATCGAGCGGGCTCAGCACCTTGCCCTCGGCGTCGATCCGCTCATCGATCGGCCAAACGCGCTCGCGCGTGACCAACGGCGTCGGCCGGCGGCTGAAGAGGTCGTACATGTCGGCGATCTTGAGCCGAGCCAGCTCCAGCACGTCGACGAAGCCCCTGGTCGCGAAGAGCGCGAGGCGGAGGCCCTTGCGCTGGATCACCGTGTTCACGCCGATTGTCGTTCCGTGCGTGAAATACCCGATCTGCCCGGCTTCGATGCCGTAGCGCCGCTCGAGCTGGGAGAGCCCCTCCAGCACCTCCTCGCCCGGCTGGTCGGGCCGGGAGAATACCTTCAGCGTACGCACCTGTCCGTCTTCCTCGTCGAGCACCGCGAAATCAGTGAAGGAACCGCCGATATCGACGCCGACACGGTATGCCATCGCTAGCGACCGGCGTCGCGCGCGCGAGGCCTGACTACGAAATAGGCAAATGCAACAGAAATCACCTCTGTCTCCGGCGCGCGAGCGCTTTGCTTTGCCTGAAATTTAGGACAGCGTCCCTGACCCGGTCAACCGGCCCCCGCGTGGCGCTCGCCTGCCGGATTGGCGCTTCGCGGGAACCGGCACGGGGCGCATCCTGACGGCGCACTCACTCATCGCCGGATGAAGAGCCGCTCATGCCGCCCGCCCCGCAGCAACACGCGACACCGCGCCCGACCGCGCCTCGTCTTTTCCTTGCTTTCAGCCGGATCGGGCTGACCAGCTTCGGAGGCGGCCTCAGCGGTTGGCTGCTTCGCGAGTTCGTGCAGGACCGGAAGTGGCTCTCGGAAGAGGAATTCCTCAACGGGCTTGCAATTTCCCAGGCGCTGCCGGGCGTCAATGTCACGAACATGGCGATCTGGATCGGCTACCGCCTGCTCGGCACGCCGGGTGCGGTGGTGGGGTTCGCCGGCATCGTCCTGCCGCCCGCGATCGTGATCGTGCTGATCGGCATGCTCTTCGACGTGCTCACCCGCTTTCCGATCACCCATCTCGCCCTCGACGGGGCGGCCGCGGCGGCGATCGGGCTCTCGTTCTCCATAGGCATCACGGCCGCCCGTTGCGTGCCGCCGGGGATCATGCCGGTCATCGTGCTTGCCGCGACGTTCCTCGTCGTCGGGATTCTCCGCTGGCCGCTGGTGTGGGTGCTGCTCGTCGCCGGATCGCTCAGCGTCGCCATCGAATACGCGAAGCTGGCCCGGGCCTAGCCGCGTTGGGGAAGCTCCTCCTCAGCCTCTTCGCCGTCTTCGCGCCGCTCTCGTTCGCCACGATCGGCGGCGGGCAGAGCGTGGTTGCCGGGATCGAACGCGAGGTCGTCGGCGTGCATCACTGGATGACCGCCGCCGCGTTCGTGAACGATTTCGCCATTTCCCGCATGGCGCCGGGGCCCGGCTCGCTCCTGGTGACGCTGATCGGCTGGCAGGTTGCCGGCATCGCCGGCGCGATCGTGGCGACGATCGGTATCTTCGGCCCCACGACCTTCCTGATCTACGGCGTCGCGCGTCTCTGGAAGCGCCACCAGGGCGCGCGCTGGCAAAAGGCGCTCGAGCGCGGCTTGAGGCCGGTTGCCGCGGGGTTCATCCTCGCGGCCGTCTACGTGCTGCTCCGCTCGCTCGAGGGTGGCTGGCTCGCACGCGGCATCGCCTTCGCCTCGACCGGCGTCTTGATGACGACGCGCATCAATCCTCTCCTCCTGCTCGCCGCCGGCGCCGGGCTCTTTGTTGCCGTGCGCATGGCCCTCCCGGTCTGACGCGCACGCTCTATTCTCTCTGCTCGCGGCCGTAGAGGAGGAGCAATGCGAGGATGACGACGCCGTAGATGATGCTGCGGCCGTACTCCGGCATATTGAGCGCGAGCAGGACGCTGACGAGCGCGGTGAGGCTCACGGCGCCGGCGGCGGCGCCGAGATAGCTCCCGCGGCCCCCGAGAATGCTCACGCCCCCGATCACCACCGCCGCGATCGACTGGAAGAGATAGGGATCGCCCATGCCGAGCGAGGCCTGCCCGCCGAAGCCGACCAGCAGGATTCCCGCCAGCGCGGAAAAAACCCCGCTCAGCACGTAGAGAAAGACGGTCGTCAGGTTGACGTTGACGCCGGCAAGAAAGGCCGCGCGCGGGTTGTTGCCGATCGCGTAGGTCGCACGCCCGAACCGGGTGAAGCTCAGTACGAAGGAAACGACGAGGACGACAATGAGCCAGAGCCAGAGAGCCGCGGGCACCCCGAGGAAGACCCCGTGGACGGCGGCGGCAACCACGGGGGGCGCGTACGACGCGCAGGCGGCGCAGGTCATGCCCCCGGAGAGCCCAAGCGCCAGCCCCTCGACGATGCCGTTCATGGCAAGCGTCATCACCACCGCCGGCACGCCGAACCAGACGATGAGCACGCCGTTCGCAGCGCCCACCAGCGCGCCCATGCCGAGCGTGAGCGCGATCGCGTAGAGCGCCCGGGAATCCTGGCCGAGCGAGGAAGTCGCGAGCAGGATCGCCGCCGCGTTCAGCACCCACGGCACCGAGAGATCGATGCCGCCGATGAGGATGACGAAGCACTGCCCCGCCGCGACCAAACCGACGAAGGAGGCGACGAGCAGGATCGAGGTGACGCTCGGAAAGCTCGCGAAGCCGGGATGGACAAAGGCGCCGATGACGAAGAGCGCGACCGCAGCAGCGTAGGCGGCGATGATCCGCATCATGTCCGGGGTGAGGCGCGCGAGCACGGCTACGAGGCCCCGCGCCGCACCAGGCGGCCGATCGCGGCCCCGAGCACGACGGCGATGACGAGGAAAAGCCCCTCGTAGAAGGACTGATAGAGCGGGTCGATGTGGGCATAGAAGAGGATGTTGACGATCATCGTCGTGATGAAGGCGCCGCACATCGCGCCGATCGCGCTGCCGCGGCCACCGAAGAGGCTGACGCCGCCGAGCACGGTCGCGACGATCGAGGTGAGGGTATAGACATTGCCGCCTGTGGCGTCGCCCGAGGTTGCGTTGGCGGCGAAGAAGAGACCCGCCAGCGCGTAGAGCGCGCCACCGATCGTGTACGCGATGATCTTCGTGCGCACCGCGTTGATGCCGTGGGCGATCGCCGCCTGCTCGTCGTTGCCGACGGCGAATATCTGGACGCCGATGCGCGAACGCCGGAGCGCCATCCAGCCGAGCGCGGCAAGGACGAGGAAGAGCAGCGCGAACGGCCCGCCGGTGTTGACGAGAATGTCCGTGACCACGCCCGGCACGGTGCCGCCGGGCTGCGGCAGGACGCGGATCGCGAGGCCCTGGAAGATCGAGAGCGTGGCAAGCGTGACGACGATCGGCTGCAAGCGCCCGAGGCCGACCACGAGGCCGTTGACGAGGCCCGCGGCGGCGCCGACCAGCACGACGAGCGCGGCCACCAGCGCCATGTGAGCCTCGCTCCCGGGAAGATAGATCGCGGCCAGCGCATTGGTGAGATCGACCACGCCGCCCACCGAGAGATCGATGCCGCGCGTCAGCACCACCACCGTCTGGCCGATCGCGGCGAGCGCCAGCGGCATCGTGTTGTTGACGGTCGAGGTGATCTCGAAGTTGCCCGGCAGGCGATGCTGCTCGAGGACGAACATCCCGACGAAAACGACCACGCTGAGCAGCAGGATGGAAGCGGCGAGAATAAGCCCGATGTTCTGGCCGATGACATGCGCCGCGCGCGGGCGGCGCGTCCCGGCCGCGTGCGCCCTCGCCTCGCCGACTGCGGAAGATTCAGGCGGCATTAGATCAATATGGCTTCTGGCGGATAAGCAAAGCGATCCGCCAAAGCCATGAAATTGATCGCCCAGACGAAACCGAGAGCGTCATGATTGAAAATCATCACGCTCTCGCTTCGCGCATCGCGGCCGCGACGATCGCCTCCGCGTCGAGCGCCGGCGGGGCAAGCTCGGCCGCGACGCGCCCGTCGCGCAGCACCAGCACGCGATGGCAGAGATGCGCAAGCTCCTCGGTGTCGGACGAGTAGAAGAGGATCGCCCTGCCCTCGCCGGCGAGCCGCACCATCAGCTCATAGATCTCGTGCTTGGTCGCGACATCGACGCCGCGCGTCACGTCGTAGAGCAGGAGGATCCGCGATTGGGCGAGCAGCCAGCGCCCGACCAGCACCTTCTGCTGGTTGCCGCCGGAGAGCGCGCCCACCTTCTGCGCCGGGCTCGGCGTCACGATGCCGAGCCGGGAGATGATCTCGCGGCTCATCCGCCGCTCCTCGCCGCCGCGGATGACGCCCACGCGGGAGAGCCGCGAGAGGATGGGAAGCGTGAGATTGTCCCGCACCGAAAGCGGCAGCAGCAAGCCCTCGGACTTGCGGTCCTCCGGCACCAGCGCGATGCCGAGGCCGGCCGCGATCGCATCCGCCGGGCTCGCGATGCGCGTCGGCCTGCCGCCGACACGGATTCTTCCCCGCTTCAGCGGCGGGGCGCCGAACAGGCCGAGAAAAAGTTCGCGATGGCCCTGGCCGGCGAGCCCGCCAACGCCGAGAATCTCTCCCTCGACGAGCGAGAAGCCGAACGTGCCGGCGCCTTCGAAGCCGGCTTGGGCGAGCTCGAGCGCCGGCGGCGCGCCCGCTTGAACCGCCGGCAGCCTCGGATAGAGCGCCTCGACCTGCCGTCCGGTCATCAGCGCGATCGCCTCGCCCTCGTCGATCGCGGTGTAGGTGCCGACCTCCGAGCCGTTGCGAAAAATCGTGATGCGGTCGGCGATCGAGGTGATCTCGTTCCAGCGGTGGGAGGTGAAGACAACGGCAGTGCCGGTGGCGCGGAGGTCGCCGATGCGGGCGAAAAGCCACTCGACCTCGCGCTCGACCAGCGAGGAGGTAGGCTCGTCGAGCAGCAGGATGCGTGGGCGGCCGATGATGACGCGTGCGATCTCGATGATTTGCCGCTCGGCGAGCGAGACCTCGCTCGCAAGCGCCCGCGGGTCGATGTGGTGCACGCCGAGCCCCGCCAGCACCGCCTCGGCCTCGGGCGCGAGTGCCGCGCGGCGGATGAGGCCCAAGGCGGAGCGCGGTTCGCGGCCGAGCAGCAGATTCTCGGCGACACTCATCCAGGGCAGCAGGGTGAGCTCCTGGAAGACCGTGCCGATCCCCCGGCGCGCCGCGTCCGCCGTTCCGGCAAGCCGCACCGGGTTGCCCTCGAGCAGGACGGTGCCGGCGTCGGGGGCGAGCCGCCCGCCGAGTATCTTGATGAGCGTCGATTTGCCCGCCCCGTTCTCGCCGACGAGCGCATGCACCTCGCCACCGCGCGCGGCGAACGAGGCGGAACGCAGCGCCTGAACGCCGCCGAACGCCTTGCTCACCCCGCGCGCGGCGATCGAAGCTTCCGGCTCCCGCTCCGCCGCCGGCGCGGCGCTCATGCGGTGGGCGGCAGCCGCACGTCGAGATTGCCCGCACAAGGCTTGCCGGTCAGCGCGGCATCCACGCAGATCTTCACCGTCGCGTTGGGACCGCTGTCGGTGAAGTCGGCGAAGAAGCTGTCCGGCAGGTCCGGGAACACCGTCTCCCCCACCTTGACGGTCGCGTTCGTGACATAGGGGAACGGGATGGTGACGTCCTTGTGCGGATAGGATTTTTGCAGGATGCGGCGGGCCAGCTCCAGCGAGACGAGCACGAGATAGGGCGGCTGGCCGATCGAGAGCCCGTCCACGTGCTGGCCCATGTAGCCTTCCGGCGTCATGAACTTGCGGAAGCCGTTCTCGGCCTCGCCCGCGGTGGGCGGAAGCGGCGTGCGCTTCGCCGCGATAAAGGCCTTCAGCACGCCGTCCGTGCCGCCCTGGCACCAGATGCCGTCGATCTTCGGCAAGGAAGGCAGGATGGCGGACGTGTTGCGCTCGGCGACCGAGGAATCCCACATCCCCGTGTAGCGGTTGACGACCTTGATGCCGGGGTTCTGCTTCCAGACGGAATCGGCGCCCGCGTTGCGCTGCTGATCGACGAAGGTGCCGGCGACCCCCGTCACCATGATCACGTTGCCCTTGCCGCCGAGTTTCTGGGCGAGGAATCCGGCAAGCTTCTTGCCGAACTCGAACTGGTCGGTGTTGACCTTGATCGCGGTGGGAGCGGTCACGACGTTGTCGTACGAGACGACGAGGATGCCGCGATCGGTCGCCTGCTTGAGAATGCCATTGAGGCCGGTTGGCGATGCGGCATCGACCACGATCGCATCGACGCGCTCGCCGATCAGCCCGCTGATCTGCTGGCTCTCTTCGCTGACATCGTTGCCGGAGTTGAACCAGGTGCCCTCGACCTGGCTCTTGTACGGCTCCATCTGCAGCGCCGCCTTGAAGAGGTTCTCCATCTCGATCCGCCACTTGTTGCCGATATACGAGTTGGAGAGCGCGATCCTGAGCTTGCCGCCTGCGGCGCGGGCGCCGCGCGGCAGGCTTGCGGCAATCAGCCCGGCGCCAGTGCCGGCGAGCAGGCTCCGCCTTGCAAGGTTGCCTTGCATCTTGTTCCTCCCATTCCGCCAACCGGCGGAACGCGGCGCGCCCCGTCCCGGTTCCGGCGCGACAGCTTAGCCTCCAACCCGGAGGCGTCCAACCGGTCCCGTCATCGCGCCGATCCCGATCGATGCCGCGACGCCAAATCCGCGCGCGCCGCGAGGAGGACCCTTTGCCACCACAGCGGGACGGGCTCGCTCCCGCTCGCCAATCCCACTCTATCCACTTGTTTTCTCGTGCGATTCATGCCTTCGGCGGCCGTGCCCGGCACCTTCCTCGGCGGCCGGCGGGTCGAGGCGTTCGGATGGGAGATCACGCTGCCGGTGGCCGCCGCCATGCTCATCGGTCGCGGCGTTTGCCACGCGGCCCCGGCGCGAGGATGATCCGCCCTTTGCCGGGGAGCAGTTCCATGGGCGTGCTCGACCCCATTCCCTATCCGGACGAGAAGCTCGCGCGGATCCTGCGCAGCGTGCACACGATCGCGCTGGTCGGCGCCTCGCCGGACTGGAACCGGCCGAGCTATTTCGTGATGAAATATCTCCAGGGGAAAGGCTTCCGCGTCATCCCGGTCAATCCGGCGATCGCCGGTAGCACCCTCCTCGGCGAGCGCGTCTACGCGGGCTTGCGCGAGATCCCCGAGCCCGTGGACATGGTGGATATCTTCCGCGCCTCGCGCCACGTGATGCCCATCGTCGAGGACGCGATCGCGATCGGCGCCCGCGTGGTCTGGATGCAGCTCGGCGTGCGCAACGACGAGGCGGCGGCCAAGGCCGAGGCGGCCGGGCTCGAGGTGGTGATGAACCGCTGCCCGAAGATCGAGTACGGCCGGCTCGCGGGCGAGCTTTCCTGGAGCGGGGTCAACTCGGGGATCATGCGCAACCGCCCGCCTGAGCCGCCGACCGCGGGCCGCGCCCGCCCGCAAAGGAACGCGGCCGGAAACCACCCCCTCGGCTTCGAGACCCGCGCCGTCCACGCCGGCGCCGCGCCGGACCCGACGACCGGCGCGCGCACCACCCCGATCTACCAGACCACTTCGTACGTCTTCGAGGATGTCGACCACGCCGCCTCGCTCTTCAATCTCCATAATTTCGGCTACATCTATTCCCGCCTCACCAACCCCACGGTCTCGGTGCTCGAGGAGCGCGTCGCCAGCCTGGAGGGCGGGCGCGCAGGCCTCGCCGCCGCCTCGGGCCACGCCGCGCAATTCCTCATCTTCTTCACCCTCCTCGAGCCCGGCGACGAATTCCTCGCCTCGCGCAACCTCTATGGCGGCTCTCTCACCCAGTTCGGGCTCTCCTTCCCCCGCCTCGGCTGGACCTGCCATTTCGTCGATCCGCACGATCCGGAGAATTTCGCCCGCGCGCTCACCCCGCGCTGCAAGGCGATCTTCGTCGAAAGCCTCGCCAATCCCGGCGGCATCGTCGTCGATCTCGAAGCGATCGCCGCGATCGCCCACGCCGCCGGCATCCCGCTCATCGTCGACAACACGCTGGCGAGCCCCTTCCTCTGCCGCCCCATCGAGTGGGGTGCGGACCTCGTCTGCCATTCGACGACGAAGTTCCTCTCGGGCCACGGCAATGCGTTGGGCGGCGTGATCGTGGAGTCGGGGAAATTCGACTGGAGCGAAGGCAACCGCTTCCCCTCCCTCACCGCGCCCGAACCCGCCTATCACGGCCTCCGCTTCTACGAGAATTTCGGCGATTTCGCCTTCACCACCAAGGCGCGCGCGGTCGCCCTTCGCGATTTCGGGCCGGCGCTCTCGCCGATGAACGCCTTCCTCACCATCACCGGCATCGAGACGCTGCATGTGCGCATGGAGCGGCATGTCGCGAACGCGGAGAAGATCGCCCGCTTCCTGGAGGGCCATCCCCGCGTCTCCTGGGTCTCCTATGCCGGGCTCGACTCCTCGCCCTACCGCGCGCTCGCACGCAAATACCTCCCGCGCGGGGCGGGCGGGGTGATGACGTTCGGCGTCGCCGGCGGCTTCGCGGCGGGGATCAAGCTCGTCGAGAGCGTGCGCATCTTCTCGCATCTCGCGAATATCGGCGACACGCGAAGCCTCATCCTCCATCCCGCCTCGACGACGCACCGCCAATTGACCGACGAGCAGCGCGAGGCCGCCGGCGCGGGCCCCGATGTCGTGCGTCTCTCGGTCGGACTCGAGAGCGCCGAGGACCTGATCGCCGATCTCGACCAGGCGCTTTCCGTTTCATTATAGAAACGAAAGGATCCACCATGAGCGAGCCGAGCGAGGACCGGAAGGTCCTCAAACACATCCAGGAGCTGGTCGCCGAGGAGGAGCTTCTCTACGCGCAAGCCGATATCACCGAGGCGGAGCGCGCGCGGCTCGGCGCGATCAATGTCGCGCTCGACCAATGCTGGGACCTGCTGCGCCAACGCCGCAGCTTGCGCGAGTTCGGCAAGAACCCCGACGAAGCCCAGGTACGCCCCGCCGGCATCGTCGAAAAATACGAGGGCTGATCAGCTCGTCATCACCGCGCGGATATCGCCCCGCCGCGCGGTGACGGCCATCGCCACCGCGCCCGCCTCGGCGCGATGCAGCAGGATGTCGATCGTGGCATCGCCGATCGCGAGGTTGCGCAGATGCAGCCGCTCGAGGAAGGAAGGCAGCACCGGATGGTCGAACGTGACCGCTCGGGCCGCCTGGTCGAAGCCAAGCCCGAGGCACGCGGCAAGTGCTGCCGGTAGCGACCCGGCGGCCCAGGCCTGCGGCGAGCAGGCGACGGGATAATCGGTCGGCCCCTGGTGGCGCATGCGCGCGAAGCCGCAGAACAGCTCCGGCAGACGCCGGAGATCGGCATGGCTCGCCGCGCCGAAGAGCCCGGCCATGACGCGCGCCGCGGCGTCGCGATGGCCGTAGCGGGCGAACCCGGCCGCAATCAGCGCGTTGTCGTGCGGCCACACCGAGCCGTCATGGTACGACATCGGGTTGTAGCGCGCCTCGCCGACGGCCACGGTCCGGATGCCCCAGCCGGAGAAGAAGCGTCGGTCGAGCAGGCTCGCCGCAACGGTCGCCGCGTGCGCCGGGCTCGCGATCCCCGCGAGCAGCGCGTGCCCGGCATTGGACGCGCGTACCCGGCAAGGCTTCTTCTCCCCATCCAGCGCCAGCACGTAGAGCCCAAGCTCCTCGTCCCAGAAATCGCGCTCGAACGCGTCGTGCAGCGCCGAGGCCTGCGCGCCGAGCTTCGCGGCGCGCGCACCCTCGCCGAGTGCTGCGGCAATCCGCGCCGCCGCGATCCGTGCGGCAAAAACATAGCCCTGCACCTCGCAAAGCGCGATCGGCCCGACCGCCAGCGCCCCATCGGCGTGGAAGATCGAATCGTAGCTGTCCTTCCAGCCCTGGTTGACCAGCCCCGTCGGATTCTTCCGCCCGTACTCGACGAACCCGTCGCCGTCCGCGTCGCCGTAGCGGTCGATCCATGAGAGCGCCGCCTCGATATTCGGCCAGAGCGCGCGCAGCGTCGGCAGATCCCCCGTCCGCTCGAAATAGGCGCCGGCGAGCATGACGAAGAGCGGCGTCGAATCGACCGAGCCGTAATAGCGCCGGAACGGCACCTCGCCGAGCAGCGCCATCTCGCCATGCCGCACCTCGTGCAGGATCTTGCCCGGCTCGGCGTCGGCGACCGGGTCCTCCTTCGTCGCCTGGTTGGCCGCCAGATAGAGAAGCACGCCGCGGGCGAGCACCGGGGCAAACCAGAGCGTCTCGAGCCCGGTGATGATCCCGTCCCGCCCGAACGCCGTGCTGAACCAGGGAATGCCCGCATACGGGTAGGGCCCCTGCTCGGTCTTGGTCGCCAGCATCGCGAGATCGGCGGCGGCGCGGCGCATCGCCTCGTTGAAGACCTCGTTGTCGCTCTCGACGAAGGCCGAGCCGTCGCGCGCCTCGCGCAACCGCCTCCGCACCGCGCACATCGCATCGAGGAACTCAGGGCCCTCCAGGAATTTCGGCGCCTCACCACCCAAGGCCCGCGATCCGGCCTCCGCCTCCGCCTCCCCTTCGACGCAGCGCATCACCAGCCCGATCACGATCACCACGCCGGGCTCGAGATCGAGCTCATAGACCGCGCGATCCTGCCCCAGCCGCGCGGGCGCCGGATCGAAGCGGATTTCGGTCGAGCGGCGGCGCCGGTCGAGCCCCTCATAGGCCAGCACCACCCGCCCGGCCTCGGCCCCCGGCGCCTCCAGCTTCCCGCGCCGCGCCCGCTTCGTCCCCCGCACCTCGAAAAGATCTGCGAAGTCGGCGCCGAACCCGATCTCGAGGCTGAGACGCCTGGGCGCGCGCGAGAAGTTGCGAACGGTGAGCCGCTCGTAGCAGGCGCCGTCCCAGAGGAACTTGGCCCGGCGGATATGGATCTGGCCATGATCCAGAACCTCCGGCCCCTCGCCGAGCGCCGGATTCGTGAGGTCGCAGGTCAGCATCGCATTGTCGCTCGAGACCGCGGAGCCGAGCAGGATCGGCGCTACCCCGCCGATCGTGAGCCCCAGGCGCGAGAGGTAGCGCGTGTCGCGATGATAGACGCCCTCGGCGCTCCCCGGCCCCGCGGTCGCGTCCCCGTCATGGCCGAACACCGCGAAGGTGTCCCCGGCCTTGAGCGTGCAGGGCCGTCCCTCGGCGAAGGAGGCGGTGGCGGAGATGAAGTACGGCCCCGATGCGCTCTCGGGCCGGGATGGCTGGTCGTCCATACGGCTCGCTCCGTCGCGGATCACGGCAGTCGGCCGCATCAGACAGGAGCCGCAGCCGGACGGCAACCCGGCCCGGCGCCAACAGCGGTTTCCAGAGGCCGCTCAAGGGCCTATCTCGCCATCGGGCAACGAGAAGCTGACCGGGAATCGTGGCTGACACTGGTTCGGGCGGCGCGCCGGCCGCCAACGTCCCGATGGTCACCATCGGGACCATGCTGGCAACGCTCATGCAGGCGCTGGACACGACCATCGCCAACGTCGCCTTGCCCTACATGGCCGGCACCTTCGCCGCGAGCTACGAGCAGAGCACCTGGGTCCTCACCTCCTACATCGTCGCCGCGGCGATCATGACCCCGCCCACCGGCTGGCTCGCCGCCCGCTTCGGCCGCCGCCGCCTCTACCTCGCCTCCGTCCTCGGCTTCACCGCCGCCTCCGCCCTCTGCGGCATCTGCGGCTCGCTCGGCGCGGCCGTCGTCGCCCGCGTGATCCAGGGCCTCTTCGGCGCCGCCCTGGTCCCCCTCTCGCAGGCAACGCTGCTCGACAGCTATCCGCGCGAGAAGCACGGCCAGGCGATGGCGATCTGGGGCATGGGCATCATGCTCGGCCCGATCCTGGGGCCCACGCTCGGCGGCTGGCTCACCCAGAACTGGAGCTGGCGCTGGGTCTATTTCATCAACCTTCCGATCGGCCTCCTCGATGCGGTGATCATCGGCGCCTATGTGCCGGGAACCCGCGAGCGCCGCCCGCCCTCCTTCGATTTCTTCGGCTTCGCGGCCATCAGCATCGCCATCGCCTGCCTCCAATACGTGCTCGACCGCGGCCAGCTCCTCGACTGGTTCGCCTCCACCCAGATCGTCGTCGCGACCGTGGTCGCCAGCCTCGCCTTCTACGTCTTCCTGGTCCAGGTCTTCACCGCGCGCGAGCCCTTCATCCGCCCCGACCTGTTCCTCAACCGAAACTTCTTCCTGAGCCTCGTCTTCATCTTCATCGTCGGCATGGTGCTCTACGGCACGATGGCGCTCTTCCCGCCGCTCCTGCAGGATCTCCTCGACTACCCGGTGGTGACGGTCGGCCTCCTGCTCGCCCCGCGCGGCATCGGCACGATGATCGCGATGCTGCTCGTCGGCCGCCTCACCCGCGTCATGCCGCCCCGGGTCCTGATCATCTTCGGCTTCCTGGTCAACGCCTACTCGATGTGGGGCATGGCCGGCTTCTCGCTCGCCGTCGGCCCGTGGGACGTCTTCTCCTGGGGCGTGCTCCAGGGATTCGGCCTCGGCTTCATCTTCGTCCCACTCACCGCAACCGCCTTCTCGACGCTGCCCACCGCCCGGCGCACCGAAGCCGCCGGCATCTACAACCTCATGCGCAACGTCGGCAGCAGCGTCGGCATCTCGATCGTAACCACGCTCGTGGACCGCAACACGGCAATCAACCACGCAACGATCGGAGCTGGCCTCACGCCCTTCGACCGCACGCTCCAGCAGCTTCCCTTCGCCCACCTCTACAATCCCCACCTCGCGCGCGGCCTCGAATTCCTCAACGCGGAGGTGACACAACAGGCGGCAATGATCGGCTATATCGACGACTTCAAGCTGATGATGGTGCTGACCCTGATCGCCACCCCGCTCGTGCTCCTGATGAAGGCCCCACCCCTCGGCCCCCCATCAAGCACCCAAAAGAGCGAGGAACTGGCGGTCGCCGATTAAGGCCAAGGCGGCTCTGCCCCCTGGACGGGCCCCCACCAGGGCCCAAGGGTTCAAGCATGGTGGCCCTGGACCCCATTCCCTTGGCAGGCGATGCTCCGCCGATCAGCCAAGGGGAGGAAGCGCCGTGGCGCAGTCAGCAGCGAGAGAGCGCAAGGTCATCGTCACCTGTGCGATCACGGGTGCGATCCACACGCCGAGCATGTCGCCTCATCTTCCGGTCACGCCCGAGCAGATCGCGGACGCCGCAATCGGCGCCGCCGAAGCGGGTGCCGCGATCGTGCATCTCCATGCGCGCAATCCCGAGACCGGCAAGCCCGATCAGTCGCCCGAGGCGTTCGGTCGTTTCCTCGCCCGCATCAAGCAGCGCACCGGCGCGGTGATCAATCTGACGACCGGCGGCGCGCCTTACATGACCGTTCAGGAGCGCGTGCAGCCGGCGGCGACGTACAAGCCCGAGATCGCCTCCCTCAACATGGGCTCGATGAATTTCGGGCTCTTCCCGATGCTCGCCCGCTTCAAGGAGTTCCGCCATTCCTGGGAGCGCGAGCATCTCGAGAACTCCCGCGATCTCATCTTCCGCAACACGTTCCAGGATATCGAGTTCGTGCTCCGCACGCTGGGCGACTCCGGCACGCGTTTCGAGTTCGAGTGCTACGATGTCGGCCATCTCTACAACCTCCACCACTTCCTCGAGCGTGGCCTCGTCAAGCCGCCGCTCTTCGTCCAGACCGTATTCGGCATTCTGGGCGGCATCGGCCCGCACCCCGAGGATGTGATGCATATGAAGCGCACGGCGGATCGGCTGTTCGGCGATCAGTATCGCTGGTCGGTGCTCGGCGCAGGGCGCAACCAGCTCCCGATCGCGGCCGAGGCGGCGGCGATGGG
>DATJTV010000017.1:0-9911 GCA_035503055.1 Acetobacteraceae bacterium
GCGCGTAACGATGCGCTGGTGCAGCCAGTTGGCGATGTGCTGGCTCGAGATGCGCAGCGTCGCGCGATCCTCCATCAGCCCGACATCGTGGATGTCGGGCACTTTCGAGCAGCCGATCCCCTGGTCGATCCAGCGCACGACGTAGCCGAGGATCCCTTGGGCGTTGTTGTCGAGCTCCTCCTGCAGCGTTTCGGGCGGCCAGTTGGCCCCGACCGCGGTCGGGATGGCCAGCAGATCTGCGAGCTTGGCTCGCCGCTTGCCGGCGAGCTCGGCCTGGCGCGCCGCCACGTCCACCGCGTGATAGTGCAGCGCATGCAGCGTCGCCGCGGTGGGCGAGGGCACCCAGGCGGTGTTCGCGCCCGCCTCGGGGTGGGCGATCTTCTGGGCGAGCATGTCCGCCATCCGGTCGGGCATTGCCCACATCCCCTTGCCGATCTCCGCCTTGCCGGCGAGGCCGCAGGCGAGCCCGATATCGACGTTCCAATCCTCGTAGGCGAGCATCCAGGGCGCGCGCCGCATCTCGTTCTTGCGGATCATCGCGCCGGCCTCGATCGAGGTGTGGATCTCGTCGCCGGTGCGGTCGAGGAAGCCGGTGTTGATGAAGACCACGCGGTCCTTCGCCGCCCGGATGCAGGCCTTGAGGTTGACGGTGGTGCGCCGCTCCTCGTCCATGATGCCCATCTTCACCGTGTTGCGCGCGAGCCCGAGCATGTCCTCGACGCGCGCATGGAGCGCGTCGGCGAAGCCCACCTCGTCGGGCCCGTGCATCTTCGGCTTGACGATGTAGATCGCGCCGCTTCTGCTGTTGCGGAAGGGGCCGGCGGCTTTGAGATCGTGCATCGCGATCAGCGTGCTCACCGCGGCGTCGAGGATGCCCTCCGGGATTTCGTCGCCCTCTTCGTCGAGCACGGCGTCCGTCATCATGTGATGGCCGACATTGCGCACCAGCATGAGGCTCCGTCCCGGCAGCGTGAAGGCGCTGCCGTCGGGCGCGGTGTAGGCGCGGTCGGGCGCGAGCGCGCGGTCGGTTTCGTGGCCGCCCTTCTCGAAGCGCGCGGTGAGGGTTCCCCGCATCAGCCCGAGCCAGTTGCGATAGGCCGCGACCTTGTCCTCCGCATCGACCGCGGCGATCGAATCCTCGAGATCGACGATGGTGGTGAGCGCCGCCTCGAGCAGGATGTCGGCGACGTGGGCGCGGTCGCCCTTGCCGATCGGGTGGGAGGGATCGATGCGGAGCTCGACATGCAGGTTGTGGTTGCGGAGCAGCACGGCCTCCGGGCGGTACGGGTCGCCGCGGAAGCCCGCGAACTGCTCGGGCCGGGCGAGCTTCGCCCGCCGCCCGTCCTCGCAGAGGCCGGCGAGCCCCTCGCCCTCGACCTGGTAGGCGATCACGTCCGCGTGACTGCCGAAGGAAAGTCGCGCCACCTGGTCGAGGATCTCGCGCCCGCGTGCGATCACCCGCGCGCCGCGCACCGGATTGTAGCCGGCGCCGCGCGCCGCGCCGCCGTCTTCGGGGAGCGCGTCGGTGCCGTAGAGCGCATCGTAGAGGCTGCCCCAGCGCGCATTGGCGGCATTGAGCGCGTAGCGCGCGTTCATCACCGGCACCACGAGCTGCGGCCCCGCCATCACCGCGATCTCGGGATCGACGCCGGTGGTTCCGATCGTGAAGTCCGGCGGCTCGGGCAGAAGATAGCCGATATCGCGGAGGAACTGCTCGTAGGCGTCGGGCTCGAAGGGGCTGCCGCGCATCGCGCGGTGCCAGTCGTCGATCCGCGTCTGCAACGCGAGGCGCTTCTCGAGCAGCGCGCGGTTCGGGCCGGCGAACTCGCCCGCCAGCCGGCCGAGCCCTTTCCAGAACGCCGATCGTTCGATGCCGGTGCCGGGCAGCGCCTCTTCGTTCACGAAGTCGAAGAGCGGGCGGGCGATCGCGAGGCCGCCTTCATTGATCCGTTCCATCGCAATCCTCCCTCATTCCTTCGTGCGTGCTTGCCGCCACGCCTCGTAGGAGGCGCGCGTTTCCGCGTTCGGCGGATAGGTGCCCGGCAGCTTCGCGCCGGCCGCGACGCGGCTCTGGATGAATTCCTCCATCTCCTCCTGCGCGGCGGCATCGAGGGCCACTTCGTCGGCGAGCGCCGCCGGGATCGCCACCACGCCGTCGGCGTCGCCCACGATCACGTCGCCGGGAAGGACGGCAACGCCGCCGCAGCCGATGCCGACCCCGAATTCGGCCGCGTGATGCGCGATCAGGCCGAGCGGCGCCGAGGGGCCGGCGCAGAAGACCGGAAAGCCGAGCGCCGCGATTGCCGCGGAATCGCGCACGCCGCCGTCCGAGACGAGGCCCGCCGCGCCGCGCACCGAGAGCCTCGTGATCAGGATGTGGCCCGCGGCGGCGGCGCGTGCATCGCCGCGGCAATCGATCACCAGCACGTGGCCCGCGGGGATGATTTCGATCGCCTTGCGCTGGGGATGTTCGGGATCGGCGTAGGTTTCGATCGGGTCGAGGTCCTCGCGCGCGGGGATATAGCGGAGCGTGAAGGCCGGGCCGACGAGGTTGCGCCCCGGGGCGCCGAGCGGGCGGACGCCCTGCATGAAGAGGTTGCGGAAGCCGCGCTTGAAGAGTTGCGTGGTGAGGGTGGCGGTGCTCGCCTTGCCGAGCGCACGCGCGGTTTCGGGCCTGAGCATTGCGATCGTGCGCCTCCTCTCCCCGGAATTGAAAATGAAGCAGTGCTGCCGCTTCTAGCCCCCGGTTCACGAAATGGCGAGGGAGGCTGCCGCGTCGCGCGGCGACTGCCGCCGCTTCGGTCAGAGCGCACAAAAATCAGTCGTTGCCGCGTCTGCCGGGAACATTCGTTCGGGCGTGCCGGCGAGACAACCGACGCGCGAAGCGGGCGCGGAGCGGCGGCGCGGGCCGCGCCCGACAGCCATGCGCCGCTATGCAAGGACTGCAAAACAGACTAGTGACAGCTTGGCCCCTGGCTTGCTTGAAGAGGGGGCGGGAGTTTCACCAAGGGGAGGCTATCCCATGCTGACACGTCGTGCTGCCGGCAAGCTGATCGCCGGCGCGGCCGCTTCCACCACGCTGGTTGGAGCGGGATTTCGTCCGGCGTTCGCTGCCGATAAGGTGATCAAGATCGGTATTACGCTACCGCTCACCGGGGCGGATGCCGAGGGCGCGAACCGCATCAAGTACGGCGCGCTGCTCTCCATCCAGCAGGCGAACGATTCGGGCGCGGTGAAAGGCTACACGCTCGTCCCGGTCGTGCTGAACAACGCGACGACGACCGCCGGCCAGTACGACCCCGCGCAGGCGGCGACTAACGCCCGCAAACTGGTTTCCGATCCCGACGTGATGGCGGCGATCGGGCCGGAGATGAGCGGCGACGGCAAGGCTATGTCGGCGATCTACAGCGAGGCCAATTTCGCGACGATCACGCCGGCCTCGACCAACCCGGACATCACCAGCCCGAAGTTCGCCTCCGAATATCGCCCGAACGGCGGCAAGGCGGTCTATTTCCGCACGGTTACGACGGACGCCTTGCAGGGTCCGTACATGGCCAACTATTACGCCGACGTGCTGAAGGTGAAGTCGGTCTATATTCTCGACGATTCGGGTGCCTACGGCGTCGGCATCGCCGATACCTTCGAGGCGCGCGCGAAGGAGAAGGGCATCAAGGTGCTCGGCCGGGACCGCCTCGATCCGACCGAGGCCGACTACACGGTCTCGCTTACCAAGATCAAAGGAATGAACCCGGACGGGCTCTATTACGGCGGGGTCCAGGGTGCAGGCACCAAGCTCGTCAAGCAGGCGTACGGCGTCCTGCCGCAGGCGATGCCGAAGGGCGGCGGTGACGGTCTTTACGCGCCGGAGATGCTGACGGCGGTCGGATTCCCCGCCGCGGAGGGCTGGTACTGCACGATCGCCGCACCGCACCTGACCGACAACCCGGCGGTGCAGCCATTCGTCAAGCTCTACGAATCGACCTGGCACACGCAGCCCGACGACTATGCAATCACCGCCTATGACGCCGGCCTTGTCATCACCGCCGCGCTCGCGAGTCTCGTTGATGCGGGCAAGCCGATCACGCGGGCGAACGTGCGCGAGGCGATCCAGACCTCGCACACGAACACGCTGCAGGGGCCCGTCGCGTTCGACGAGAACGGGGACATCGTCAACAAGGTCATCAGCGTCTTCCAGATCGTGGAGAACAAGGGCGCATCGCTCACCGATATGAATGCTCAGTTCAAGTACATCGGTACCGCGCCCACCAGCTAGGGATAGGCGCCCGCACGGTCATCGCGTCTGGGAGAAAAAAATGAGTCCGACGGCCCTCTTCGTCCAGCAGGTGATCAACGGGCTGAGCCTCGGCGGCATGTACGCGCTGCTGGCGCTCGGCTTCACGCTGATCTATGGGATCCTGGAGCTGATCAACTTCGCCCACTTCAGCGTCTTCCTGTGGGGGTCGTTCATTGGCATGTGGACGCTGGAGGCCTTCGGGCTCAACGGTCAGAGCGTCGTGCTGACCGGACTGCCGCTGATCGGCGTGCTGGTGGCGGCCTTCGTCGCCAGCATGCTCTTCTGCGGAATCCTGGGCGTGGTGATCGAGCGGTACTCTCTCCGACCGCTGCGCAACGTCACCGGGCCGATGGCGATGATCACCACCATCGGCGTCTCCTATATTCTCTTCAACGTCATCCTGCTCGGCGCCGGCGCGGACACCAAGAACTTCCCCAATCCGCTGCCGGAGCTGCGTTTCCATATTCTCGGCGCAACCCTCGACCTGCGCGTGATCCTGATCTGGATCGTCTCCGGCGCGCTGATGCTGGGTCTCTGGTTCTTCGTCCAGCGCAGTCGGCTGGGCAAGGCGATGCGGGCGACCGCCCAGGATCCCGACGCGGCGCGGATGATGGGTGTCGATGTTGATCGCGTCATCCTGATCGCCTTCTTCGCCGGCTCCGCGCTCGCCGGCGCGGCCGGACTGATCTTCGGCCTCTACTACAATTTCACCAGCTACATCATCGGCTACACGGCAGGCCTCCGGGCCTTCACCGCGGCCGTGCTCGGCGGCATCGGCAATGTTCCGGGGGCGATGCTCGGCGGCCTGATCATCGGCCTCATCGAATCGCTCGGCGGGCAGTTCATCGCGGTCAAGTGGACCGACGTCATCATCTTCTCGATCCTGGTGCTGGTGCTCGTCTTCCGCCCGACCGGGCTGCTCGGCACGCTCGCACCCTCGAAGTCCTGAGAAGGGGCGCTTCCATGGCGTCGGAAACCAGCATCACCACCAGCGCGGCGGAGACCGTCCCCTGGCGTGCGGCGCTGGCCCGCCACCGCACGAAGGCGCTCATCCTGCTCGTCGCCGTCGTGGCACTCGCCTTCCCGGCCGTCAACGGCAATGCCGGCGATATCGACGCCGTGGCCAACGCGCTCGCCTTCGCCGCCTTGGCGCTCGGCCTCAATATCGTCGTCGGCTTCGCCGGCCTGCTCGATCTCGGCTATGCGGCGTTCTTCGCCATCGGCGCTTACACCTACGGCATCCTTGCCTCCTGGCAGCTGACACCGGCGTGGAGCAGCTTCTGGGCGCCCTTCGCCTGGCTCGACCTGGTGCAGAAGGTGACCCAGGGCAATGCGGCGGTGGTGCACTTCACCCTCTCGTTCTGGATCGCCCTGCCGCTCTCCGCCGCGATCGCCGCTTTCTTCGGCATCCTCTTCGGCGCGCCAACGCTCCGCCTTCGCGGCGACTACCTCGCCATCGTAACCTTGGGCTTCGGCGAGATCGTGCCGATCGTGGTGCGCAACTGGTCCTCGCTCACCAACGGCGCGGCGGGGCTCAACGGCGTCGCGCCGCCGCAGCTCTTCGGGCAGAGCTTCGGCGTCGAGATCGTGCCCTATTACTATGTCGCGATCGGGATCGTGGCGCTGCTGATATTCGTGAGCGGGCGGCTTCGGGATTCGCGCATCGGGCGCGCCTGGATGGCGCTCCGCGACGATGCCGTCGCGGCCTCCACCGCGGGCGTGGACCTCACGCGCTACAAGCTGCTCGCCTTCGCGATGGGCGCGGCCTTCGCGGGGATGACCGGCACCTTCTATATCGCCAAGCTGCAGACCGCGACGCCGGACATGTTCATGTTCCCGGTCTCGGTGATGATCCTGGTGATGATCGTGCTGGGCGGCCTCGGCAGCGTCTGGGGCGTGGTGGTCGGCGCCATCTTCCTCCAGCTGCTGCAATCGTGGTTCCTGCCCGCGATCTCGAGCTGGCTCCATATCGTCGGCAACCTGATCGGCTCGCCCTGGCTGCAGCAGATCCAGCTCGCGGACGCGATCGAGCTCATCTTCGGCATCGTGCTCGTCCTGATGATGCTTTACCGGCGGGACGGGCTGATCCCGGCCCACCGGAAACAGGGAGCGCTCTCGTTCGAGCAGCAGAACGCGCAGGTGGGCGAGAGCCACGGGTTCCGGATGAGCGGCATCGTCCGCGAGGACTCCTCTTCCGTCCCGGCGCTCGAGATCAAGGGCGTGACCGTCCGCTTCGGCGGCCTGGTGGCGCTGAAGTCGGTGGACATCACCGTGCCGGCGGGCGGCGTGGTCGCGGTGATCGGCCCGAACGGCTCCGGCAAATCGACGCTCTTCAACGTGATCACCGGCCTCACCTCCGCCGAATCGGGAAGCATCCGGCTCTTCGGGGAAGAGATCATCGGCCTCGGCCCGCACAAGATCGCGAAGAAAGGGATCGCACGGACCTTCCAGAACCTCCGCCTCTTCACCAACCTCACGGTGATGGACAATGTCCTGATCGGCCAGCATGCGCGCCTTTCCACCGGCCCGCTCGGCGCCGTATTGCGGCTGCCCGGGGTGCGCGCCGAGGAGAGGCGGGCGCGCGAGCGGGTGATGGAGATCATCGGCAATTTCGGCAATCGCCTGGCGCCGCGGGCCAACCAGAACGTCGCCGCGCTCTCCTACGCCAACCGCCGCCGCGTCGAGATCTCGCGCGCGCTGGCCTCCGATCCGCGCATCCTCCTGCTCGACGAACCGACCGCCGGCATGAACCCGGCCGAGACGTTCGAGCTCGCCCAGCAGATCAAGGACCTGCACAAGCTCGGCCTCACCGTCATCGTCATCGAGCACAAGCTCGACGTCGTGGTCCGGCTTGCCGACACGGTCGTCGTGCTCGACCACGGCGAGAAGATCGCCGAGGGCCGGCCCGACGAGGTGCGCCGGAACGAGGAGGTACTGCGAGCCTATCTCGGGCGCAACGCGCAGGCCGGGAGTGCCGGCATTGCTGCTTGAGTTCCGGGACGTCGACACCCATTACGGCGACCTGCACGTGCTCAAGCAGGTGAACTACGCGATCGACAACGGCGAGATCGTCTGCCTGCTCGGCGGGAATGCGTCGGGCAAATCGACGACGATGAAGACGATCATGGGCGTGGTGCGGCCGACGCGCGGCAGCGTCGTGTTCGACGACAAGCCGATCGAGCGGCTCGCCACCTCCGAGCGCGTGCGCCGCGGCATCGCCCCGGTCCTCGAGGCGCGCCGACTGTTCCCGCGCATGACGGTGTTCGAGAACCTCGAGATGGGCGCCTTCCTGCGCGGCCATGGGCCGGAATTCGACGAGGACCTCGAGCGCGTCTATGCGCTCTTCCCGCGCGTCAAGGAGCGCCGCGGCCAGCTCGCCGGCACGCTCTCGGGCGGCGAGCAGCAGATGGTGGCGATCGGGCGCGCACTGATGGCCCGCCCGCGGCTGATCTGCATGGATGAGCCCTCGATGGGCCTCGCCCCGATCTTCGTCGAGCAGACATTCGAGATCATCCAGGAGATCAACCGCCAGGGCACCACGATCTTCATGGTCGAGCAGAACGCCTCGATGGCGCTCTCGATTGCCCATCGCGCCTACGTGCTGCAGACCGGCCAGGTGGTGCTCTCGGGCACGGCCAAGGAATTGCGCGAGAACCCCTTGATCCGCGAGGCCTATCTCGGAGAAATGCAGGTCGCGACCTAAGCCGCCCGGCCGGGGCGGCCGCCGACCATCACCTCCGAAAGGCCGATCGCATGGATGCCCCTGCCCACGCCGCAACGCGGCCGATTTCGCTTTTCGACCTCAAGTCCGAGCAGGCGAGCTTCGGCCCCGAGCTCCGCCGCCGGCTCGACGCGGTGCTCGCGCACTGCCAGTTCATCCTCGGCCCCGAGGTCGCCGAGCTCGAGGAGCGCCTCGCCGCCTATTGCGAGGCCCGCCACTGCATCGGCGTCAGCTCGGGAACCGACGCCCTCGTCATCGCCCTGATGGCGGAAGGGATAGGGCAGGGGGATGCCGTCTTCCTGCCCGCCTTCACCTACACCGCGACGGCCGAGGTGCCCCTCCTTCTCGGGGCCACGCCCATCTTCGTCGATATCGATCCCCGCACCTTTCAGATCGATCCCGCCGATCTCGCGCGCCGCATCGCCGCCGTGCGCGCCAAAGGCACGCTCCGCCCGCGCGCGCTGATCGGGGTCGACCTCTTCGGCCAGCCGGCCGATTGGGAGGCGCTCGGCGCGATCACCCGCGCCGAGGGGCTCTTCTCCCTCGACGACTGCGCGCAAAGCTTCGGCGCCACCTACCGCAACCGCCGGCTCGGCGCGCTCGCCGACGCGACGGCGGTGAGCTTCTTCCCGACCAAGCCGCTCGGCGCCTACGGCGACGGCGGAGCGCTCTTCACCGAGAGCGACGAACGCGCCGCGCTCTACCGCAGCCTTCGTTCCCACGGCGAGGGAACTTCACGCTACGAGGTGCTGCGCATCGGCATCAACGGCCGGCTCGATACCATGCAGGCCGCCGTGCTGCTCGCGCGGCTCACCGTCTTCGACGCCGCCCTCGCCGCGCGCGAACGCATCGCCCGCACCTACGACCGGCATCTCGCCGGCCTCGTCGAGACGCCGGCACGCATGCCCGAGAGCACGAGCGTCTGGGCGATCTACTCCGTCCTGCTGCCCGGCCCCGAGGCGCGCGCCCGCGCCCAGACGGCACTCAAGGCCAACGGCATCGGCAGCAATATCTATTACCCGTGCCCGCTCCACCTCCAACCGGCCTACCAATCGCACCACGACGGGACGCCGCTGCCGGTCTCCGAGGCCGTCAGCACCCGCATCCTCGCGCTGCCGATGCACCCCGGCCTCGCGGAGGAGGACATCGAACGCATCGCCGCGGTGCTCCGCGCGGCACTGTGAGGCGAAGGCCAGGGGCTCTGCCCCTGGACCCCGCCAGGGCCTGGGGCCCTGGACCCCGAACGTTTTGCCCGACCCGGCAGCGAGGCTGACGCCCGGCGTCCCAGCGCTATGCCTGGCTTATCGGCGCAGCATCCGCTCTGCCCTCGGCGCGTACGCGCCGAGGGCAGAGCGGATGCTGCGCCGAACAGGCCCGCCCCCCACCACCTCGGGACCCGGCACCGCCGGTGAGGCGGCCAACATCCAAACGAATGGGTTCCAAGGGCTCGCCCTTGGCGGGGGGTCAAGGGGGGCGGAGCCCCCTTGGCTTGCCTACGGTGCTTCGGGTGGGCCTTCCACCCGGTAATCCTGCCATTCTTCGGTGAACGGGCGTTTGCGGAAGGTCGCCCAGAAGAAGTTGGCGGTGTAGGTGAGCCCGACGCGGACCATGCCTTCGCCGGCGAAGCGGCGGCCGGAGGAGAAGGCGACCAGGCGGAAGGAGAACTTGACCGACCCCACTTTGCTCAGCCTTCGCGCGAGGTCGGTGTCCTCGCCGTAGAAGCGGAATTCGGATTCGAAGCCGCCGGCGCGTTCAAGCGCGTCCCGCCGCACGACGAAGTTGCCGCCCTGCATCATCGATCCGACGTGCATCACGAACCGGACCACGAGGTAGGCGACGAACGCGCAGCGGTAGAAGCAGGCGGCGGCGACGCGCACTTTGCGCGGCGAGTCGTAG
>DATJTV010000018.1:0-2787 GCA_035503055.1 Acetobacteraceae bacterium
CCCCGCCGCGTCATCGACACGCCGATCACCGAGCACGGCTTCACCGGGCTTGCCGTCGGCGCCGCACTCAACGGCCTCCGCCCGATCGTCGAGTACATGACCTTCAACTTCGCCATGCAGGCGATGGACCAGCTCATCAACTCCGCCGCCAAGACGCTCTACATGTCCGGCGGCCAGATGGGCTGCCCGATCGTCTTCCGCGGCCCCAACGGCGCCGCCTCGCGGGTCGCCGCCCAGCACAGCCAGTGCTACGCCTCCTGGTACGCCCACGTGCCGGGGCTCAAGGTCGCCGCCCCCTGGTCCTCGGCCGACGCCAAGGGCCTGCTTCGCACCGCGATCCGCGATCCCAATCCGGTGATCTTCCTGGAGAACGAGATTCTCTACGGCCACAGCTTCGATTGTCCGGTGGCCGAGGATTTCGCCCTGCCGCTCGGCAAGGCCAAGATCGAGCGTGCCGGCGACCGCGTCACCCTCGTCGCCTTCGGCATCATGGTGGGTGTGGCGCTGGCGGCGGCCGAAGCGCTCGCCGGCCAGGGGATCGAGGCCGAGGTGATCAATCTCCGCTCGCTCCGCCCGCTCGACACCGCAACCGTGGTCGAGAGCGTCAAGCGCACCAACCGCCTCGTCACCGTCGAGGAGGGCTGGCCCTATGCCGGCATTGGCGCGGAAGTGGCGATGCAGGTGATCGAGAACGCGTTCGACTGGCTCGATGCGCCGCCCGTCCGCGTGCACGGCGCGGACGTGCCGCTTCCCTATGCCGCGAACCTCGAGAAGCTCGCCCTCCCGCAGCCCGAATGGGTTGTCGAGGCGGTGCGGAAGATCGTCTGAGCGGGGCGGGAGCGCGCGATGTCCACCAATATCCTGATGCCTGCGCTGAGCCCGACGATGACCGAGGGCACGCTCGCGCGTTGGCTCAAGAAGGAGGGCGATGCGGTCAAGGCCGGCGACGTGATCGCCGAGATCGAGACCGACAAGGCGACGATGGAAGTGGAGGCCGTGGACGAAGGCGTGCTCGGCAGGATCATCGTCCCCGACGGCACCCAGAACGTCGCGGTCAATGCGCCGATTGCGGTCCTGCTGGACGAAGGCGAGAAGCTGAGCGACGCGCCCCCGCCGCCTGCGGCACCATCTCCTGCTCCGCTGCCGGCTGCTCCTCCCGCGGCCGCACCTGCTCCCGTCACCCCGCCTCCCGCTCCGCGCGGCAACGGCGCCGCCGCTCCGGGCGGGCGCATCTTCGTCTCCCCGCTCGCGCGCCGGATGGCGGCCCAGGCCGGGCTCGACGTCGCCGGCCTGACCGGCAGCGGCCCCAACGGGCGGATCGTCAAGGCCGACATCGAGGCCGCGCTCGCGCGCGCGCCAACGCCTTCTCCCGCGCCGGCTCCGGCTCCAGCCGGGGCCGCCGCGCCGGCCCAGCCGCCGCTCGCGGCCAAGCCTGCGCCCATCACCGCGCCCCACCGGCTGATCCCGCACACCACCATGCGACGGGTGATCGCGCGCCGCCTCACCGAGAGCAAGCAGACCATCCCCCATTTCTACCTCTCGGCGGACATCGCGCTCGATGCGCTGCTCAAGCTCCGTGCCGACCTCAATGCCCGCTCGCCCAAGGAAGGGCCCACCGCCTTCAAGCTCTCGGTCAACGATCTCATCATCAAGGCGGTTGCCATCGCGATCGCCCGCGCCCCACGCGTGAACGCGACCTACACCGAGGAGGGCATCGCCGAGTACGACGACATCGACATCAGCGTTGCCGTCGCGATCCCGGACGGCCTCATCACCCCGATCATCCGCAAGGCCGATAAGAAAGGCCTCGCCGCGATCAGCAACGAGATGAAAGATCTCGCGGCCCGCGCGAAATCGGGAAAGCTCAAGCCGGAGGAGTTCCAGGGCGGCGGCTTCTCGATCTCCAACCTCGGCATGTACGGCATCCGCGAGTTCGCCGCCGTCATCAACCCGCCGCAGGCCGCGATCCTCGCCGTCGGCGCCGGCGAGAAGCGGCCGGTGGTGAAGGAGGGCGCGCTCGGGATCGCCACGATGATGACGGTCACGCTCTCGGTCGATCATCGCGTGATCGACGGCGCGCTCGGCGCCGAGTGGCTCTCGGCCTTCAAGGCGATCGTCGAAGACCCGCTGAGCCTGATGCTGTGAGTGGGGAGGGGTTCTCGCTCCGCCCGGCAGCGCCTGCGGACGTGCCGGCGCTGCTCCGGCTCGTCCGGGCGCTCGCCGAATATGAGCGGCTGCTGCACGAGGTGCGCGCGACCGAGGAGGATCTCGCAACGGCCCTCTTCGGCACGCCCGCGCGCGCGTGGGCCCTCCTTGCCGATGTTGCGGGCACCGCGGTCGGCTTCGCGCTCTGGTTCTACAGCTTCAGCACTTTCACCGGCCGCGCCGGGCTCTATCTCGAGGATGTCTATGTCGAGCCCGCGCATCGCGGCCGCGGCATCGGGCGCGCGATCTTCCGCGACCTCGCAAAGCGCGCGCTCGCCGAGGGCTGCGCACGCTTCGAGTGGGCGGTGCTCGACTGGAACAAGCCCGCGATCGGCTTCTACGCACGCTTGGGCGCGCAGCCGATGGCGGAGTGGAGAGTGCAGCGGCTGAGCGGGCCCGCGCTCGCTTCGCTCGCAGCCGGAGAAGGAGGACCATGGCCGACACATCCTTCGACCTGATCGTGCTCGGCGCCGGCCCGGGCGGCTATGTCGCGGCGATCCGCGCCGCCCAGCTCGGCATGAAGACGGCGATCGTCGAGCGCGAGAACCTGGGCGGCATCTGCCTCAACTGGGGCTGCATCCC
>DATJTV010000019.1:0-12320 GCA_035503055.1 Acetobacteraceae bacterium
ACCACCGAGCGGTTGTGGACGATCTCGTGGCGGACATAGATCGGCGGGCCGAACTTGCGGAGCGCCCGCTCGACGATCTCGATCGCCCGCTCCACGCCGGCGCAGAAACCCCGCGGCTGAGCCAGGACCACGCGCAACATCCACAATCCTCCGTCCCTGGGCCTCCATCCCCGGGCCGCCATCACCGCGGCTACCGGCCCGGGCCGACCCCCGGCATATCAATATGAAGCCCGACCGGGCAAACACCAACTGGCAAACGCCAATCCTTGCGGGCGGGGCCGCTCTTCCGGTCACGGGCAGTGGTCTGGCACGAAGGACGGCGCGGGAGTAGGCTTCAACGAACCGTGACGCGGATTCGGGGGCGGTCCGCGGCCGGGCCACAGGCAGGATGAGGGCGGAATGGCGGTCGAGACGCCACTTCTGGATCAGGTTCATTTTCCAGCGGATCTGCGCAACTACTCCGCCGACCAGCTCAAGCGGCTGGCGGACGAGCTCCGCGCGGAGACGATCGACGTCGTCTCCACCACCGGCGGGCACCTCGGCGCCTCGCTCGGCGTGGTCGAGCTGACGGTCGCGCTGCACGCGGTCTTCGACACCCCGAGCGACCGGTTGATCTGGGACGTCGGCCACCAAGCCTACCCCCACAAGATCCTGACCGGGCGGCGCGAGCGCATCCGCACGCTCCGCCAGGGCGGCGGGCTCTCCGGCTTCACCCGCCGTGCCGAGAGCGAGTACGACCCGTTCGGCGCCGCCCATTCCTCGACCTCGATCTCGGCCGGGCTCGGCATGGCGGTGGCCCGCGACCTCAAGCGCGAGCGCGACCGCCACGTCGTCGCCGTGATCGGCGACGGGGCGATGAGCGCCGGCATGGCCTACGAGGCCCTGAACAACGCCGGGGGGATGCGCTCGCGCCTCCTCGTCATCCTCAACGACAACGACATGTCGATCGCCCCGCCGGTGGGGGCGATGAGCGCCTATCTCTCCCGCCTGATCTCCTCGCGCCCGTTCCTTTCCTTGCGCGAGCTCGGGGCTCGGATGGCGCGCGCCTTCCCCCGCCAGATCGAGCGCACCGCCAAGCGCGCCGAGGTCTTCGCGCGCAACATCCTGACCGGCGGAACGCTCTTCGAGGAGCTCGGCTTCTATTACGTGGGCCCGATCGACGGGCACAATCTCGACCATCTCCTGCCGATCCTGCGCAATGTCCGCGAGGCCGAGGAGCGCGGGCCCATCCTTCTCCATGTCGTCACGAAGAAGGGCAAAGGCTATCCGCCGGCGGAGGCCTCGGCCGACAAGTACCACGGCGTCTCCAAGTTCAACGTGGTCACCGGCGAGCAGGCGAAGGGCCCGCCCGGGCCGCCGCAATTCACCCGCGTGTTCGCCGATGCGCTGATCGCCGCCGCCGAGCGCGACCCGGCGATCGTCGCCGTCACCGCCGCCATGCCCTCGGGCACCGGGCTCGACCGGTTCGCCAAGCGCTTCCCTGAGCGCTGCTTCGATGTCGGGATCGCCGAGCAGCATGCCGTCACCTTCTGCGCCGGGCTCGCGACCGAGGGGATGAAGCCCTTCGCGGCCATCTACTCGACCTTCCTCCAGCGCGCCTACGACCAGGTCGTCCACGACGTGGCGATCCAGGGCCTGCCGGTCCGCTTCGCGCTCGATCGCGCCGGGCTGGTCGGCGCCGACGGCGCGACGCACGCGGGCAGCTTCGATATCTGCTACCTCGGCTGCCTCCCCGGCTTCACGCTGATGGCCGCCGCCGACGAGGCGGAGCTCGCGCACATGGTGGCGACCCAGGCCGCGATCGACGACGGGCCTTCGGCCGTGCGCTACCCGCGCGGCGAGGGCTTCGGCGTCGCCCTGCCCGAGCGGGGCGAGGTGCTGCCGATCGGCCGCGGGCGGGTGCTTCGCGAGGGCAGCAAGGTCGCCATCCTCTCCTACGGCGCGCGGCTCTCCGAAGCGCTGCGCGCGGCCGACGAGCTTGCGGCGCGGGGCCTCCCGGCAACGGTCGCGGACGCCCGTTTCGCCAAGCCGCTCGACCACGCCCTGATCGAGCGCCTGGCGCGCGAGCACGCGGTGCTGGTCACCATCGAGGAGGCGGCGGCAGGCGGCTTCGGCGCGGCGGTGTTGCACCATCTCGCCTGGCGCGGGCTCCTGGACCGGGGGCTCAAGGTGCGGCCGATGACGTTGCCCGACCGATTCATCGACCATGATTCGCCCAAGGTGCAGCTCGCCGAAGCGGGACTCACGGCGCGCGACATCGTCGCCACCGTGATCGAGGCGCTCGGGCGGGAAGCGCGGCCGGCACGCTTGCGCCTCTCGCCGAACGATGCGGCCTGAGCGTCGCGCCTTTCTGGGCGGCCTCTTCGCGGCGCTCCTGGTCCCATGGGCCGCGCGCGCGGAGGCGCCGCCGAGCTTCGCCCTGGTGTCCGCCCCGGTCGCGGCGCTCGACGCCGGGCTGCTCGCGGTGATGAAGGCGGGCGACGCGACGCCGTTCCCCAAGCGATACGCCACGCTCGAGCCGATCATCGCGCAAAGCTTGGACCTTCCGCGCATCCTGCAGATGTCGGTGGGCTTCGGCTGGCCCGACCTCACGCCCGCCCAGCGCCAGGAGCTGCTCGCCGTGTTCCGCCAATACACGGTCGCGAGCTATGTCGCGAACTTCGACAGCTACAACGGCCAGCAGTTCCGTATCCTGCCCAACCTGCGGGCCGTCGGCGCCGAGCAGATCGTATCGACGCAGCTCGTCTCGCGCGACGGCACGGCACGGCGGATCGACTTCGTGATGCTCGAGGACGGCGGGCGCTGGCAGGTGGTGGACGTCCTCCTCGACGGAACGATCAGCCAGGTCGCCGTCCAGCGCTCCGACTTCCACTCGCTGCTCGCCTCCGGCGGCGCGCCGGCGCTGATCGCCGGCCTCAAGAAAAAGGTGGCGACTCTGTCCGGGAACACTCTTAGCTGATTGCGCCGAATTATTTCTTCGTGCTCGTCAGGAATTCCTCGAAATATTCCTCCGTAGAAACCAATCGTCCGGTCAGGCCCGCCTTATGGCCGGTCTCGCAGAACATCTCCATCTGGCGGCGGTTCCTCTCGAGCCCGTCTTCATAGAAATCCTCGCCCATCAGCGCGACCGCTTCTTCCAGGTCCTCCTCCATCCAGGGGCTCGCGTACGGAAACCCCCGATACGAAGCGGCGGCGGCGCGATTGCAGCGGACGAACGCGTCGGTGAGGTTCGCCGCGATCCACGGATCGGCTTCCCAGACGGCCCGGCGCAACAGGATCAAATGTTGCGGGGGGAACGCGCCGGTCTCGCGGAAATAGCGCTGCTCGAGGGGGCGGAACTCGGGAAACAGTCGCACGATCGGCCCCTCGGCCGGATGGTAGCGCTCGGGCCGCGGCGGGCTGTAGATCGCGTCCAGCTCGCCCGCGATCAGCAGGTCCGAGAGCGATTTCCCCTCGGGCGGCTCCGTCACGCCGGCCGGCAAGGTCGCGGCGATGCTCTCCTTGCGCGGGGAATCGATCGCCCCGATGCACCAGCGCAGCCTCGCCGGATCGACGCCAAGCCAGGAAAGGAAGTGGCGGTACCAGATGCTGCCGCTGTTGGCCCAGCCATACATCCCGATGCGGACGCCCTTCAGATCCGCCGCGCTCCGGATCCCCGATCCCTTCCGCACATAGAGATCGCGCGCCGTGAAATTGCGCAGCGGAAAGATCGGCAGCCCGACATGAGACCGGTCGCCGTGAGCCACGCGGATGAGATGCCCGGCCATCGATTGCTCGCCGCCCTCGACATCCGGGTCATGCAGCGTCCGCCGCAGCATCTCGGCGCGCGCCGGCCAGGATCCGTTGCCGCTCAGCAACAATCGGAGCGCGATGCCCTCCGGTTTGACCTCGCCGGTGACGAGCGGCATCAGCCGCGAATAACCGGCCAGCGTCAAGGTCAGCGTCACGTCGGGCATAACGGTCTCCTCAGCTCGGCAACGGAAAATGGCACGCGACGCGCCGACCGTCACCGGCCGGTGCAAGCTCCGGCTCCTGCCGCTCGCAGATCTCCGCGGCGCGCGAGCAGCGCGGGCGAAACCGGCAGCCGCGCGGCAACCGCGCAGGACTCGGCGGCTCGCCCTCAAGCCGGAAGTGCTCGCTGATCCGGCTGCCGCCGATCACCGGCAAAGCCGACAGCAAAGCCGCCGTATAGGGGTGCGCCGGGGAACGAAAGACGGTCTCGGCGGCCCCAAGCTCGACCACGCGCCCGAGATACATCACCGCAACGCGCCCGCATATCAGGCGAACGACCGCGAGGTCGTGGCTGATGAAGATGTAGCTGAGCGCATAGCGCCGGCGCAGGTCCATGAGCAGGCGCAGGACATGCGCCTGAACGGAAAGATCGAGACCGGCCGTGGGCTCGTCGAGAACCACGAGGCTCGGCTGCAGCATCAGGATGCGCGCCAGCCCGACCCGGCGTTGCTGGCCGCCGCTGATCTCGTGCGGATAGAGTGAAAGATGCCCTTTCGGCAGGCCCACATCCTCCAACGCGGCATGGACCCGCGCCGTCCGCTCCGCCCGCGTGAGCCCTGTGTGGATAACCAGCGGCTCGGCGAGCGAGCGGCCGATCGTCCAGTTCGGATCGAGCGAGGCGCTGGGATCCTGATAGCAATATTGCAGCCGCCGCCGCAGCCGTCGTGCCTCCGCGGAGCGCGCGCGCGTCGCCTCCTCGCCCTGAAACAGGATGCGCCCGCTCGTCGGCCGATTTATCCCGCACAGCGTCTTGCCGAACGTGGACTTGCCGCAGCCCGATTCGCCCACCACGCCGAGCACTTCGCCGGGTGCCACCTCGAGCGTCACGCCATCGAGGGCGCGCAGCCATCCGGTCCGGAGGCCGAGGGCGTTCCGCATCGGGAAATGCGTCGCCAGCGACTCGACCGCCAGGATCGGAGCTATCGCCTCAGGCGGCATCGCGCGCCGGAATGGGGCTGTGGCAGCGGACGCTCTCGACCGCCGAGCCCCTCGCCGGAGGCCGTTCGGATCGGCAGACCGGCAGCGCCCGCGGGCAGCGGGGATGAAACCGGCAGCCCGGCGGCGGATCGATCAGGTTGGGGACCGCACCCGTGATGCTCTCGGGCAAACCCGCCCCCGGCCGCGGCATGCTCTCCAGCAGAAGCGCGGCATAGGGGTGGCGCGGGCCGGCAAAGAAAACCGCCGAAGGCGCGGTCTCGGCCTCCTGCCCCGCATACATGACCGTGATGCGGTCGCAGATTTCCCACGCCGCCCCGAGATCGTGCGTGGCGAACAAAACCGCCACCCGCTGCTCCAGCGCCAGCCCTCGGAGCAATGTCAGGATCTGCGCCTGGATCGTGACGTCGAGCGCGGTCGTCGGCTCGTCGGCAACCACGAGGCGCGGTTCCCGGAGCAGCGCCATCGCAATCAGCACGCGTTGCAGCTGCCCTCCCGAAAGCTCGTGAGGGTAGCGGCGCATGATGGCGAGAGGATCGGGGAGCTGCACGCGGGCGAACATCTCCGCAATGCGCCTCCGCGCATCGGCGCGCCCGCTCCGCGCTCTTCGTCGCGACCACCGCAGCACCTCGCCGGCCTGGGCGCCGATCGGGAACAAGGGGCTGAGCGCCGCCCGCGGCTCCTGCGGCACGAACCCGATCGGAAACGCCCGCCGAACCAAGGCTTCCTCGCGCGGACTTGCGAGCACGTCCCGCTCCTCGAAACAGAGCGCGCCGCCCCGCACCGTGGCACCGGCCGGCAGCACGCCGAGGATCAGCCGGGCCAGCGTGGTCTTTCCGCAACCCGATTCGCCGACCAGCCCCACGATCTCCCCCGTCCCGACCGCAAGATTGACCCGGTCGAGCACTTTCGCCGTTCCCCCGGGCGCCGGAAAATCGACCGACACGTCGGCAACGCGCACCAGGTCAGTCAAAGGATGCGCCCTTTGGCGAGCCATGCCGCCTGAGGCGCGGATCGAGGACATCGCGCAGCCCGTCGCCCAGCAGGTTGAACGCCATGACCAGAATCAGGATCGCAATGCCGGGTGCGGCCGCATACCACCAGGCGCCCGGCAGGAAGGCGCGCGCATCGGCGATCATGCGCCCCCATTCCGGCGATGGCGGGGGCGGGCCAAGTCCTAGAAAGCCAAGCGCCGAGGCGGTAAGAATCGTCCCGCCGAGCCCGATCGAGGTGCGGATGATGATGGAAGGCGCGATCGCGGGAAGAATGTGCAGCACCATCACGCGCCACGGCGAGGCCCCCAAGGCGATCGCCGCCTCGATATAGATCTCGCTCTTGGCGTTGCGTGTCTCGGCGTACACCAGCCGCGCCCAGAATGGCCAATAGGTCAAGGACAATGCGAGGATGACGTTCTGAATCTGCGGCCCGAGCGTCGCCGCGATCGCGATCGCGAGCACGATCTGCGGCACCGCGAGGAAGATATCCGAGATCCGCATCAAAAGATCGCCGAGAAAGCCCGACCAATAACCCGCGACAAGACCCATCGGCACGCCGATCAGCACCGAGACGGCGACCGCGATGACCGCCGTCACCAGCGTGATGCGCGCGCCGAACAGCAGGCGGGAATAGATATCGCCGCCCATCTGGTTGGTGCCGAACCAGTGGACGGCGCTCGGTGGCAGCAGCCGCTGCGCCGTATGATAGGTATCGACGTCCTGCGGAAAGGTCGCGAGCTGCCCGGCAAAAATCGCCGCGAGCGCGATCGCCGCAATCACGATCAGCCCGGCCAGCGCCACCCGATCGCGGGCGATCCGGCCGAGCAGGCTCATCGGCCCAATCTCATCGACCCAATCTCATCGGCCGCGCGGGTCGAGCACGACCTGCCCGATATCGATCAGAAGATTGACCGCCACGAACATGACACCGACATAGATCGTGAACCCGAGGATCGCATTGTAATCGGATTGCAGAATCGAATTGACCGCGAACTGTCCCAATCCCGGCCAATCGAACACCGCCTCCACCACCACCGCCCCGGCGAGCAGGTTGCCGAAAACGAGGCCGATCTGCGTCAGCGTCCCGGTCAGCGCGGATCGCAAGACGTAGCGCCAGACGGTCACCCGCCGGGGAATCCCCATCGCCCGCTGGTAATCGACAAAGAAGCTGCCGAGCGTGCCGATCACGCCCGCCCGCGTGAAGCGCACGATCGTCGCCATCGCGGGGAACGAAAGTGTCGCAACGGGAAGTGCCAGATGACGAAGAACGTCGATTTCCATGGACCAGTCGCCCGAGAGCGCGGCGTCGATGGTGTAGAATCCGGTGACGCCGCTCGGGCCGAAATCGCTGATCCGGCCCTGCACGGGCGTCACGCCCAGCCACATGGAAAACAGCAGCTGAAGCAGAATGGCCAGCCAGAACGCAGCGATCGCCAAGCCCGACACGGTAACGACGCGCAGAACATGATCGAACCAGGAATTGCGGTTGAGCGCGGCCGCCACTCCAAGCGGCACGCCCAGCCCGACCGCCACCAGCATCGAATAGAACGCAAGCTCCATGGTCGCCGGCAGGCGCCTCCAGATCTCTCCCGCAACCGGCGTCTCCGTATAGAGGCTGATCCCCATATTGCCGTGGATCACCGCCACGATGTACCGCAGCAGCTGCACCGGCAGCGGCCGATCGAAGCCATATTCATGCCGGAGCGCCACGAGCTGCGCCGTGGTCGCGTTCTCGCCCGCGAGAATCCTCGCCGGATCGCTCGGAACCACGTGCGAAACCATGAACACCAGCACGACCAGCCCGAGAAGGGTAAGCGGGACCCAGATCAGCCTTCGTGCAATCAGCCCGAGCAGACGCACGGGACCCTAACTCAGGCGAGCCACTGCCACCGCATGTCCTGTGCGTCGCCGATCGGGCAGTAGCGCACGCCGCGCACCCGCTTGTCGAAGGCCCCATAGTAATTGGTGTTGTAGATGAAGAGCCCGGCCGCCTGATCCACCAGGATGCGCGAGGCTTCCTCGTACAGCGGCTGCCGGTCCTCCTGCTTGACGAGAACGAGCGCCTTGTCGGTCAGCTCGTCGAATCTCGCGTTGCTGAAGAAGCTGGAATTTCCCCTGCCGATCTGCTTGCTGTTGTAGATATAGCCGGTCCAGTTGTCGGGATCGGCGAAGTAGGCGCTCCGCCATAAGGGTATCAGGTCGGCGCTGAGCTTCTCGTTGCCGAGCTTGGCGTCGACGACAGGCCAGGGCTGGCTCAGGATCGTCGCCGTGACCCCGATCTTCGCGAGCCCGCTCTGCAGCAGCTCGGCGGCCTGCCCGCTCTGCGGATACCCGCCGAGCGCGTTGATCGTGAGCGTCCGCATCGGGCCTTTCACTTTCGCGAGCGCCGCCTTGGCCTTGTCGAGGTCGTACGTATACCCCTGCAGATCTTTCGGCGCGCCCCACATGGGGTCCGGAATGATCCCGGCATTGCGCGCGACCGAGCCATCGAGAAGGTTGTTGATGAAGCCGTCATAGTCGAACGCATAGCAGAGCGCCCGCCGCATGTTCACGTCGTCGAGTGGCGGCCGGCGGTTATGGATGATGAAATACATCGTGCGGAGCGAGGGCTTGGCAAGGATCTGAACGTTGGGCTTGCCCCGCATGCGCCTGATCTGGTCATAGGGCGTATAGCCGTCCAGCGCATCGAACTCGCCCTTCTCCAGTCCAAGGACGCGGCTCGCCACCTCGAGAATGCCGAGGAACTCGACCTGGTCGAGGTATTTCGGTCCCCACCCCGCGAAATGATCGGCGAACCGGTTCGCCGAAAATCCCACCGCCGGATCGTAGTGAGCGAGCCTGAACGAGCCCGACCCCGCCTCGTGTGACGCGAGCCACCCCCCGCCCCAGTCTCCTCCCTTCTCGTGCGCGCGCACCATCTTGGAGTTGACGACCCACATCTCCGGCAGCACCGCCATGAAGACCGCATAGGGCTTGGTCAGCGTGAATCGCACGGTCTTCGCGTCGATCGCCTTCGTCGTTCCGGGATTCACGACCGAGGAGAAGAGCCCGTACGCACCCTTCTTCAGAGCCAGGATGCGCTCGATGGAATACACGACGTCGTCCGCCGTGACCGGGCTTCCGTCGTGGAACTTCGCGTCCTTGAGCGTGAACGTGTAGCTGAGCGCGTCGGGCGAGATATCGACCTTTTCGGCGAGCCACATATTGAGCTTGGGCGGATCGTCGGTCCAACGGACGAGCGCGTCGTAGAGATTGAGCCGCGAGGCAATCCGGCCGATATCGAAAACCACGTGCGGATCGAGCGTATCATAGCTGTTGTTGTTCGCGGTGACGAACTTGCCGGTCCCTCCCGCGAGCGCCGTCCTGGCGCCCGCCAGCGACAACGTCGCAGCACCGAGCGCAAGTTCGCGTCGGCCAAGGACAAATCGCCCGTCAGATCCCCCGATCATGCCATCCCCCGCCGCCCCGACGCATGAAGTTGCGATCCTACCACCCATCCCCCGCCTCGCAAGGCCGCTCGCAGCGCAAACGCTGATCGCGCGTGCATGCAGACATGCTCGTCCACGCGCGGCGGAAGAATATGGACGGCGCGTTCACGGTTCTCATGCCGCCGCCGCGCACCTATCCCGCGCGAGCAATCCGGGTTAGCGGTGCATTGCCGTGTCGCTCATGAACGCTCTCGCCGCACTCCTTGCGCTGATCGCGCTGGCCGGTCTCGCCGACCGGCTCGCCGGGCTCCTCCTCGTCCTCCGCTTCGCCCGCCAGACCCCGCCCGCGCCGCACCTTCGCCCGCGGATTTCGGTGCTGAAGCCGCTCGCCGGCGACGAGCCGCTGCTCGAGGAAGCGCTCGCCTCGTTCTGCCGCCAGGAATATCCGGATCTTCAGATCGTCTGCGGAGCGGCCGACCCCTCCGACCCGGGGCTCGCCGTCGCAAGCCGTCTCGCCTCACGCTTCCCGGACCGCGATATCACGCTCGTCGCCGGCCCCGGCCCGCCGGGCGCCAATCGAAAAGTCGCCAACCTCATCAACATGCTGCCGGCCGCCCGCCACGATATCCTCCTGATCTCGGACGCCGACGTGCACGCCCCGCCCCTATATCTCGATGCCATCGCCGCCGCCCTCGCGGCGCCAAACACCGGCCTCGTGACCACCCTCTACACGGGCCGGCCGGCAGCGCCTGGCTGGCCCGCCCGGCTCGGCGCGAGCGGCATCACCCACGGCTTCCTCCCCGCCGCCCTGCTCGCGCGCGCGCTCGGGCGGCAGGACGCGCTGGGCGCCACGCTCGCCCTCTCGCGCACCGTCCTCGCCCGCTCCGGCGGCCTTGAGCCCCTCCTCGACGAGCTCGCCGACGACGCCGTGCTCGGAAGGCGCGTCGCCGCCCTCGGCCTCCGCGTGGCACTCGCCGCAACCGTCCCCGCCACCACGGTTTCGGAACGCCGGCTCGGCGCGCTCTTCCGCCACGAGCTCCGCTGGGCGCGGACCATGCGCTCGCTCTCTCCTCTCGGTTACGCCGCCTCCGCGCTCCGCTACCCGATTCCGTGGGCCCTACTTTCCCTCGCCGCGTCGGCCGCGCCCTGGTCCCTGGCACTCCTCGTCCTCGCCTGGGCCACCTCGGCCTCCGCCGCGCGCGGGATCGAACGGGCGCTCGGCCTCCCGCCGGTCCTGCCGGCCTGGCTGATCCCGCTCCGGGATATCTTTTCCCTGGCCGTGCTTCTGGTCAGCTACACCGGCGAGCGGGTAGAATGGCGGGGAGCGGTGCTGCGCGCCGGCCGCCCCGGCAGCGGCAGCTCATCGCGCGCTCCCAAGAAGGGATTCCCGGGCCGATGATGAAGACGCTCTTCCTGCACCCCCCCTCCTTCGACGGATTCGACGGCGGCGCCGGCTCCCGCTACCAGGCGCGCCGGGAGATCCGCTCGTTCTGGTACCCGACCTGGCTCGCCCAGCCCGCGGCCCTGGTGCCCGGCAGCCGCCTCATCGACGCCCCGCCGGCGCGCACCCGCCTGGCCGAGGTGCTGCGCACGGCCAAGGACTACGAGCTCTGCGTCATCCACACCTCGACGCCCTCCTTCGCCGCCGACGTGAAAGTGGCCGAATCCCTCAAATCGGCCCAACCCGGCCTTCGCATCGGCTTCGTCGGCGCGAAAGTCGCCGTCCAGCCGGAGGAGAGCCTGAAGGCAAGCGAGGCGATCGACTTCGTCGCACGGAACGAGTTCGACTTCACGATCAAGGAAGTCGCCGAAGGGCGCCCGTTCGCCCAAATCGACGGCCTCTCCTGGCGCAGCCCCGACAACACGCTCATCCACAACCAAGAGCGCGCCACGCTCGAGGACATGGACGAGCTCCCCTTCGTCACCGAGGTCTACAAGCGCGACCTCGCGATCGAGAACTACTTCATCGGCTACCTGCTGCACCCCTACATCTCGCTCTATACGGGGCGCGGCTGCAAATCGCGTTGCACCTTCTGCCTCTGGCCGCAAACCGTCGGCGGGCACCGCTACCGCGTGCGCAGCCCCGGCCACGTGGCCGAGGAAATCCGGCTCGCCAAGCACTACTTCCCGCAAGTTCGGGAATTCTTCTTCGACGACGACACCTTCACCGACAACCTGCCGCGCGCCGAGGAGATCGCCCGCGCGCTCGGCCGCCTCGGCGTCACCTGGTCGTGCAACGCCAAGGCGAACGTGCCGCGCGAAACGCTGAAAATCCTGAAGGACAACGGCCTCCGGCTCCTCCTGGTGGGCTACGAAAGCGGCAACCAGCAGATCCTGCACAACATCAAGAAAGGCATGCGGATCGAGGTCGCGAAGCGCTTCACCCGGGACTGCCACGAGCTCGGGATCCGCATCCACGGCACCTTCATCCTCGGCCTGCCCGGCGAAACCAAGGAAACGATCGAGGAAACGATCCGCTTCGCCACCGAGATCAACCCCCACACGCTCCAGGTCTCGCTCGCCGCCCCCTACCCCGGCACCTTCCTCCACCGCCAGGCGCTCGAGAACGGCTGGCTCGACGCCTCGCACGCCGAGCTCGTGGACGATCACGGCATCCAGATCGCCCCCCTCTCCTACGATCACCTCTCGCACACCGAGATTTTCGAAAGCGTGGAAACCTTCTACAAACGCTTCTACTTCCGCGCCCCCAAGATCGCCGCGATCGTGGGCGAAATGGTGCGAAGCCCCGAAATGATGGCCCGCCGCCTGCGCGAAGGCGTGGAGTTCTTCCACTTCCTCCGCGAACGCCATAAGGCCGCCTGAGTAGAGCGGTGGGTGGTAAGGCCAAGGGGCTCTGCCCCTTGGAACCCCGCCAAGGGCTGAGCCCTTGGAACCCTTCCTTGGTGGCGGCAGAGGGCGGTCCGCCTGCGAGCGAACCGCTCGCAGGCGG
>DATJTV010000020.1:0-2555 GCA_035503055.1 Acetobacteraceae bacterium
GCGAACAGCCTCGCAACGAATCTCCTCGGGCGCCCTCGCCCGATTCGCTGCCGCTGCGTCCCGATCCCCGCGCCGCGCCCGCCCGCCCGCCCGGCACGCCGCGCGCCGGCGCCATCCCGCGCCTCGAGACCGTGCGCGTCACCGCCCCCGACCTCGCCCGCCGCGCCGCGCTCGAGACGAGCCGCCGCCGCCTGCTCGGCGCCGCCACCGGCTTCGCCGGCCTCTTCGCCGCCCTTGGCCTCAAGCTCACGGACGCCACCGTCATCAGCCCGATCAAGCCGCCGCCTCCGCCGCCGCAGGACGACACGGCGGGCAGCGCCCCGGTCCTGCTCGCAAGGCGCGGGCGGGCGATGATCGTCGATCGCAACGACGTGATCCTCGCGATCTCGCTCCCGACCGCCGCCGTCTATGCCGATCCGCGGCAGATGATGGACCGCGCCGACGCGGTGCGCCGCCTCAAATCCGTCCTCCCCGCCATCGACGAAGCCTCCCTCCTCGAGCAGTTCAACATGCCGGGCAGGAGCTTCGTTTACGTCGCGCGCGAGGTGGACCCCGACCAGGAGCTCGCGATCAACGATCTCGGCATCCCGGGCGTGAGCTTCCTCCCCGCCGAGAAGCGCCATTACCCGCTCGGCCGCACCGCCTGCCACGTGCTCGGCTGGGCCGACGTGGACGACAACGGCGTCGCCGGCATCGAGAAGTACGAGAACCACCGCCTCAACACCGATCCCGCGCCCCTTCGCCTCGCGCTCGATGTCCGCATCCAGGCCGTGCTGCGCGAGGAGATGGCCCAGGCGGTCGATGATTTTCAGGCCGTCGGGTCCGCCGGCGCGGTCATGGACGTGCGCACCGGCGAGGTGCTCGCGCTCGCGAGCCTGCCCGACTACGACGCCAACGATTTCGCGACCGCCCCCGCCGTCGAGCGCTTCAACCGCGCCGTCACCGGCGTCTATGAGCCGGGCAGCGCCTTCAAGCTCCAGACCATGGGCATGGCGCTTGATTCCGGCCTCATCCATGTCTGGGACCATTTCAACACCACCCACCCGATCGATATCTCGGGCTTCCAGATCACCGACTACGACCCCGTCCATCGCTGGCTCTCGCTGGTCGAGATCCTCGCCTATTCCTCCAATATCGGCGCCTCCCGCGTCGCCATGATCCTCGGCAAGGAGCGCCAGCGCGCCTGGCTCAGGAAGCTCGGCTTCTTCGACCGCTGCCCGATCGAGCTGCCGGAGGCGGCGATGCCGCTGGTGCAGACCGCCGCCGAATGGGGCCCCGCGACCGTGATGACGGTCTCCTTCGGCAACGGCATCGCCATGCCGCCGCTGCAGCTCCTCAACGCCGCCCTCCCGCTGGTCAATGGCGGCGTGCTCTTCGCGCCGACGCTCCTCTACCACGACCCCGTCATGCCGCGGGCCGGCACCCTGGTCATGGACCATCCGGACTATGTCTCCGACGCGCTCCGCAGGATGATGCGCGACGTCGTCCTCTACGGCACCGGCATCTTCTGCAACGTCCCGGGCTATTTCGTCGCCGGCAAGACCGGCACCGCGCAGGTGGTGAGCAACGAGGGCGGCTACCGCCACCACACCAACCGGGCGGGCTTCATCGCCGTCTTCCCGGCCGAGGCGCCGCGCTACGCCATCTACATCATGGTCGACAAGCCGCACGCGAACGCGCTCTCGCAGGGTTTTTCCACCGGCGGCGAGATCTCGGCCAAGCCGGTCGCCCGCACCATCGCCCGCGTCGCCCCGATGCTCGGCCTCCTGCCGGTGACCGAGCCCGACCAGATCAAGGCGATCGACGCCTCGCTCCTTCTCCCCCTCGATCCCACCCCGCCGCCCGGCGTGGTGGCACTCGGCCCCGACCACCCCTATCCCGCGGATGCCGCGAACGCGCCCCTCGCCCCAGGGGATGCCTCAAGGGTGGGCCGGGGCTACGCCGTCCCCCATGGGGCTTCGCATGAACTCGCCCAAGCGGACGTTGCGAGTCGATGAGCTGATGGCAGAGCTCGCTCCCGCGCGGCGTCCTTCCCCCGCGGCACCCGGCTGGCGGGCGCTCGGCGGCATCGCCCTCGCCGGCATCGCCGCCGACAGCCGCCGCGTCCGCCCCGGCTTTCTTTTCGCCGCCCTTCCGGGGGTGGGCGCCCCCGGGGTCGGTATCGACGGCCGCGCCTATATCGCGGACGCCGTCGCCAATGGTGCCGCCGCCATCCTCGCCCCCGCCGGCACCGCCTGGCCGCCCGGCGTGCCGCCGCGCCCGCTGATCGAGGACGCCGAGCCGCGCCGGCGCTTGGCCGAGCTCGCCTCCGCCTTCGCCGGTCCCCAGCCGCGGACGATCGTCGCCGTCACCGGCACCAACGGCAAGACGAGCACGGTCGAGTTCCTCCGCCAGCTCTGGGCGCTCGCCGGCCACAAGGCCGCGAGCCTCGGCACGCTCGGCCTGGTCACCGAGGAGGGGCGCGAGCCGGGCGCGCTCACCACCCCCGATCCCGTGGTCCTCGCCGAGACGATGGCCCGCCTCGCCCGCGCCGATGTCCAGCGCGTCGCGATCGA
>DATJTV010000021.1:0-6512 GCA_035503055.1 Acetobacteraceae bacterium
GGCCTCACACTCGACTCGACCCGCAACCACACCGGCGAAGGACGGATCAGCGCCGATGCCTCACGCCTCGAGGCCTGGGTCGTGCCCACCGACGAGGAACGCATGATCGCCCGCCACACCGCCGCGCTCCTCGCCCTCGCCCCACGCACATAGCAAGGCAAGGCCAGGGCTCCGCCCTGGACCCGGCAGGGGCTTTGCCCCTGCACCCCAGCAAAGGCGGAGCCTTTGCAATCCATTACTCTAACCAAATGATTGCGGCTCTACCCGTGGTGCTTGCGGGGCGGCGACTCCTCCAGGGACCTCAAGGCGAGGCCTGACTCCGAAGGAGACGCTATCCCAGGGCGCGCCGGAGAGGCGGCGGTGCCGGATAGCGGCGCATCTTTGGAATTTTAGAGCGCGATGCGTTCGCTTCGGCTCACGCATCCCGCTCTAGTAGGCCCATGAGCGCGGGTCGATGATGCCGGGCGGAGCCTTGTCGAGCGCTTCGCGAAAATCCTCGTCCGACATATAACGCCCCCGCCCCGCCCTACCCGGGCAGCTCGAGCACGTTCTTGGCGATGATGTTGCGCTGGATCTCGTTGCTGCCGCCGTAGATCGTCGTCGGCCGCGCCTGGATGAAGAGCCCCGAAGGATGCAGCTCGCGGTTGCCGCCCATCGGATCGAGCAGCCCCGCATTCTCGCCTGCAACCTCGAGCATCGTCTCCGTGATGCGCTGGAACAGCTCGCTCTGGTGCACTTTCAGCATCGAGACGTCGGCGCCGAGCGCCTCGCCCCGCCGCACCCGCTCGGCGAAGCCCTCGTAGAGCGATTTATGGTCCGCAAGATCGAGCCGAAGCCGCGTGTAGCGGTCGCGGAACAGCGGATCGTCGGAGACGCCCATCCGTTCCGCGAGCAGCTTCAGCCGCGAGAGCGCGTACGCGGCCTGCTTGGGCGAGCCAAGCAGCAGCCGCTCGAAGCCGAGCAGCGCCTTCGCCATGCTCCAGCCGCGGTTGACCTCGCCCACCAGGTTCTCCTGCGGCACCCGCACATTGTCGAAGAACACCTCGCAGAACTCGTCGTGCAGGTCGAGATTGATGATCGGGCGCACGGTGATGCCGGGCGCATCCATCGGCACGAGAAGAAAACTGATCCCCTCCTGCGGCTTCGCTTTCTTGTCCGTCCGCACAAGGAGAAAAATCCAGTTGGCGTCGTTGGCGAGCGTCGTCCAGATCTTCTGCCCGTTGACCACCCAGTGCTCGCCCTCGAGCACCGCTTCGGTGCGAAGGCTCGCGAGGTCCGAGCCGGCATTGGGCTCGCTGTACCCCTGGCACCAGATGTGCTCGCCCGCGAGAATTTTCGGAAGGAAGAATCGCTTCTGCGCCTCCGTGCCGAAGCGGATCAGGAGCGGCCCGATCATGGTGATGCCCATGTCGTTGAAGCGGGCGCAGCCGTGGCGCTCGAGCTCCTCGATCATGACGAGCTGCTTCGCCGCCGTCAGCCCCATCCCGCCCCACTCGACCGGCCACCCGGGCGCAAGCCAGCCCTTCCGGGCAAGCGCCATGTACCACGGCCGGCTTTCGCGAAAATGCAGCCGCTTCGGCGGATTGCGGAGCTCGGCGGGGTACTCCTCGTCGAGGAACGCGCGCACGCGAACGCGGAATTCGCCGTCCTCAAGCGTATTGAGGTCTTCTTCTGGCATGCTCATTCTCCCTTGAAGCGGGGCGCGCGGCGCGCGAGGAACGCTTCTTTCCCCTCTTCATGGTCGGCGGAGAGGAAGAGCATCGTTTGCATCTCCCGCTCGCGCTCGAGCGCCGCATCGAGGCCCGCGGCGAGAAAGGCGCGCGTCAGCGCGACCGAGAGCGGCGCCTGTTCGGCGACCATTCGGGCGCGCGCAAGTGCGGCATCGAGCGCGCTGCCCGCCGGAACGACCTCATCGGCGAGCCCGATGCGGAGCGCCTCGGCCGCGCCCATCCGCTCGCCATAGAGAAGAATCTGGCGCGCGCGCCCCTCGCCCACGCGCCGCGGCAGCGTGTGCAGGAGCGCAAGATCGGCGATCAGCCCGACCTTGCCGAACCCTGCCACGAAGCACGCACTCTCGCCCGCAACGACCGTGTCGCAGAGTGAGGCGAGCGAAAGCCCCGCCCCCGCCGCGAAGCCCTCCACGGCCGCGATCACCGGCTTCGCCCCACCCACCATCAGCCGCACCAGCTTGTGCGTGATGCGGAATCGCTCGCGCCCCGCGGCGATGTCCGCCACGTCCATGTCCGAGAGGTCTCCGCCGGAGCAGAAATTGCCCTCCGCACCGGTGATGACGACTGCCGCGACCGTGCGGTCGGCCTCGATCCGCTCGAAGGCGTCGATCAGCGCCGTCCGCATCGCGACCGAAAGCGCGTTGCGCCGGGAAGGCCGGTCGAGCGTGAGGATCACGGTCGTCCCCTCACGGCTTTCGCGTAAGCTCGCCGTCGGTTCCGCGTCAGCCATCCTCTTCCTCCGGCGCCAGCGCCGCATAGCGCGCACGATGCAGCGAAGCCGAGCCGTAGAGATTGGCGAGCACCATGGCTTTGCGCAGGAAGAGCCCGGCGTCGCACTCGTCGGTGTAGCCGATGCCGCCATGGAGCTGGATCGCCTGGCGGGTGATCAGCATCGCGGCCTCCGAGGCGCGCGCCTTGGCCCGCGAGACCGCCGCGCGGCAGAGCGTGAGCGGGGCGCCTTCATCGAGCACGCCGGCCGCGGCATCGACGCTCGCACGGCTCAGTTCGAGCTGAATCTTGAGGTCCGCAGCCCGGTGCCGCAGCGCCTGGAAGCTCCCGATCTTCTGGCCGAACTGCACGCGCGTGCGGAGATACTCGAGCGTGATCGCGAAGGCCCGGCCCATCACGCCGAGAAGGTAGGCCGCCGTCGCCAGGGTGGCCTCCTCGAGCGCGCGCGAAAAATCGCCCGTGACCGGCTCGGCCGGCGCGCCCTCGAGCGTGAGCGTGCCGAAGAACGCGCCGTCCTGCGTGCGTTCCAGCGCGAGCGCCGCACCCGGCGCGTCGCGCGCAACCAGGCCAAGCCCGCCGCGCGCGGAGACGAGGAAGAAATCGGCCCCGCCCGCTAGCGGCACGAAGAGCTTCTTCCCCGTCAGAAGGCCACTCCCGAACACCGTCTCCGCAGCCGCCGCCAGGCTGTTCGCCCGCTCCTGCCAGGCCGGGATGACGATGCACTCCCCCGAGAGCAGGGCGGCGAGCCGAGGACCCGCGAGCACGCGCGCCGCCATGGCGACCGGGATCAGCGGCTCGGGCACCAGGCCCGCGCCCAGCTCCTCGGCGAGGGCGGCAAAAGCGCGCATCCCGAGCCCGCTCCCGCCCGTCGATTCCGCCAACCCGAGCCCGGGCCATCCCAGCGCGCAGATCTCCCGCCACGCCGCGCGGTCGAATCCCGGCGGGGCGAAGCGGAGCGCGCGGATCCGGCGGAGATCGCCGCGCGGCACCAGCGCCGCGGCGCTGTCGCGGATCATGCGCAGGCTTTCCGCGAGGTCTCCCGCCTGATCCATGCTTGTACCGCCGGCCGGTCCCACCCGTCTCCGATCGTGCGGCCCGCCACGCGGCCCGGTCAATCCCCGCGCCCGCACCCGCCCGGCGCATGGCAGAAAGGGCGTTCGCCCTCCGCGCCCGGATAGGCCCCGCCGGGCCAGGGATGCGCCGGCCGCAGCCCGCCTTCCGCCCCGTAGCGGGTCGGCGGGCCGATATCCCGCGCCGGTGCGAGGGCTCCGTGCGACCCGGGCGGCGCAAGCGTGCGGCCGGGCCCGGCGATGAAGCGTGCGCCGACCGCCCGCGGCGGCGCGCCCGCCTGCCGCTCGAGCTGGACGACCGCCCAGCCCGGCTTCAGCATCCCCGTTGGCGCGCGCACGCTCGGGCCCCCGGCCATGCTGAAATGCCCGCCCTCGGCAGTGACGTAGGATTCGACGAACACCCGCCCGACCCGCGGGCCGAAACGGGCGAAGGGATCGCCGGCGAGCCGCACGCGCACGCGCACGAGGCCCGCCGGGCTCGGGTCGATCCGCGTGGCGACGATCGCCCCGTCCGGGCGCGGCAGCCCGCTCACCGCGACCCAGTCGCCCCGCGCGAGCCCGCCGCCCACCTGGTCCGGGATCGCCGCCGGGATCACAACCTCCTGGCCGGCCACGCGGACCATCCGCCCGCCGTCCTCGACCGCCTCCACCGGCCCCGCGACCTCATGGACGACGGAGATGCTCTCCGCGACCAGCGCCGAGGTCGGCCCCACGGCCGAAACGGCGACGACCTGGCCTTCCCTGAGCGCGGCCGGCGTCGCGTTCCCGTCATCGACCGAGACCTCCGTCCCCGCGCCGTAACGCACCTCGAGCCCATCGACGAAGATGCTGCCGAAGCCGGTGATCACGCCGATGATCCCCGTGCCACCGATGCCGCGCTCCGCCTCGAATCTGCCATTGGGCGCGCCATTGGGCGCACCCGTCCCGCCGATCCCGCGCTCGGCCTCGGGCGCCGGTAGCGGTGGCGGCGGGCCGGGGAGGGTCGGCGGGGCAGCGCAGGAGGCGAGCAGGGCAACGAGAAGAAAACCGGCGAGGCCGCGCACGTTCAGCCTTCCTCCCCGCCCGGTTCGCCCTTGGCCGCGCCCTCAACATAGAGATAGACGCCGAGATTGATGCGCCCCGCGCGCGGGCGCTCCGGCGCCGCCGCCGCCTCCCGGTCGTCCTCCTCGGCGGCGGCGAGCGCGATCCGGTTGAAATCCACCAGCAGCCGCTCCGCCGCCTCCCGTCCCGCCCGCTCGAGCCGGCGGATGGTCGCGGCGCCGAGCCGGTCGTAGTGCACGCTCCGGTCGAGGAACGGGGCCGCCCCGGCCGCTTCGATGTTGGCCGAAGCGGCGGCGGCGTGATCGCCGAGGTTCCGGCCGAAATAGAAGAGCTGCGCCTCCCGCCCGGGCGGCGGCACGAAGGCCGCGACGTTGAGCCGCACCCTCTCGCCCGCCTCGAGCACCACCAGGTTCTGCGCGAGCAGCTCCTCGAGCACCGCCCGCGGCCGGACATCGGTGGTGATCGCGGCGACCAGGCTCTCGAAGGAGGCGCTCCCCGGCGCATGGCCCGTCCGCGGCAAGGCGAGGGGCGCGCCCTGCTCATCCGTGTAGGCGGCCGCCCCCAGCCAGCTTGCGATGATCGCGCTCGCCATTGTGACGGTCGGCGGTGCCTCGGTCGAAGCGGCGGGGGATGCGGTCCGGAGCCGACGTATCTCCTTGCGGTGCACGCCGGTCGCAAGGCTCACCCGGCTGTCGGTGCGGGCGGAGGGGTTGGTCAGGACGTCATGCAGCGCCACATCCACGTAGAGGCCGCGCAGGAGGTCGGCGAGCACGGGGAAGGTGATGCCGTTGCGCATGAGGAGGCGCACCAGCGGCCGCAGCAGGCTTCGCAGCGGTCCGATCAGGGCCTCGGGGGCAAAGGGGCGATCCGGTGGGGGCATCCGTGCTTGACGTGGGTATTTTTCCCACGCTAGGTTGCCACCCGCCAGACCTTCCGTCAATGACCGGAGAACGAGCCGATGCTTCGTGCGCAAGATGGGCCAGAAAGACTTCATCGGCCGGCCCAGGAGTCGGGCGAATTCCGTCAGTTGCGCCACCAGACCAAGAACGCGCTTCAGCGCATCATGATCCAGGTATTGGAGGCGCCCGGCCTCCACGAGAGCCGTGAGGGGCGGCGGCTCGCCGACGATATCGCCCGCCGGATTGAGCTCGCCGCCGCGATCTCGGATGCCCTGTTCGGCTTCACCGGGAGCCTCGAGCCCCTCCCCATGCGGCTCCGATCGCTCGCGGAGAGCGTCATCGCGCTCTACGCCGACGCCACTCAGATCATCCGCCTCGAGGTTGCCGCCGCGGACGTCTGCCCCCCGGACCGCGAAGACGTCATCCTGCGCATCGCCCACGAACTGGTGGGCAATGCGGTCAAGCACGGCATGCACATGCGCCTCCTCGGCCGCATCTCGGTCCGGCTTGCCCGCGAGGCCGGCATGGCGGTTCTTTCGGTCGCCAATGATGGCTGGCGGATGGAGGAACCCGCCCGCTTCGGCGAAGGCCTCGCGTTGGTCGAAGACCTGGTGCGCGCCGAGGGCGGCACCGTCCGTGCCAAGACCCGCCCGCAGACGCTGATCGAGGTGCGCCTGCCGTGCGAAGCCGCCTTGCCGCTCCGCCGCGACCGCGCACCAGCGGAGATCCGGCCGTGAAGGCCGCCCGCGGCGCCGCGGTCGCCCTCCTGATCATGGCCGCGATGCTCGCCGGCTGCAGCCGGGGCCCCACGGCCTCGGCTCCATCCGCGCAGAGCGCGGCACCGGGCTCCTTCGCGGTCCATATGAATGGCACGATGACGACCGAAGCGGGCACCGCCCATCCCTAGCAGGCTGCTGAAAAAGTCGGACGGAGTGGCAACGAATGACCAAAAAGAATCGCCTACGGCTGCCACGCGAATCAATCCTGCGCGGCACGCGCCAATCGCGAATTAATGCTGCGCCGCGAGCGGCCGAAAAGAGTTT
>DATJTV010000022.1:0-3541 GCA_035503055.1 Acetobacteraceae bacterium
CGGTCACCAGGACGCCCGCGAAGCCGACGCGGCCGCGGACGATGCGGCGGATGATGGTCTCCGAGAGGGTCGCCGGGTGTTCTGCATCCCAGCCAGGGTAGAGGATATGGGCCGTCATCGCCCAGGGCAGGCCCGCATTGAAGAGGAATGGCAGGAGATCGGCGGCGAGGCGAGGGCTTTCAACCCGCGGGAGCGTAAGGTGGCTGTCGACCAACGCCCTGCCGTGACCGGGGATGTGCTTCATCACAGGCTGCACGCCGGCCGCGAGGAGGCCGGAGGCGAGCGCCCGGCCGAGCCGGGCGACGGCTCGCGGGTCGCCGCTGAAGGCACGATCGCCCACCACCGAATGACCGCCGGGGAGGAAGAGGTCGAGCACCGGGGCGGTGACGACGTCGAAGCCGGCGGCGGCGCATTCGAGCCCGATCAGCGCGCCGGTGAGCCAGGCCGCACGAAGCCCCGCCACGGGCGCGGTTGCGTAGAGAAGGCCGAGCGCGGCAGCGGGCGGATGGGCTCGCCAGTGCGGCGGACGGAGGCGCGCGACGCGACCGCCCTCCTGGTCGACCATCAGCACCGACTCGGGCGGCAGGATCCCGCGCAAGTCCGCGACCAGGCGCGCAAGCTGCGGCGGGTCCTCGATGTTGCGGGAGAAGAGGATGACCCCGGCGGGCGGGCGGGCACGGAACAGGGACGCCTCATCCCGCGCGAGCGAGGGACCGGCGAGGCCGACGATCGCGGCGCGGCGGCCGCTCAGCTCACGCCCCGGCGCGCGGCCGCGGATGGGGACCGGTCAGAAGGCGGCGATGTCGCAGGCCTTGCCCTTGGCGCGCACCGCCGCGCAGAAGCTGGTTGCCTCGGCGATGTTGGCGAAGCCGCCGGTGCGGAGCCGCCAGAAAACATGCCCATCGACCTCGACCTTGGAGACCAGCGGCTGGCGGCCGTCCAGCAGCCCCGGCAGCGAGGCTTGCAGAAGCTGCCACTCGCCGAGCGCGCCCTCCTTTGAGCTGAGCGCGGCGAACTGGACCTCGGTCGCGGTTCCGGTGCCGATCCCCGCGGGCGGCAGGGGGGCGGTGGAGAGGGAGGCAAGCCGGATCGGCGGCGGCGAGGGTGGCGGCAGTGGCAGGCCGTTGGCCGCGACCGCAGGCGGCGCGGTTGCGGCGCCGGCGGGCGGGGTGGACCCGCCGTCCTCCGTGACCACGGCCGGCTGGCCCGGGGGCGGGTTCTGCAGGGCCTGCAGATCGGGCGTCTCAGGCGGCGGGGCGAGCGTGGGCGGCCCGTTCGCGTTGCCGCCGTCAAGGATCGGCTCGTTCGCCCCCATGACCTGCATGCCGCCCGGATTGGCGGGCTTGGCGCGCATCGCGCCCGGCGGGGGCGGTACCACCGGCACGCCGGTGCTGCTGCCCCCGATCATCGACCAAAGCCCGACCAAGACCACGAGCGTCCCGCCGATGCCGGCGGCGATGGTGGCCATCCGCCGCGTCGCCGGATCGATCCCCGTGGAGCGGCGGGAAACCCGGTAGCCGGGCGGAGGAATCTCAAGATCGTCGCGCACGGTCAGCGCATCTCCTCGACCGGGGTCACCCCCAGAATGTTGAGACCGGCACGGATCACCGCCGCCGTCGCCGCGACCAGCGCCACCCGGGCGCGCGTCTCCGCCGGCCGACCCGCGTTCAGGAATCGGAAGCTCTGATCCTCCCGACCCCGGTTCCATAGAATATGAAAGTCGCCGGCTAGATCATAGAGGAAAAACGCGATTCGGTGTGGCTCTTTGGCCTCCGCGGCGGCCTCGACGGTGCGCGGGAAGGCGATCAGCCGGCGCATCACGGCAAGCTCCGGCTCGGCGCCCAGCGACTCGAGGGGGATTTCGGCGAGCGCCGCCTCCGCGACCGCCTCGACGCCCAGCATCTCGGCGGCCGCCCTGAGGACCGAACGGCAGCGGGCGTGCGCGTACTGGACGTAGAAGACCGGATTGTCCCTGGTTTGCGCCACCGCCTGGTCGAGGTCGAACTCCATCTGCGCGTCCGCCTTGCGGGTGAGCATGGTGAAGCGGACCGCGTCGCGGCCGACCTCCTCGATCAGGTCGGCGAGCGTGATGTAGCTGCCGGCGCGCTTGGACATGCGCACCGGCTTGCCGGCCCGCAGCACGTGCACGATCTGGCAGAGCACGACCTCAAGGGCGACGCGGCGCTCCGAAATCGCCGCCACGGCCGCCTGCATGCGCCGCACATAGCCGCCATGGTCCGCCCCGAGCACGTCGATCAGGAGCTCCGCGCCGCGCGCGATCTTGTCGGCATGATAGGCGATGTCGTTGGCGAAATAGGTGTTCTCGCCGCTCGATTTGCGTAAGGGCCGGTCGGTCTCGTCGCCGAAGGCGCTGGCGCGGAAGAGCGTCTGCTCGCGCGGCTCCCAGTCCTCGGGCAGCTTGCCCTTGGGCGGCTCGAGCGTTCCCTCGTAGATCAGGCCCATCTCCTGCAGCCGGGCGATCGCGGCGTCGGCCGCGCCGGCCTCGAGGAGCGCGCGCTCGGAAGTGAAGACGTCCGGGAGGACGCCGAGCCGCGCGAGATCCTCGCGGATCGCGCGCATCATCTCCGCGACGGCGAACTCCCGGATCGTCTTGAGCGCCGCCCCGGTCGGCGGCGCGCCGACCAAAGCCGCCCCGTAGCGCTCGGCGAGCGCCCGCCCGAGAGGGATCAGGTACTCGCCCCGGTATTGCAGCCCGCCCGGGACAACGTCGGAAAAATCCTCGGCGGGAACGGGCGTGCCCAGCGCCTCGAGGTAGCGCCAGTAGACGGCCCAGGCGAGCGCCTCGACCTGCGCGCCCGCGTCATTGATGTAGTACTCCTTGGTGACCTCGTAACCGGCCTTGGCGAGCAGGTTGGCAAGCGCGTCGCCGACCACCGCGCCGCGGCAATGGCCGATATGCATCGGGCCCGTGGGGTTGGCGGAGACATATTCGACATTGACCCGCCGCCCCGCCCCGCGCGCACTCTCGCCGTAGCGCGCGCCGGCGCGGAGGATCGAGGCGATTTCGCTCTTCAGCACGTCGGAACGCAGCCGAAGATTAATGAAGCCCGGGCCGGCGGGGACGGCTTCCGCGAAGAGGGCAGAGCGGCCGAGTGCGGCGCTGAGGGCGAGCGCGATCTCCCTGGGTGCCAGGCCGAGCGCGCCCGCGCTCGCGAGTGCCGCATTGCTCGCCACGTCGCCATGCTCGGGCGCGCGCGCAGGCACCACCTCGACGCGCGCCGAGACGGCCTCGGGAAGGGTGGGATAGATCTCCGCGAGCGCCTGCAAAACTTCGGCGCGCGCCTTCGCGAACAGGTCCTCTGGCATCGGAGAAGACTATCCCGGGACGGAGAGATCGGTGAGGCGCCGGTGCTCTTCGAGCGCGAAGCGGTCGGTCATCCCGGCGATGTAGTCCCCGACGGTGACCGCAGTTTTCCCGGCGGCCGCGCGCTTGCCCCAATCCGGCGGAAGAAGGGCGGGATCCGCCGAGAGCAGGGCGAAGAGCTCGCCGATGAGCCGGCGCGCCTTGCTCGTCATGCGG
>DATJTV010000023.1:0-10682 GCA_035503055.1 Acetobacteraceae bacterium
CACGACCATGTCGCTCGGCAAGCCGGTCGGCGCCGATTCCAGCCTCAAGACCTGGAAGGGCGACGAGTGGAAGATCGGCGGCGGGGACACCTGGGGCTGGTATTCCTACGATCCCAAGCTGAACCTGCTCTATTACGGCTCCGGCAATCCTTCGACCTGGAACCCGAACCAGCGCCCGGGCGACAACAAATGGTCGATGACCATCTTCGCCCGCGACCCGGATACCGGTGTGGCCAAATGGGTCTATCAGATGACGCCCCACGACCAGTGGGACTATGACGGCGTCAACGAGATGATCCTCGCCGACCTCACGATCAACGGCCAGCAGGTGCCGGCGCTCGTGCATTTCGACCGCAACGGCCTCGCCTATGTGCTGAACCGGGCCACCGGCGCGCTGCTCGACGTGCACAAGTACGACCCCGACGTGAACTGGACCACCGGCGTCGACATGAACCCCTCGAGCCCGAACTACGGGCGGCCGACGGTGGTGGCGCAATACGCGCCCGGCTCGCGCGGCGTGAACGTGAACTACACCGGGATCTGCCCGGCGGCGCTCGGCTCCAAGGACGAGCAGCCGGCGGCGTACGACCCGGAGACCGGCCTCTTCTACGTGCCCACCAACCATGTCTGCATGGACTACGAGCCCTATCCGGTCGCCTACACCGCGGGCCAGCCCTATGTCGGGGCGACGCTCTCGATGTTCCCCGGGCCGGGCGGTTACATGGGCCGCTTCATCGCCTTCAATCCGGTGACCGGCAAGACCGCCTGGGCGATCAACGACCAGTTCTCCGACTGGGGCGGCGCGCTCACCACTGCCGGCGGCGTGGTCTTCTACGGCACGCTCAAGGGGTACCTCCGCGCCGTCGATGCCAAGACCGGCAAGATCCTCTACAGCTTCAAGACACCCTCGGGGATCATCGGCAACGTGATGACCTACATGCATGACGGCAAGCAGTACGTCGCCGTGCTCTCGGGCGTCGGCGGGTGGGCCGGCATCGGCCTCGCCGCGGGCCTGACCGATCCGCACGCCGGCTTGGGCGCGGTCGGCGGCTATGCCGCGCTGAAAGACTATACGACGCTCGGCGGCCAGCTCACGGTCTTCGCCCTGCCGGGATCGTGACGAGCGACCGCTCTCGAACGTAAAAAAAGCGTCTGGGCCGGCATCCTCTGGAATAGGGTGCCGGCCCTTCCATCTCTCCCTCTCACAACTCAGCACGGGAATCCGCAGCAGTGAAGCCTCGCCTGCGTATCGCTCTGATGACCCTCGCCCTGGCCGGCACCGGCGCCGCCGCCGCCCTCGCCGCGGGGCCCGGCAATCCTCGGCCCGTCAAGGAGGTCGGTGGCCTGTGGTTCGACAAGGACGGCGCGCCCACCTACAATATTTCCAAGGACGGCACGGTCGATTGGGGCACCATGGTAGGCTACCTCCGCTACAATTCCATCTGCCTCGACTGCCACGGGCCGGACGGCGCAGGGTCGTCCTATGCGCCGGACCTGACACAGGCGCTCAAGCAGATCGGCTACGCGCAGTTCATCGCCGACGTCGCCGGCGGCATCAAATCCGTCAACACGGCCCAGGACCTGGTGATGCCGTCCTTCGCGACGAACAAGAACGTGATGTGCTTCGTCAACGAGATCTATGCCTATCTCCGCGCCCGCTCGACCGGTGCGGTCGGCCGCGGCCGACCGGCGAAGAGCGCGCCCGAGCCCAAAGGCTTCGACGAGGCTTCGTACAAATGTCTCGGCATTCCGATGTGATGCCCGCACGGCGCCGCTCTTCCCGGAGCGGCCCCAGGGGCGGCGTGGCAGCGCTCGCGCTCGGCTTCCTGCTCGCGCTCGGCGGCCGCGCGATGGCCCAGGCCCCCGGACTCGGCATCGGCGCCGAGCTCGTCGATCCCCACGTCTTCCGCGTCTGCGCAGACCCGCGCGATCTTCCCTTCTCGAACCAGGCCCAGCAGGGATTCGAGAACAAGATCGCCGCCCTCCTTGCCAAGCAGCTCGGCCGGAGGCTCGGCTTCACCTGGCAGCCGCAGGTCTTCGGCTTCCTGGCCATGACCCTCGATGCCTATCGCTGCGACGTGGTCATGGGCGTCACCCAGGGCTACGACCAGGCCGAGAACACCAACGCCTACTACCGCTCCGTCTATTCGCTGATCTTCCGTCCGGGGAGCGGCTTCGACGGGATCAAGAGCCTCGAGGACCCGCGCCTCAAGGGCAAGCGCATCGGCATCATCGCCGGCACGCCGCCGGCGACGATCCTCGCCGAGAACGGGCTCCTCGACCACGTCCATTCCTACGAGCTCTCGGTCAATCTGCGCTACTTCTCTCCGGCCCGGGATCTCGCCCACGACGTCGAAAGCGGCAAGGACGATGTCGGCGTGCTATGGGGACCGATCGCGGGATATTTCGCCAGCCGCTCGGGGGGCAAGCTCGCGATCGCGCCGCTGCTCCACGAATCGAGCGACGGACCGCCGATGGCGTTCAGCATCGTGATGGGCGTCCGCCAGGGCGACGACGCCTGGCGGCGCACCCTCGACGCGGCGATCGCGGCGGAGCAGCCGGAGATCACGAAAATCCTCGAAGCGTACGGCGTGCCGCTGCTCGATGACCGCAATCACCTCATCTACGCCGGCGGCTGAGCGAACTCTCTCTCAGCCCTCTTCGCTTTCGCCCGCGCCGACGCGCACGCCGTGCTTGCGGAGCTTGCGATAGAGCGTGTTGCGGCTGATGCCGAGCGCCGCCGCCGTCGCCGTCGCGTTCCAGTGGCGCCGCTTGAGCTCGAACAGCAGCCGCTCGCGCTCCGCGGCCGCGAGCGGGGTCGCCCGGCTCACTGCCCCGTCCGGGGCTCTCTCCTCGGCCGGCGCTTGCGCGTGAGCGGGCGCGGCCAAGGCGCCCGCAACCGGATCCGCGCCGAGGCAAGGCCCGAGATGCGCCCGCTCGATCCGTTGGCCCCCGGCAAGCGCGATCGCCGTCGCAAGCCGGTTCTTGAGCTCGCGGATATTGCCGGGCCAGGAATGCGCGAGCAGCGCCGCGAACGCATCTGGCGCGAAGGCAACCGGGGCGTCGGCATTTTCCTCGGCGGCGATGGCACGGATGAGCTGGTCGATGTCGCGCCGCTCGCGCAGCGGCGGCAGGGTGAGCGTGAGCCCGCTCAGCCGGTAGTACAGGTCCTTGCGGAAGCTGCCCTCCAGCACCATCCGCCCGAGGTCGCGGTTGGTCGCGCTGATCAGCCGCACATCCACGGTGATGGCGCGGCTGCTGCCGAGCGGCATCACCTCCTTTTCCTCGAGCAGCCTGAGCAGCCGCGCCTGCAGGCCGAGCGGCATGTCCCCGATCTCGTCGAGGAACAGAATTCCGTTGTGCGCCGCGACAACCTTGCCGCGCATGCCGCCGGTGCGCGCGCCGGTGAAAGCGCCGGCATCGTATCCGAAAAGCTCGCTCTCGATCAGCGTTTCCGGGATCGCGGCACAGCTCAGCGCGACGAAGGGCTTGTCGCGCCGCTCGCCGCTGTGGTGGATGGCGCGCGCGAAGGTGTCCTTGCCGGTTCCGGTCTCGCCCTGAAGCAGGATGTGGATGTCCCGATCCATCACCCGCTCGGCGCACCACACGTTGTACGCCATGACCGGATCGCCGAGCCGATGCGCGGAAAGATCCGCCCGCCGGCTCGCGCGCGGCGATGGCGCGGCCTTCGCCGTCCAGAGCGCCGGGGGCGGCTCCTGCGGCGGCCAGATCCCGGCATAGAGGAGATGGCGATCGCGGCTCGTCACCGGCGAGATCTGGTACGGGCGGGACTGCGCGTCGGCGAAGAAGCGGCTGGGCGGGATATCGAAGAGCTCCTCGATGCTCCGGCCGACCAGCGCCTCGTACCCATCGAGCCCGAGCCGCGCCGGCGCGGTGCTGTCGGCGGCGCGGATGCGGCCATTCTCGTCCACCGCCAGCATCGCGGCGTGAAGCTGGCCCACCATTTCCGCCTGGTCGTGGAAGCGGAGGATCCAGCAATCCTTGAAGCTGCTGGTGAAGTAGGACTGCTCGATGATTCGCGTCGAGGTGCCGACCAGAGCGAGCGTCGGGCCCTGGCTCTCGCGGCTGTCGGGGCAGTCGAAGTGCGATGCGTCGAGCGCGCCGAGAAGCTGCCCGTTCGGTCCCCAGAGCGGTGCCGCGGAACAGGTCATGCGGACATTGCGCGCGAAGAAATGCTCCTCGCGGTGCACCAGCCGCGGCCGGCGATCGTGCAGGCAGGTGCCCGGCCCGTTGGTGCCCTCGTGCCGCTCGTCCCAGATGAAGCCGGGAGCGAGATCGACGCGCCGCAGCAATTCCTCGTGGCCCGGCTCGCACATCCGTTCGAGGATCACGCCATCCGCGTCGGTGAAGAGGAGCAGATAGTGCGACGGCGCGATCTGCCCGAAGAGGCGGCGCATCTCCGCGCGCACGATCTGCGCCAGCGGACCAAGCTGCGCGCGCCGTTTTTCGAGGATCTTGCTGCCGACGCGCTCGCTCGGCGGGTTGCCGCCGGGCTCGAGGCGGTAATCGCTGAGGCAGCGCTCCCAGGCCGCGATGACATAACCCTCGCTCTGCGGCACGAGCAGGCTGCCCACCACGCCGGCGCAGCTTCGCCGGACGAACTCGGCGTGGCTCTCCGCCTTCTGCACCATCGGATTCGCCATCGTGGGGTTGGGCCGGCCGGCCGAAGCCTCCGTGTGCATTCTCGGACATCTCCCTTTTGCGGCCGGCTGCCCGCCCCCGGCACAGGCCCGATCCGGGCAGAGGCCGGTCACGTCCGCAGCCTTCCGAGGTACAGATTGTCCCCCTTTTCGCAACCGCTGTCACGCCTCTGATGCGGAGGGTCGCGCCCCGGCGCGGCCGCCACGGCGCAAGCGCGTGAAATCCCACGCCCTGCTCCGCGCCCCGCCTCTGGCACGGGGCTTGCAGCCAACTCGGCCAGGTTCCGCAAGAGGTCGTTCGTCTCGGCTGACGCCGAAACGAAACCTTGAAACGCACGCGTGGAGACAGAGCTATTGAAAGACGTGCCCGCGGGAACTATGGCGGGCCGAGGGTGCGGGGTGGTAGCACGGAGGGATGATGACGCACGGATGGCGGCGCGAAGCGGCTTGGACTATGGCCGCAATGATGCTTGCGGCGCTCTTCGTTGCGTTGCCGCCACGGCCCGCCAGAGCCGCGGTCCCGCCCGGCGAGCAGCTCTTCGAGCACAACGACTGCGTCACCTGCCACGCCGTCGACCACCAGATCGTCGGCCCGTCCTATGTCGATGTCGCGAAGAAGTTCGCGGGCCAGAAGGACGCGGTCCAAACCCTCGTCGATGCCGTCAAGAACGGCCATGTCGGCACCTGGGGCATGGTGCCCATGCCGCCGCATCCGAACATGTCGGATGCGCAAATCAAGGAAATCGTCGAGTGGATCCTTTCGCTCAAACCAAAGGGACCGGGGAGCGGAGGGTAACGGCTTGCCGACCGCCGCACGGGAAGCGCGCGCGTGCCTGCCAGCGACGACGGTCTCCGAGCCATTGACCACCGTCGGCCCCAAGAATACAAGGCCACGAAAACAGGGAGGACGTCATGTCCGAATCAATCAAGATCCATCCGGCTGTCGACGGCGGCGTGAAGCCGGCGTCGGCCAGCTTCGCAGGGGGCACGCTGGTGTGCCGTTGCGTCGAGAAACCAGTGACGGTCGCCATCACCGGCCAGGTCGCGCATGATCACGTCTGCGGCTGCACCAAATGCTGGAAGCCGGAGGGCGCATGGTTCTCCGTCGTTGCCGTCGTCCCGCATAGCAACGTGCGCGTGCTGGAGAACGGCGACAAGCTCGCGGTTGTGGATCCAAGCGCCGTAATCCTGCGCCACGCCTGCAAGGCGTGCGGCGTGCACATGTACGGCCCCGTCGAGAAGAGCGGCCATCCGTTCCAGGGTCTCGATTTCGTCCATCCCGAACGGCTGCGCGAAACCGGGTGGGCGCCGCCGACATTCGCCGCATTCGTCTCCTCGATTATCGAGTCCGGGTTCCCGCCGGATCGGATGCCGGCGGTGCGGGCACGGCTCAAGGAACTCGGCCTGGAACCCTATGATTGCCTGTCGCCCGCGCTGATGGACTATATTGCCACGCATCTGGCGAAGGCCTCAGGGAAGCTGGCCGCCTGAATCGCCGGGTGACGCGTCCTTCCCTTCGCCCACCGGTCCATTGAGGCGCCCGCCATGGAAACCCGCGCTGCCATCGCCTTCGAAGCCGGCAAGCCACTCAGCATCGACACGGTCCAGCTCGAAGGCCCGCACGAGGGCGAGGTGCTGGTGGAGGTCAAGGCCACCGGCATCTGCCACACCGACAAATACACGCTCTCCGGTGCGGACCCGGAAGGACTTTTCCCCGCCATCCTCGGCCACGAGGGCGCGGGTATCGTGCTCGAGGTGGGCAAGGGCGTGCGCTCGGTGAAGGCGGGCGACCACGTCATCCCGCTCTACACGCCGGAATGCCGCGAGTGCGATTACTGCCTCAGCCGCAAGACAAATCTCTGCCAGAAGATCCGCACCACGCAGGGCCGCGGCCTGATGCCGGACGGCACCAGCCGCTTCTCGCTCAACGGCCGGCCGATCCTTCACTACATGGGCACCTCGACCTTCGCCAACCACACGGTGCTGCCGGAGATCGCGGTGGCGAAGATCCGCAACGACGCGCCGTTCGACAAAGTCTGCTATATCGGCTGCGGCGTCACCACCGGCATCGGCGCGGTCATCTTCACCGCCAAGGTCGAGCCCGGCGCGCGCGTCGTCGTCTTCGGGCTCGGCGGCATCGGCCTCAACGTCATCCAGGGCGCGCGCATGGCCGGCGCCGAGATGATCGTGGGCGTCGACCTCAACCGCAAGCGCGAGGCGCTCGCCCGCAAGTTCGGCATGACCCATTTCGTCAATCCCAAGGGGATCGACGATATCGTCGGCCACCTCGTCGAGCTCACCGGCGGCGGCGCCGATTACAGCTTCGAATGCGTCGGCAACACCACGCTGATGCGCCAGGCGCTCGAGTGCTGCCACAAGGGCTGGGGCGTCTGCACCATCATCGGCGTCGCCGGCGCCGGCCAGGAAATCTCCACCCGTCCCTTCCAGCTCGTCACCGGCCGAGTCTGGCAAGGCTCGGCCTTCGGCGGCGCACGCGGCCGCACCGACGTTCCGCGCATCGTCGATTGGTACATGGACCATCGCGTGAATATCGACGACCTCATCACCCACACAATGCCGCTCGAGCGCATCAACGACGCGTTCGACCTGATGACGCGCGGCGAATCGATCCGGAGCGTGGTGATCTACTGAAGAAGAGCCAGGGCTCCGCCCTGGACCCGCTGGGGCCTTGAGGCCCCAGACCCCCATCCGTTTAGATAAGCAATGGATTGCAAAGGCTCCGCCTTTGCCGGGGTCGCAAGGGGCAAAGCCCCTGGCCCTAAGCCGGGAGCTCCTCTTCGCGCGGCGTCTTCGCGTAGCGCCGGTACACGAACTCCGGCGGCTCCGCGGCCTCGCTCTCCGCCTCGGCCATCGCCAGCAAACGCGCATGGTGGGGCGAGAACTCGCACGCCGGATCCGTCGCCCCCGCGTCACCGGTAATCGCCATCGCCTGGCATCGGCAGCCGCCGAAATCGATCTCGCGCCGCTCGCACGAGCGGCACGGCTCGGGCATCCAGGAAGTCCCGCGGAAGCGCTGAAACGCCTCCGAGCTCGCCCAGATCTCGCCGAGGCTCCGTTCCTTCACCGAATCGAACCGCAGGCCCGGAATCCCTTGGGCGGCATGGCACGGCAGCACCAGGCCCGAAGGCGCGATATTGACGAACTGCCGCGCCCAGCCGCCCATGCATGCCTTCGGCCGGCGCGCGTAATAGTCCGGCACCACGTGATCGATGACGAGCCGCCCCTTCAGCCGCTCGCGCGCCGCCGCCACCACACCAACCGCCGCCCGCACATCCTCGCGGCCGGGGATCAGGCTTTGCCGGTTGGCGAGCGCCCAGCCGTAATACTGCACGTGCGCGATCTCGAGCCGGCCCGCGCCGAGATCGAGCGCCAATTCGATCATCGCCGGAAGATGCGCGAGGTTCTGTCGGTGCATCACCGCGTTGAGGGTGAGTGCGAGGCCGGCGGTGCGCACCATCCGCGCCGCCGCGATCTTCTTCTCATGTCCCCCGTCATAGCCCGCAATGCGGTCGGCGTTGCTGGGCTCGGTGTCCTGAAAGCTGATCTGCACGTGCTCGAGCCCGGCCTCCTTGAGCGAGAGAAGCCGCTTCTCGTCGAGCAGCACCGCCGAGGTGATGAGGTTGGTGTAGAGCCCGGCCGCGCGCGCATGGCCGACGAGGCTCGCGAGATCGCGGCGCACCAGCGGCTCGCCGCCCGAGAAATGAATTTGCAGCACGCCGAGCGCGGCCGCCTCGTCGATCACCCGGAGCCAGCTCGCCGTGTCCAGCTCGTCGCGCACCCGGTCGAGCACGAGCGGATTCGAGCAATAGGGGCAGCCGAGCGGGCAGCGGTGCGTCAGCTCCGCGAGCAGCGCGAGCGGGGGGCCAAGCCCGGGCGTGAGAGCGTTCATCCGACGAGCAGCCCCTTGTCGCGGAGCCCCTGCAGCATCTCGATGACGTCGCCCAGCACTTCCTCGCGCGGGGCGGCGTGCCGCCGTGCAAGCTCGTCGGCGATCGTGCCGATCTCCGCGCTCCCGTCGCACAGTGCGAGAATCTCGGCCGCGATCGGGTCGAGCATCAGCACCCGCTCCGGCCCGAGCAGCACCCAGCCGCCACGCGCCGCGTCATTCCTCATCCGCGCATGCGGCGAAAGCCCCGGCCGGCTCGCCGCGCTGAGCGGTGCGGCGTTCATCCGCCCGCGCCGAAAGCCCCGGGCGGCACGAGGCCGGGGGCGACGTAGGCGTGATGGAGCGCGTCGAGCTGCGCCCAGAGCAGGTCGCACTTGAAGGTGAGCGCGCCGATCACCGCCTGCTGCTGCTCCGGCGTGCGCGCGTGGTGCTTGACGTAGTCGAGCGCGAAATCCGCGTCCCGCGGCGCCTGCTCGAGGCGGACGTTGAAATAGGCCAGCGTCTCGCGCGTCACGAAATCGTAGTTCGCGAGCATGCCCGCCACGCGCTCGGAGATGATGGCGGGCGAGAAAATCTCGGTGAGCGAGGAGGCGACCGCCTCGAGCAGCGAGCGCTCGCGCACGAACGCCACGTACGCATCGACCGCGAATCGCGTCGCCGGCAGGATGCCCGCCGTCGAGGCGACGTACTCGCGATCGAGGCCGAGCCCCGAGGTGAGGCGGAGCCACCGCTCGATTCCCCCCTCGCCCGGCGCCGCGCCGTCGTGATCGATGAGCCGCTGGCGCCAGACGCGGCGAAGTGCCGGGTCTTCGCACCGCGCCATCAGCGCGGCATCCTTCAGCGGAATGCGGCACTGGTAGTAGTAGCGGTTGAGCGCCCACGCCTGCACCTGCCGCTTGTCGAGCCGCCCGCCATGCAGCAGGACGTGAAACGGATGGCGGTTGTGGTATCGCTCGGCGCCGACCGCGCGCAGTTGGGCCTCCAGCTCGGCCGGGCTCATCAGGCTCGTCACAGCGAAACCTCCATTCCGTCGTAGCCGACTTCCCATCCCGCGCGTGCCAAGCTCGCCCGCTCCGGCGAATCCGCGAGGATCATCGGGTTGCTGTTGTTGACGTGCACGAAGATCTTGCGCCCGATATCGAGGGGCGCAAGCCCGGCGAGCGAGCCCTCGGCGCCCGAGACGCTGATATGCCCCATCCGCCGCCCGGTCTTCGTCCCGAGCCCGAGCCGGATCATCTCCTCGTCCGTCCAGAGCGTGCCGTCGAAGAAAACCAGCCGCGCGCCCCGCAACCGCGCAACCAGCCCGTCCGAAAGCGCGGCGCAGCCAGGCACGAAGTGAAAGCTGGCACCCCTCTCGTCGCTCACCGCGAGCCCGACCGCGTCGCCTTCCGCGGTGCCCAGATCCGCCTCGCCCTCTTCCTCTGCGTAGAGCGCGACCTTGCCCGGAACGGCGAACGCCTCGATCGCGAGCCCGAGCGGCCGGCCGGCGAAATCGCCAAGCTCCTCCTTCCGCCCGAGCATGATTTCGCGGCGCACAACGAAGGCAGGGTCGAGCACGCGGAAGATCGGATTGGCCGCAATCAGCGTGAGCACGCGGCGCGAGCCGTAGAGCGCGAGCTGCTGGCTTTCCCGCAGATGCAGCAGCCCGACGATCGCATCCGTCTCGCCACCGGCGAGCGCAATCGCCTTGATCGGGCTTCCCCGCCCGCCTTCCCGCGGCTGCAGCGCCGGCGTCGCCGCGATCTGCTTGCGCAGATCCGGCGCGGCATTGAGCAGCACCCAGTCCTCTCCGTCGGCGGAGACCGCAAGCGAGCATTGCGTCGCCGGCCGCGCGGCCGCATCGCCCCGCCGCGCCCGCACGCAGTTCGCGCAGGCGCAGTTCCATTGCGGAAACCCGCCGCCCGCCGCGGCGCCGAGAACGACGATGCGCATGTTCAGGAAAACAAGCGCCGGGAGGGATTCCTAGCGAACCCCCTCCCGGCGCACGCGAAGTTCGCGAGTGTCAGTCGAGATCGGCGCAGGCGTAGGCGTTGATTTCCATGCCCACCGCGATCTCCACCACCTTCGGCTTCGTCCACATCTCTTATTCCTCCCGGGTGGATCGTCCCGAGCGC
>DATJTV010000024.1:0-9599 GCA_035503055.1 Acetobacteraceae bacterium
TTGAACAGCGGCAACGCCTTCTGAACCGTAAACAGCGTGCCGCGCGTATTCAGGCCGAAGGTCGCATCGAAATGCTGCTCGGTAATCTCGCCCAGTGGAACGGCTTCGCCCATGCCGGCGCTCGCGTACAGGACGTCGATCCTGCCCTTTTCCCGCTTGACCGTGTCGAACAGGCGGTCGAGGTCGTCGAGATTGGCCGCGTCGCCGCGCACGGCGGTCACGTTCCGGCCAATCAGCCTGACCGCCTCGTCGAGCGCCTCCTGCCGCCGGCCCGTGATGAAAACATAGGCGCCTTCTTCAACGAACCGCTTGGCGCTCGCCAGCGCCATGCCGCTCGATCCACCCGTGACGACGGCAACCTTGCCCTCGAGCTTTCCCATGACTTCCCCTTTCGTCGTGTCGGACAGCGTCTCCGGGGACGATGTCGACGCCGAAATGGGTCCGGCTGCGTCGGGCGCTCAGTGCGCAAGTTCGCACATCGGTGGTGCAAAATCGAACCAGGCGGGCCAATAGCTTCAGCCACGGCATGCGGGGTCCGCGGTTCGTGGGCACGGAAGTGAGCGACGCCCCCAGGGGCCAGAACCGCCGCCCCATCTGTCCGAGGACGAGACTCTATTCGGTGGTATCGGGCACGGGTATTACGAAGCGCACCTTGCGGTGCGGGATTGCACCATGATCGACTGGGACGACGTCCGCTACTTTCTTGCCGTCGCGCGTGGGGGCTCGGTCCGAGCCGCCGCCGAGCGCCTCGGGGTGAACCACAGCACAATGCTGCGGCGCATTGCCAAGCTGGAGGAGCGTCTGGGCGCGCAGATGTTCGAGAAGCTGCCCTCGGGCTATCGTCTGACGAATGCGGGCGAGGAGGTCCTCCAGTTCGCGGAGCAGATGGAGGCGTCGTCGAACCGGCTGGAGACGCGAGTCTTTGGGCGCGACCAGGGCGTACGCGGACTCTTGCGAGTGACACTGGCGCCGATCCTCGCAACGCACCTGCTCATGCCCGACTTCGCCGAGTTTGCGCGGCTTCACCCCGAGATCGAGATGGAGATATTGTCCATCGGCGAGCCGGTTAACCTGGCCAACCGGGAGGCCGACGTAGCGCTCCGGGTCGTCTACGACCGCAACGCCCTGCCGCTCAATCTTCATGGTCTGAAGGGACCGGAACTGTTCGGCGGCGTCTACATATCCCGCGACCTGCTTGCCGCGTGGCACGCCGGTGCGCCCGATCGCATCCGTTGGATCGTCATTAGCAAGCATGGCGTCCCGGACTGGGCGCGCGAGGGCGAGGTTCGCACGATGGAGGTTCCGTTCAGGACCACGGATGGCGAGGCGCAGATCGTCGCGGTGCGGCAGGGGCTGGGGATGACGACGCTGCCTTGCTTCGTCGGAGATGCCGACCCGTTGCTGGTGAGAGTGCCTGGAACCCCACTGCACAGGCACGGCACGCTCTGGCTCCTCACCCACGGGGAAACCCGCAAGACGAAGCGTGTGCGGCTGTTCACGGAGTTCGCGTCCCGCAAGCTCGCGTCATACGTGCCGCTTCTCGCGGGCCTGGCCTCTTCCCGCGACTGACGAGCGGCAGGTCGCCGGCGACCCTTGCCGCACCCCGTCCGATGCCGAGCCGCGATCGCTCCAACCGACGATGGCGGACGAAAGACCTTCGAACTCCAATAACCTGTCGTCAGGGCACCGTCCGCTTGGCTTTCACCACCGGCGTGTCCGGCACGGAAGCTTCGTCGGACAAACGCGCTCCGCCCCACGAACCGGGCAGCCCTCGGCGAAGCGCAGGACTCAGCGCTGCCACCAGCCCCGCTTCTTCGGCAGCGCCTCGGCCTCGTCCGCGCCGATGACGATCGGCTTGACCGCCGGCTCCGGCGGCCGGTCGTCGGTCGGCGCCTCCACCGGGCCGGCCTCCTCGGCGCCCGGCTCCCGGACCGGGACCTCGCGCGCGCCATCGGCCGCAACGGAGACCGCCTCGCTCGGCGGAGCGGCAAAGACCGAAGCCTCTGCCCGCTCCTCCGGCCTCGCCACCGCCTCGGCGGCGACCTCCTCGATCGCCTCGGGTTGCGGCTCGGCCCGGTACGGACGCCCTGGCGGCGGTCCGATCGCGCTCTCCGCCGCCGCCTCGAGCGCGTCGAGGAAGTCGAGTGCCGCGTCGGCGAAGGGATCGGCCGGCGTCGGCCTCGCCGGATAGGGCCTCGCCTCGGGAAGCGCCGCCGGAGGAGAAGGCGCTGCCGCCGGCGCTGGCCTGGCCGGTATCGGCCCGAGCGGCGCCGGCCCGGCCGGCGGACGCGCGCCGCGGCCGCGCCCCCCGTCACGCCCTGCCTCCCTGGCCCCGCCTCTGGCTCCGCCCCTGGGCCCGCGCCCGCGCGGCGGCGCCTCCCTCGCTGTCCGCTCCGGCATTCCACCGACCCCGGGGCCGGCCTCGGGGCCGCCCCTTGGGCCGATCTCCGGCTGCTCGGCCTGCTCGGGCGGCACGCCCTCGGCCACGCCGGGCGCCGCCGCCACGGCCGTCCCATCCTCGCGATGCCGCCGCCGCCGCCGCCGCCGCCGCCGGCGCCGCTCCCCCTCCTCGGTCTCCTCGGCCGCTCCGGCCTGCGGCGCGGCCGCCTCGGCCGTCGCCTCCTCGGCCTCGCCGGCCTCTTCGTCCTCTTCCCCTTTAGCCTCCCCGTTGCTGGCCGCCAGCGCCGCCGCCGCCGGCACGGCAGCCGCCAGCGCCGGTGCCGCGGCGGCCGGCACGGCAGCCGCCTGTGCCCCCGCAGGCGCCTCCGCCACCACCGCCGCCCCGCGCGGCCGCTCGATCCGCATGAACGAGACCGGCTGGTGCTCCTCCACCGCGAAGCGGATGCTGATCCCGTGCCGCCCCTCGATCTCGGCAAGCCAGGCCCGCTTGTGGTTGAACACGTAGAGCGCGACCGGCCCCGAGGCGTGCACCAGAAGCTCGCCCGCATGCTTGCGCGAGGCCTCGTCCTCGATCAGCCGCAACAGCCGGATCGCCGCACTCTCGACGCTCCGCACATGCCCCGTCCCGTCGCAATGCGGGCAGGGCAGGAAGCTCGTCTCGGCGAGCGACGGCCGGAGCCGCTGGCGGCTCATCTCCAGCAGCCCGAAATGGCTGATATGCCCGACCTGCACCCGCGCCCGGTCGTTCTTCAGCGCCTCCTTGAGCCGCCGCTCCACCATCCCGTTGTGCTTGCGGCTCTCCATGTCGATGAAGTCGATCACGATCAGCCCGGCGAGGTCGCGCAGCCGGAGCTGCCGCGCCGCCTCCTCCGCCGCCTCGAGGTCGGTGCGCAGCGCCGTCTCCTCGACATTGCGCTCCCGCGTCGAGCGCCCCGAGTTGACGTCGATCGCCACCAGCGCCTCGGTCTGGTTGATCACCAGCGAGCCGCCCGAGCGCAGCGGCACGACCGGGCTCAGCACCGCGTCCAGCTCCGCCTCCACGTGCTCGTGGGCGAAGAGGCCGCGCCCCGCCGGGTCCTTCCAGAGCTGCACCTTGCGCGCGTGCGTCGGCATCAGCATGCGCATGAAGTCCCGCGCCGCCTGCCAGCCCGCCTCGCCGTCCACCAGCACTTCCTCGATGTCGCGCGAATAGACGTCGCGGATCGCCCGCTTGATCAGGCTCGCCTCTTCGTAGATCAGCGCCGGCGCCACCGACTTCATCACCGTCTCGCGGATCTCGTCCCACAGCCGGAGCAGGTACTCGCAGTCGCGCTTGATCTCGGGCTTCGGCCGCATCGCCCCGGCCGTCCGCACGATCAGCCCCATGCCCGCCGGCACGGAAAGCTCGGCCACCGCCTCCTTGAGCCGCCGCCGGTCGGCGGGCGAGGTGATCTTGCGCGAGATGCCGCCCCCGCGCGGCGAGTTCGGCATCAGGACGCAATAGCGCCCGGCGAGCGAGATGTAGGTGGTGAGCGCGGCACCCTTGGCCCCGCGCTCCTCCTTGACGACCTGCACCAGCAGGATCTGCCGCCGGTGGACCACCTCCTGGATCTTGTACTGGCGGAGGTACTGCGTCGGCATCCGCTGCGGGCGGAAATCCTCGGAGCCCTCGGACTCGCCGCCCACCGTCTCGGGCGGCGGCGCCTCGGCTTCGAGGGAAGCCTCCTCGCCCGCAGGCGCCTCGCCCGGAGGAGCCTCGCCTGCCTCGTCCGCCTCGCCGGCCGGCGCCTCCTCCACCGAAGCGGCCGGCTCCTCGCCGGGCTCCTCGCCGGGCGCCTCCACCGGGACTGCCGCCGGAACCGAAGCCGCCGCCTGCCGGGCCTCCTCGGCCTCCTCTTCCTCCTCGGCGACCCGCGCCTCCTCCTCCTGCATCGCGAGCAGCTTTTGGCGGTCGGCGATCGGGATCTGGTAGTAGTCGGGGTGGATCTCGGCGAAGGCGAGGAACCCGTGACGGTTCCCGCCATATTCGACGAACGCGGCCTGCAGGCTCGGCTCTACCCGCACCACCTTGGCGAGGTAGATATTGCCCTTGAGCTGTTTCTTGGTCGCCGTCTCGACGTCGTAATCCTCGAGACGGCTACCATCCAGAACCACGACGCGGGTTTCCTCCGCGTGCGTGGCATCGATCAGCATACGTTTGGTCATGCGGACTGCAACTCCGGTAAGCCCGCGGACGGCACGCTTCGCGCGCGCCCGTCGCTGGGCCGTGTATGAGGATGGTTCGGGCGCGGGAGACCGCAGGCCCAATGCTCAGCCGCGCGCCCGGCTGCCCGGCCATGCAAGCGAACCCGCCGTTCACGCCCACACGGTATCCCGCGGGGCGGTCGGCGAAACACGCTGGTCCGATTCGGAAATGGGCAGGCTGGCTTTCTTCGGCTCGAGCGAGGTGCAGCGGTCGAGGCAAATCGGTCCCCGGTTTGACGGGCGGTCCAGCGCCGTCGGCGATACCGCCCTCGGACATCAGATAAGCGCCTCCCCAAGCCCCGGCAACGGGAAAGCGCCTCGGGGAGGCGGGTGGCAAGGGATCGGAAGCGGCTTCCCGCCGGGGCACCGGCCTTTGCCTGCCGGATGATGGGGCTTGCCAAAGGGCGGACCCGCCAGGCGGCCGGCACGCCGCCGACCCTCCGACCAATGCAGCAAACCCTCCCTGCCCACAAGGGTCCCCACTGGGAGCTCCCCACTGGGGGTCTCGCCCACCAGGGCCGCTTTGCTTCCCGGCCGCCCGCCCGCCCGCGAAAATGGCACATGAGTCATCAATAAGAAATGTCCATTTCCCAATCTCCCGTGTTAAGATCACCCCATGGCCATCGAACGTCGCATGCTTTTGGGCCATGGGCTCGCAGCGAGCTTCCTCCTGCCGGCCGCCATGACCCCCGCCCTGGCCCGTGCCGCCACCAGCCGGCCGAACCAGAAGCTCCCCCTCCCGCCGATGCCGCCCGCCGGCAGCATCCCGCCGCTCGTCATGCTCGATCCCGGGCACGGCGGGCGCGATCCGGGCGCCATCGGCGTCGCCGGCACCTACGAGAAGCACATAGCCTTGCTTGCAGCCTACGACCTCAAGAGCCGCCTGGAGGCGAGCGGCCGCTATCGCGTCGTGATGACCCGTTGGCAGGACGTCTTCATCCCGCTCGAGACCCGCGTTCAGCTTGCCCACGAGAACCGCGCGCATCTCTTCGTCTCGATGCACGCGGACTCGATCCTCGACCACCAGGTCCGCGGCGCCAGCGTCTATCGCCTCTCGGCGACCGCCTCGGACCCCCAGGCGGCGGCGATCGCGGCGAGCGAGAACAGCGCCGACCGCTTCGTCACCAACCCGCGCTTCAAGAAGGTCTCCCCGGCGGTCGCCGAGATCCTCGCCAGCCTGGTGAGCCGCGAGACCGAGTTCGATTCCGCCCGCCTCCAGAAGGACATGGTGGGCTCGCTCGGCCGCGAGGTCGGTTTGCTCACCAACCCCGCCCGCCACGCCAACTTCGTCGTCCTCGAATCGGCGAGCATCCCGAGCGTGCTGGTGGAGATGGGCTTCATGTCCAACGTCAAGGACGAGGCCGCCCTCTGCACGTCCAGCCATCGCGCGGTGATCGCCACGGCCATGGAGCGAGCGGTGGACGCCTATTTCGCCGCCGACCATGCGGCCCGGATGGCCGGCTAAAACCTTTTCTCGCTGCTTCTTGTCCCGCTGGCCCCGGAAGCGGATATAGGGCGCCATGAGCCCGCAACTGACCGCCGGCGAGCCCCTGCTGCCGCATGAACGCCGGGCAGGCGCGGGCGGCGGCAAGCCCTCCCGCAAACCTCCCGGCAAGCCCCCCGCCAAGCCCCCCATCAAGCCCCCTGGCGGCAACCCCGGCCTCCGCGCCGCCCGGCGCTGGCTCGGCCGCTTCGTCTTCCTCCTCGTGATCCTCGGGCTCATCGGCGGCGGCGCGCTCTACGCCCTCTATGAACGGTTCGCCTCGGGCCTGCCGAGCGTCGATGCGCTCCGCCACTACCATCCCCCGGTGATGAGCCGCGTCTTCGCCGCCAACGGCCGGCTGATCGCGGATCTCGCCGCCGAGCAGCGCATCTACGTCCCCTACGCCGAGATCCCCCCCCTCGTGCGCCAGGCCTTCATCGCCGCCGAGGACCGCACCTTCTGGTACCATCCCGGGATCAACCCGCTCGCCATCGTCCGCGCCGGCGTCTGGGACCTCCTGCATGTCGGCAGCGGCGAGCGCCCGCTCGGCGCCTCGACGATCACCCAGCAGGTGGTGAAGAACATCCTGCTCGACCAGCCGATGACGGTCGACCTCAAGATCCAGGAGGCGATCCTCGCCGTCCGCCTCGAGCAGGTGCTCAGCAAGAAGCAGATCCTCCAGATCTACCTCAACCAGATCTATCTCGGCCTCGGCACCTACGGCGTCGCGGCCGCCTCCCAGGCCTATTTCGACAAGCCGCTCGACAAGCTCACCCTGGCCGAGGCCGCCTTCCTGGGCGGGCTGCCCAAGGCGCCCTCCACCTACAACCCCTTCACCAACCCGGGGGGCGCGCTCGCCCGGCGGAACTGGGTGCTCGACCGCATGGTCGATGACGGGGACATCGGCGCCGCCGCCGCCGCCAAGGCCAAGGCCGAGCCGCTGGTGCCGCGCGCCGCCGGCCCGGGTGCCGCGCCGCCGCCGCTGCCCGAGGCCGGCTACGTCACCGAGGCGGTCCGCCAGGAGCTGATCGACCGTTACGGCCTCACGCGCGCGACCACCGGCGGCCTCATCGTCCGCACCTCGCTCGACCCCGCCCTCCAGGCGGAAGCGGTGAGTGCGGTGCGCGATGGGCTCATGGCCTACGACCACGCCCATGGCGGCTGGCGCGGCCCGGTGGCCAAGCTCCCGACCACCCAGGGCTGGCAGACCAGCCTCGCCGCGATCGCCAAGCCGCCCGGCATGCTGCCCGCCTGGCGGCTCGGCGTCGTCCTTTCCGAGACGCGCACGGAGGCCAAGATCGGCTATCTCGTGCCGCCGCCCAATCCCCCGCCGGTCGGGCCCGAGCCGCCCGGCACGCCCGAAACCGGAATTCTCCGCCTCGCCGGCCTCGCGTGGGCGCGCGCGGTCGTGCCCGGCGGCTTCGGCCCCACCCCCTATGAGATGGGCCAGATCGTGGGTACCGGCGACGTCGTGATGGTCGAGCCCGACGGCCCCTCGGGCGCCCTCTCCTTGATGCAGATTCCCAAGGTGGAAGGGGCGCTCGTCTCGCTCGATCCGCGCACCGGGCGGGTGCTCGCCATGGTCGGCGGCTGGAGCTTCGCCGAGAGCCAGTTCAACCGTGCGATCGACGCGGAGCGCCAGCCCGGCAGCGGCTTCAAGCCCTTCACCTATCTCACCGCGCTCGAGCAGGGTATCCCGCCGAGCGAGAAGTTCCTCGACGCCCCTATCGTCATGTGGGGCTCGGACGGGCTCTGGCGCCCGAGCGACTTCGATCCGGGCTTCATGGGCCCGATCTCGATGCAGGTGGCGCTCGAGCAGTCGGTCAACCTCGCCACCCTGCGGGTGGCCGAGGCGGTCGGGCTCCGCAACATCAAGAAGACCGCCGAGGCCTTCGGCGTCGTCGATCACTTCCCGCTCTATTATCCGGCGGTCCTCGGCGCGCTCGACACCACCGTGCTGCGCATGGCCGGCGCCTACGCCTCCTTCGACGAGCTCGGCCGCAAGGTGACGCCCTCGCTGATCGACACGATCTCCAACCCCGAGGGCAAGGTGATCTGGCGCGCCCCCGACCTCGCTTGCGCCGATTGCGTGGGCGGCAGCCCGAACGACCCGCCCGATCTCGTGAGCAACCAGCCGCGCATCGCCGACGCCGCCAGCACCTACCAGCTCATCACCATGCTCGAAGGCGTGGTCCTGCGCGGCACCGGCACGATCGCGGGGGCGGGGATCGACCGCCCGGTCGCCGGCAAGACGGGCACCACGGACGAGGACAACGACGCCTGGTTCAACGGCTTCACGCCGAACCTCGTCACCGTCGTCTGGGTCGGCTTCGATGAGCCGCACAGCCTCGGCTACCTCGCGGTCGGCGGCAACACCGCCGGCCCGATCTGGAACCGCTTCATGAAGTTCGCCCTCAAAGGTCGCCCGGTCCTCAACTGGACGATGCCGCCGGGCCTGACGATGGAGAGCTTCGGCACCGTGGACGGCACGGCGACCGACGCCTTCAAGACCGGCCAGACCCCGGGCACGGTCGTGGCCGGGCAAGGGGAGGGGGAAGGTCCGGCTGCCGGCAGCCCGGCCGCCGCCGCCGCGCAGGCCGCGACCACCAATGCCGGCGCCAATATCGACGCCGGCATGAGCACCGGCCTCTATTGACCATGTCCGCCGAAGCCCAAGCATTGCACGAGCAGATCCGGCAGTCGCTGGTGCTGCTGAGGAGGCATCTTTGACTGGGATGCCGCGACAACCCGCTTAGCCGAGCTGAACGCGAGGGCGGCGGACCCTGCCCTCTGGAACGATTCCGCCGCCGCCCAGGCCCTCATGCGCGAGCGCACGCGGCTTTCCTCCGGCATCGAGGCGGTGCGCCGGCTCGAGGCCGAGGCCGCCGAATCGATGGAGCTGATCGAGCTTGCCGAGGCCGAAGGCGACGCCGCGGTGGCGGCCGAGGGCCTCGCCGCCCTCGAAGCCCTTGCCGCCGAGGCGAAGCGGCGCGAAGCCGAGAGCCTGCTCGCCGGCGAGGCGGACGCCAACGACGCCTATGTCGAGGTCAATGCCGGCGCCGGCGGCACCGAGGCCCAGGACTGGGCCGAGATGCTCGCGCGCATGTATTCCCGCTGGGCCGACCAACACGGCTACAAGGTCCAGCTCCTCGACGAGAGCCCGGGCGAGCAGGCGGGGATCAAGTCGGTGACGCTCCAGGTCTCCGGCCCCTTCGCCTATGGCTGGCTCAAGACCGAGGCCGGCGTCCACCGCCTCGTCCGCATCAGCCCCTTCGATGCCAATGCCCGCCGCCAGACCAGCTTCGCCAGTGTCTGGGTCTATCCGGTGGTGGACGAGACCATCCAGATCGACATCAACGAGGCCGACCTCAAGGTGGACACCTACCGCTCCTCCGGCGCCGGCGGCCAGCACGTCAACAAGACCGAGAGCGCGATCCGCATCACCCACATCCCGAGCGGCATCGTCGTCGCCTGCCAGACCGACCGCAGCCAG
>DATJTV010000025.1:0-19736 GCA_035503055.1 Acetobacteraceae bacterium
CGTTGGTAGGTCAAGGCTTGGACATGGGCCGGATGCGGCCGTACGGAGAGAACTAGGATGGCCAAGGCGAAATTCGAGCGGACGAAGCCGCACTGCAACATCGGCACGATCGGTCATGTCGATCACGGCAAGACGACGCTCACGGCCGCAATCACCAAGGTCCTGGCGAGAACCGGCGGGGCCACCTTCACGGCCTACGACCAGATCGACAAGGCGCCCGAGGAGCGCGCCCGCGGCATCACCATCTCGACCGCGCACGTCGAATACGAGACGAAGAACCGGCACTACGCGCATGTCGACTGCCCGGGCCACGCCGACTACGTCAAGAACATGATCACCGGCGCGGCGCAGATGGACGGCGCGGTCCTCGTGGTCTCGGCGGCGGACGGGCCGATGCCGCAGACCCGCGAGCACATCCTGCTCGCCCGCCAGGTCGGCGTGCCCGCGCTCGTCGTCTATCTCAACAAGGTGGACATGGTGGACGACCCCGAGCTTCTCGAGCTGGTCGAGCTCGAGGTGCGCGAGCTTCTCAAGAGCTACCAGTTCCCCGGCGACGATATCCCGATCGTCAAGGGCTCGGCGCTCGCGGCGCTCGAGGACCGCGATCCCGAGCTCGGCGAGCAGTCGATCCTGAAGCTCATGGACGCGGTCGATGACTACATCCCGCAGCCCGATCGTCCGAAGGACCGGCCCTTCCTGATGCCGATCGAGGACGTGTTCTCGATCTCCGGCCGCGGCACGGTCGTCACCGGCCGCATCGAGCGCGGCGTGGTGAAGGTCGGCGACGAGGTGGAGATCGTGGGCCTCCGCGCGACGCAGAAGACGACGGTCACGGGCGTCGAGATGTTCCGCAAGCTGCTCGACCAGGGCGAGGCGGGCGACAATATCGGCGCGCTGCTGCGCGGCACCAAGCGCGAGGAGGTGGAGCGCGGCCAAGTGCTCGCGGCCCCCGGCTCGATCACGCCGCACACCCAGTTCAAGGCCGAGGCCTATATCCTGACCAAGGAAGAAGGCGGGCGGCACACGCCGTTCTTCACCAACTACCGGCCGCAATTCTACTTCCGCACCACCGACGTGACCGGCGTCGTCAAGCTGCCCGACGGCACCGAGATGGTGATGCCCGGCGACAACGTCTCGATGGATGTCGAGCTGATCGCGCCGATCGCGATGGATGACGGGTTGCGCTTCGCCATCCGCGAAGGCGGCCGCACCGTCGGCGCGGGCGTCGTCGCGAAAGTCGTCGCGTAAGGCGGGCCGGGGCTTAGGGCGCGGACGCGAGAGAAGCAGGCGATGGACAACCAGAATATCCGCATCCGGCTCAAGGCCTACGACCACCGCGTGCTCGACAACAGCACCAAGGAGATCGTGAACACCGCCAAGCGCACCGGGGCGCGCGTGCGGGGGCCGATCCCGCTGCCCACGCATATCGAGCGGTTCACCGTCAACCGCTCGCCGCACATCGACAAGAAGAGCCGCGAGCAGTTCGAGATCCGCACGCATCGCCGCCTGCTCGATATCGTCGAGCCGACGCCGCAGACGGTGGACGCGCTGATGAAGCTCGATCTCGCCGCCGGCGTCGATGTCGAGATCAAGATCTGAGGGGCGAGGCGGATGCGCACCGGAATTCTCGCCCGCAAGCTCGGCATGACGCGCCTCTTTCGCGCCGACGGCACGCACGTGCCGGTCACGGTCCTGCACCTCGACGAGGTGCAGGTGGTGAGCGCGCGCACGCTCGAGCGCGACGGCTACGCCGCCGTCCAGCTCGGCTGGGGCAAGGCCAAGCCGCAGCGCGTGAGCAAGGCCAATCGCGGCCACTTCGCGAAGACCAAGGTCGAGCCGAAAGCGAAGCTCGCCGAGTTCCGGACCGCGCCCGATGCGCTCCTCGAGCCGGGCGCGGTGCTGACGGCGGCGCACTTCGTGGTCGGGCAGAAGGTGGACGTCGCCGGGACGAGCAAGGGCAAGGGCTTTGCCGGCGTGATGAAGCGGTGGAACTTCCGCGGACTCGAGGCGAGCCACGGCGTCTCGATCAGCCATCGCAGCCACGGCTCGACGGGCAATCGCCAGGATCCGGGCCGGACGTTCAAGAACAAGAAGATGGCGGGCCATCTCGGCGACGAGCGGGTGAGCGTGCTCAATCTCGAGGTGGCGGCGGTGGACGCGGAGAAGGGGCTTCTGATGTTGCGCGGCGCCGTGCCGGGCGCCCGCGGCGCCTTCGTCCGCGTGCGCGACGCGGTCAAGCGGCCGCGCCCGGCGGAGGCGCCCTATCCCGCCTCGCTCGCGGTCTGAACGGGGGTGGCGATGCAGGCCGCGGTGACAACGCTCGAGAATAGTGAAGCCGGCGAGATCGATCTGCCCGATGCGGTGTTCGCGGCCACGCCGCGGCCCGATGTCATGGCCCGCGTCGTGCACTGGCAGCTCGCCAAGCGGCGCGCCGGCACGCACAAGGCCAAGGGCCTGAGCGAGGTTTCTGGGACCACCAAGAAGCCCTACCGGCAGAAGGGCACCGGCCGCGCGCGGCAGGGAAGCCTGCGCGCGCCGCAATTCCGCACCGGCGGCGTCGTGCACGGGCCGGTGGCGCGTTCGCACGAGTACCAGCTTCCCAAGAAGGTTCGTCGCCTGGGCTTGATCTCCGCGCTCTCGCAGAAGCAGGCGGAGGGCAAGCTCGTCGTGCTCGATGCGGCGACCGCCGCCGGCCGCACCAAGGAGCTGCGCCGGCGCTTCGACGTCCTCGGCTGGCGCTCGGCGCTGGTGATCGACAGCGCCGTCGATCAGGGGTTTCTCCGCGCGAGCCGCAATCTCGAGGGCATCGACGTGCTGCCGACGATCGGCGCCAACGTCTACGACATCCTCAACCACGACCTGCTGGTGATCACGCGCGCCGGCGTCGCCGGGCTGATGGAGCGGTTGGCATGAGCGAGCCCCGAGCGCTTGCCGCCCGCCGCACCGCGAAGAAGCTATCGCGCGAGGCGATGTTCAACATCATCCGCCGGCCGGTGATCACCGAGAAGGCGACCAGGCTCGGCGAGCGCGGCCAGGTGGTGTTCAGCGTCGCGCTGGACGCGACGAAGCCCGAGATCAAGGCCGCCATCGAGGGGATCTTCGGCGTCAAGGTGCTGACGGTGAACACGCTGAACGCCAAGGGCAAGACCAAGCGGTTCCGCGGCCATCCCGGACGGCGCCCGGACGTCAAGAAGGCGTTCGTGCGCCTCGCGGAAGGCCAGAACATCGATTTCACCTCGCGGCTCGCCTGAGCAGGACCGGGAGCAGGATCAGGCCGATGGCACTCAAGAACTTCAACCCCGTCACCGCGAGCCTGCGCGGCACCGTCCTCGTCAGCCACGTTGGCCTCTGGAAGGGCAAGCCGGTCAAGACGCTGACGGAAGGCAAGAGCTCGACCGGCGGGCGCAACCAGCACGGCCATACCACGAGCCGGTTTCGCGGCGGCGGCCACAAGCGCGTCTATCGGGTGATCGACTTCAAGCGCCGCCGCTTCGACGTGCCGGCGAGCGTCGAGCGGCTGGAATACGACCCGAACCGCTCGGCGTTCATCGCGCTCATCCGCTATTCCGACGGCGCGCTCGCCTACATTCTCGCCCCGCAGCGGCTCGCGGTCGGCGACAGCGTGGTCTCCGGAGCGCGCGTCGACATCAAGCCCGGCAACGCGATGCCGCTCGCCGCGATCCCGGTGGGCACGATCGTCCACAATGTCGAGATGAAGCCTGGCGCGGGCGGCAAGATCGCGCGTGCGGCCGGGACCTACGTGCAGCTGGTCGGCAAGGACGCCGGCTACGCCCAGCTCAAGCTCGGCTCGGGCGAGCTTCGCGTGGTCCGCGCCGAGTGCATGGCAAGCGTCGGCGCGGTCTCCAATCCCGACAATTCGAACGTGCATATCGGCAAGGCGGGGCGAAGCCGCTGGCTCGGCCGCCGGCCGCACAATCGCGGCGTGTCGATGAACCCGGTCGATCATCCGCTCGGCGGCGGCGAGGGGCGGAGCTCGGGCGGGCGGCATCCGGTGACGCCGTGGGGCAAGCCGACCAAGGGCTACCGGACGCGCACCAACAAGCGGACGGACAAGATGATCATTCGCCGCCGCAATCAGGGCAAGGGCTGAGGCGATGGCACGCTCCGTCTGGAAGGGTCCGTTCGTCGACGGCTATCTGCTCGCGAAGGCGGACGCCGTGCGCGGCGGCGGCCGCAACGAGATCATCAAGATCTGGTCGCGCCGCTCGACGATCCTGCCGCAATTCGTCGGCCTCACCTTCGGCGTTTACAACGGCCATAAGTTCCTGCCCGTGCAGGTGAACGAGAACATGGTCGGCCATAAGTTCGGCGAGTTCTCGCCGACGCGGACCTTCACCGGCCACGCGGCGGACAAGAAGGCGAAGAGAAGCTGAGATGGGCAAGCCCTCGCATCCCCGCCGGTTGGCCGACACCGACGCCGAGGCGATCGTGCGCAACCTCCGGGTGAGCCCGCGCAAGCTCAACCTGGTGGCGGCCCTGATCCGCAATCTGCCGGCGCAGCAGGCGGTGGCGCGGCTGACCTTCAGCCATCGCCGCATTGCGGTTGCGGTGAGGAAGGCGCTCGAGAGCGCGATCGCCAATGCCGAGAACAACCATCAGCTCGATGTCGATCGGCTGGTGGTGACGGAGGCGCATGTCGGCCGGGCTTCCGTGATGCGGCGGTTCCAGGCGCGCGGGCGCGGACGGGCCGCGCGCGTCGAGAAATGGTTCAGCCATATCCGGATCGTCGTCTCGGAGCGGACGGAGGCTCGGGACGACTTGGACCGGGATGACGCCGGAAGGGCGAGGGAAGCGGGCTAATGGGGCACAAGGTCAATCCGATCGGCTTGCGTGTCGGCATCAACCGGACCTGGGATAGCCGCTGGTACGCGAGCGACACCGACTATGCGGCGATGCTGCACGAGGATCTTAAGCTCCGCAGCCATCTGCGCAGCCGGCTCGCCGGCGCCGGCGTCTCGCGCGTGGTGATCGAGCGGCCGGCGAAGAAGCCGCGGGTGACCATCTATGTCGCGCGTCCCGGCGTGGTGATCGGCAAGAAGGGCCAGGACATCGACGCGCTCAGGAAGAATCTCGCGGCGATGGCGAAGACCGATGTCGCCCTCAACATCGTCGAGATCCGCAAGCCGGAGATCGATGCGACGCTGGTGGCCGAGAACATCGCCCAGCAGCTCGAGCGGCGCGTCGCCTTCCGCCGGGCGATGAAGCGGGCGGTGCAGTCGGCGATGCGGCTCGGCGCGCAGGGGATCCGGATCAATTGCGCGGGCCGGCTCGGCGGCGCGGAGATCGCCCGCGTCGAGTGGTATCGCGAGGGGCGCGTGCCGCTGCACACGCTGCGCGCGGATATCGATTTCGGCACCGCGACGGCCAAGACGACCTACGGGACTTGCGGGGTGAAGGTGTGGATCTTCAAGGGCGAGATCCTCGCGCACGATCCGATGGCCCAGGATCGCCGCGCGGCCGAGCAGGCGCCGCAGCGCTGAGAGAGGCGATCACCGATGCTGTCCCCCAAGCGCACCAAGTTCCGCAAGGCCCACAAGGGAAGGATCCACGGCCTCGCCAAGGGTGCGACCGCGCTCGATTTCGGCGCGTTCGGCCTCAAGGCGCTGGAGCCCGATCGCGTGACCGCGCGCCAGATCGAGTCGGCGCGACGCGCCATCACGCGGGCGATGAAGCGCACCGGGCGCGTTTGGATCCGCGTCTTCCCCGACGTGCCGGTCTCGACGAAGCCGACCGAGGTCCGCATGGGCTCGGGTAAAGGCAGCCCGGAGTTCTGGGTCTGCCGCGTCAAGCCGGGCCGCATCATGTTCGAGATCGACGGCGTGCCGGCGGCGGTCGCGCGCGAGGCGCTGGAGCTGGGTGCTGCGAAGCTGCCGATCCGCACCCGCTTCGTGAGCCGGATCGAGGGCTGAGGCGATGAGCAAGGCAACCGAGCTGCGCACCAAGACGGCGGACGAGCTGACCACCATGCTGCTCGATTTGCGCAAGGAGCAGTTCAACCTCCGTCTCCAGCGCGCGACCGGGCAGCAGGAGGGATTCTCGCAGGTCCGGATCGTGCGGCGCGAGATCGCGCGGGTGAAGACCGTGATGACGGAGCGCAGCCGCTCCGCCGGCAAGGCTTGAGGAGAGATCGATGCCAAGGCGCGTGTTGAGCGGGCGCGTGGTCAGCGATCGGATGGACAAGACCGTGACGGTGCTGGTCGAGCGGCGCGTGATGCATCCGCTCTACAAGAAGTTCATCCGCCGCTCGAAGAAATATGCGGCCCACGACGAGGCGAACCTCTGCAAGGTGGGCGATGCCGTGCAGATCGAGGAGTGCCGGCCGATCAGCAAGCGCAAGACCTGGCTGGTCGTCGAGCGCAACGGCGAGCGGTTCTCGCCCGAAGCGGCAGGCTGAGGAGGCGTCGATGATCCTTCCCGAGACCAATCTCGATGTCGCCGACAATTCGGGCGCGCGGCGCGTGCAGTGCATCAAGGTGCTGGGCGGCTCCAAGCGCAAGACGGCCTCGGTCGGCGATATCATCGTCGTCTCGATCAAGGAGGCGATCCCGCGCGGCAAGGTGAAGAAGGGGGACGTGCACCAGGCGGTGATCGTGCGCACGGCCTTTCCGGTGCGCCGCCCCGACGGCAGCGCGATCCGCTTCGATCGCAATGCGGCGGTGCTGATCACCAAGCAGCAGGAGCCGATCGGGACGCGCATCTTCGGCCCCGTGGTGCGCGAGCTGCGCGCCAAGCGCTTCATGAAGATCATCAGCCTGGCCCCGGAGGTGCTCTAGCGTCATGGCGGCACGCATCCGCAAGGGCGATCAGGTCGAGGTGATCAGCGGCGAGGACAAGGGCAAGCGCGGCGAGGTCACGCAAGTCCTGCCCAAGGAGAACCGCGCCGTGGTGCAGGGCGTGCGCCTGGTGACGCGGCATCAGAAGCCGCGCGGGGTTGGCCAGCCGGGCGGGATCGTCGAGCGGGAGGCACCACTGCATCTCTCGAAGCTCGCCTTGATCGACCCCAAGACGGACCGGACGACACGGGTCGGATTCCGCCGCCTCGAGGACGGCCGCAAGGTGCGGTTCGCCAGGAAGAGCGGCGAGGCGATCGACCGGTGAGGAGGAAGCCGCGATGAGCGAAGTCTCGGCGATGAGCCAGGTCCGGGAGGTCCCGCGCTTGCAGGAGCGCTATCAGCAGGTCCTGCGTCCGGCGCTGCGCCAGGAGTTCGGCTACCGCAACCTCATGGAGGTGCCGCGGCTGGAGAAGATCGTCATCAACATGGGCGTGGGCGAGGCGGCGGCGGACGCGAAGAAGCTCGACTCGGCGATGGCCGAGCTCGCCCTGATCGCCGGCCAGAAGCCGGTGAAGACGCTGGCGAAGAAGGCCATCGCCGCCTTCAAGATCCGCAAAGGCCTGGCGATCGGCTGCAAGGTGACGCTCAGGAAAGCGCGGATGTGGGAGTTCCTCGATCGGCTGGTCAATATCGCGCTGCCGCGCGTGCGCGATTTCCGCGGCATCGGGGGCAAGGGGTTCGATGGCGGCGGCAACTTCGCCATGGGGCTCAAGGAGCAGATCGTCTTCCCCGAGATCAACTACGACAAGGTGGACGCGATCCGTGGGATGGACATCGTTTTCGTGACGACGGCAAAGACGGACGCGGAGGCGAAGGCGCTGTTGCGCGGCTTCGACCTTCCGTTCGCAAGCTGAAATAGAGGGTTTGGAAAACCGCCGGGAGCGCCCGGCAGGTTCCGGAGGATGATGCAGGCATGGCCAAGATCTCCGCGGTCAATCGCAATCTCAAGCGCGAGCGCATGACGGCCCGCGACGCCTCGAAGCGCGCGGCGCTGAAGGCGCAGGTGATGGACCGCTCCGCGCCGGTTGAGAGCCGGTTCGAGGCGTCGGTGAAGCTCGCCGCACTGCCGCGCAACGCGGCCAAGGTGCGCATCCGGCTGCGCTGCGCGCTCACCGGGCGCTCGCGCGGGAACTACCGGAAGTTCAAGCTTTGCCGCGTGGCGCTGCGGGAGCTGGCGGGGGCCGGGCAGATACCGGGGCTCGTCAAGGCGAGCTGGTAACGGAGGGCGCTGATGTCCGTTTCCGATCCTCTCGGCGACATGCTGAGCCGCATCCGCAATGCGCAGCGGGCGGGTCACACCGTCTGCATCGCACCCGCTTCCAAGCTCAGGGCCAACGTGCTCGACGTGCTGAAGCGCGAGGGCTTCATCCGCGGCTTCTCGGCCGAAGAGCTGCGCCCGGGCGTGGCGCGGCTGCGCATCGAGCTCAAATACAGCGAGGGCGAGCCGGTGATCAAAGAGATCACGCGCGTCTCGAAGCCCGGGCGGCGCGTCTATTCGAAGATCGCCGAGCTGCCGCGGGTCTATGCCGGGCTCGGCGTCTCCATCCTCTCCACCCCGCGCGGCGTGATGAGCGATGCCGAAGCCCGCGCCGCCAATGTGGGCGGCGAGGTTCTCTGCCGCGTGTTCTGAGGAGCGGGCGATGTCGCGCGTCGGCAAATATCCAGTGCAAATCCCCGAGGGCGTCGAGGTGGCGATCGCGGGCCAGGTGCTGACCGCCAAGGGCAAGCTCGGCGCGCTCTCGCTCGCGCTCTCCGAGGATGTCACCACCGCGCTGGAGGGGCGCCGCGTCGTCGTCGCTCCCAAGGGTGCCGCGCGTCCGGCGCGGATGATGTGGGGCACGACGCGGGCGCTGATCGCCAACATGGTGCGCGGGGTCTCGGCGGGCTACGCGCGGACGATGGAGATCACCGGCACCGGCTACCGCGCGTCGGTGCAGGGCAAGAACCTCGTCCTCAACCTCGGCTATTCGCACGAGGTCGTCTATCCGGTGCCCGAGGGGATCCGCATCACTTGCGACAAGCCGACCTCGGTCCGGGTCGAGGGAGTGGACAAGCGCCTGGTCGGCCAGGTCGCGGCCGAGATCCGCGGCTTCCGCCCGCCCGAGCCCTACAAGGGCAAGGGCGTGAAGTACGAGGCCGAGCAGATCCGGCGCAAGGAAGGCAAGAAGAAGTAGCATGAGCGCGAAACTGGACATCCGCGCGCGCCGTCAGGCGCGGCTCCGGCACCAGCTGCGAACCAAGGGGCATGGGCGGCCGCGGCTCTCCGTCTTTCGCTCGGGCCGGCACATCTACGCCCAGGTGATCGACGATGCGGCCGGGCGCACGGTGGCCGCGGCCTCCAGCCTCGAGCGCAGCCTGCGCGAGGCGCTCGCGTCCGGGGCGGACAGAGAGGCGGCGGCGGCGGTCGGCAAGCTGATCGCCGAGCGGGCGATCGCGGCCGGGGTGAAGGAAGTGGTGTTCGACCGCGGCGCCTATCTCTATCACGGCAGGGTGCAGGCCCTCGCCGACGCTGCCCGCGAGGGCGGCCTCGCCTTCTAAGGAAGCAGAGCTTATGGCACGAGAAGCGAGAGAAGGACGGGGCCGCGACCGCGAGGGCGGCGACGAGCTGATCGACAAGCTGGTCAGCATCAATCGCGTCGCCAAGGTGGTGAAGGGCGGAAGGCGCTTCGCCTTCGCAGCCCTCGTCGTGGTGGGCGACCAGAAGGGGCGCGTCGGCTACGGCGCGGGCAAGGCCCGCGAGGTGCCCGAGGCGATCCGCAAGGCGACGGACCGGGCGAAGCGGGGGATGATCCGCGTGCCGATGCGCGAGGGCCGCACCCTGCATTACGATGTCGAGGGAAGGTTCGGCGCCGGCCGCGTGGTGGTGCGGGCCGCACCCGCCGGGACCGGCATCATCGCCGGCGGGGCGATGCGCGCGGTGTTCGAATCGCTCGGCATCGGCGACGTGGTCGCCAAATGCCTTGGCAGCCGCAACCCGCACAACATGGTCAAGGCGACGTTCGCCGCACTCCGCCGCTGCGCCGCCCCGCGGACGGTCGCGCAGCGAAGGGGCCGGAAGGTCTCCGACCTCCTCGGCCGGCGCGAGGCCGCAGTCCCGGGGACAGCCCAAGTCGAGGCGAGCGATGGCTGAGGTGAAGCGCCTGCGGGTGACGCAGATCGCCTCGGTGGCCGGGCGCAAGCCGGGGCAGCGGGAAACCCTGATCGGCCTCGGACTCGCCAGGATCGGCCGCAGCCGCATCGTCGAGGCAACGCCCGCCGTCCGCGGCATGGTCCGCAAGGTGGCGCATCTGCTGCGGGTCGAAGACCTGCCCTGAACGAGAGCAGGATGGGATCGCTTGCGCTCACCCAATCCTGCTCTCGTCTTTGTTTTCTCGCGTGATTCACGCCTTCGGTGGGTCCACCTCCGGCGATCACGCTCTAGGAGACCGAGGGATGAAGCTCAACGAACTCTCCGACAATGCGGGCGCCCGGCTGCGTTCCAAGCGGGTCGGCCGCGGCATCGGCTCGGGCAAGGGCAAGACCTCCGGGCGCGGGGTGAAGGGCCAGAAGGCGCGCACCGGCGTCGCGCTCAACGGGTTCGAGGGCGGGCAGCTGCCGATCTATCGGCGCATGCCCAAGCGCGGCTTCCACAACCCGTTCCGCAAGGTCTTCGCTCCCGTCAATCTCGGTGCGCTCGCCGCGGCGATCGCGGCCGGCAAGCTCGACCCGGCGGCGCCGATCACCGAGGAAGCGCTGGCGGCGGCGGGCCTGGTCCGCAAGGACGCGAAGGGCGCGGGCGTGCGCCTGCTCGCCAAGGGCGCGATCGATCGTGCCGTAACGATCTCCGTTTCGGGGGCCTCGGCCGCGGCCGTCGCCGCGGTCGAGGCCGCCGGCGGCAGCGTCGCCCTGACCGCGGCGGCGAAGCAGCCTTCGGAGAGCTGAGCGCTCGCCGCTCGCCGATCGGGGGCGCGAGCGATTTCCGGAGGGAAAATGCCGCGTTGCGGCAAGCACATGCGCGCGTCGGCCGACGGCGCCGCGGGTGGCCGGCCTTGCATGGCGGGGGGCGGAGCGGCACATTGGATGGGGGCGGATGCGCCCCCGTCCGGTCCAGAGAGCGCAGAACCGGTTCCGATCGGTTGAGTGGGGATGACGCATGGCCTCGATGGCCGAACAGCTTGCCGCGAACTTCGACATCGGCGTGTTCGCGAAGGCGACCGACCTCAAGAAGCGCATCTGGTTCACGCTCGGCGCGCTGATCGTCTACCGGATCGGCACCTACATCCCCCTCCCGGGGGTGAATCCCGCCGTCATGGCGGAGCTGCTGGCCCGCTCCGGCGGCGGCATTCTCGGGATGTTCAACATGTTCTCGGGCGGGGCGCTCGGCCGGATGACGCTCTTCGCCCTCAACATCATGCCCTACATCACCGCCAGCATCATCGTGCAGATGATGGCGGCTGCGATTCCCTCGCTCGAGGCGTTGCGCAAGGAGGGCGAGAGCGGCCGCAAGACGCTCAATCAGTACACGAGATATCTCACCGTGGTGATCGCGCTCTTCCAGTCCTACGGCATCGCCGTCGGGCTGGAGGGCGTGCACGGAACCATGGGCGCGGCGGTGAGCAATCCCGGCTGGTTCTTCCGCATCTCGACCACGATCATGCTGGTCGGCGGGACGATGTTCCTGACCTGGCTCGGCGAGCAGATCACCGATCGCGGCATCGGCAACGGCTCGAGCCTGATCATCATGTCGGGCATCATCGCCAACATGCCCCAGGCTTTGATCTCGCTGCTCGAGCTGGGCCGCACCGGCGCGCTCTCCTCCGTCTTCATCATCTTCTTCCTGGTGCTGGCCGTGGGCGTGATCGCCTTCATCGTGTTCATGGAGCGGGCGCATCGGAAGGTGGTGGTGCGCTATCCGAAGCGGCAGGTCGGCAACCGCATGTTCGGCGGCGATTCGACCCACATGCCGCTCAAGGTGAACACCTCGGGCGTCATCCCGCCGATCTTCGCGAGCTCCATCCTGCTGATCCCGGCCACCATCACCGGCTTTTCGCAGGCGAGCGGCGGCTCCAACTGGCTCGCGCGCATCGCCGCCACCCTGGGGCACGGGCAGCCGGCCTACATGGTGCTCTACGCCGCGATGATCATCTTCTTCACCTTCTTCTACACCGCGGTGGTGTTCAACCCGGAGGAGACGGCGGACAACCTCAAGAAATACGGCGGCTTCATCCCCGGCATCCGCCCGGGCAGCGCCACCGCCCAGTATTTCGACCACGTGCTCACGCGCATCACCGCGGTCGGCGCGCTCTACCTCGTGGCGGTCTGCCTGCTGCCGGAGATCCTCATCAACTACTACTCGGTGCCCTTCTATTTCGGCGGCACCAGCCTGATCATCATCGTCTCCGTCACCATGGACACGGTGACGCAGATCCAATCGCACCTGCTCGCCCATCAGTACGAGGGGCTCATCCGGAAGGCGCGGATCAAGGGCCGGACGCGATGATCCTGATCCTCCTCGGTCCGCCGGGCGCAGGGAAGGGCACGCAGGCGGAGCGGCTGGTGAGCCGGCTCGGGTTCCGGCAGATCTCCACCGGCGACATGCTGCGCGCCGAGGTGGCGCGGGGAAGCCCTATCGGCTGCGAGGCAAAGGCGATCATGGACCGGGGCGAGCTGGTCCCCGACGCCGTGATCGTGCGCCTCCTGGGCGAGCGGATCGCGGCCGAGGTCGGGCACGACGTCATCCTGGACGGGTTTCCGCGCACCGTTCCGCAGGCCGAGGCGCTCGACGGCATGCTCGCCGAGCGCGGCCTCCACCTGGCGGGCGTGATCGTGATCGAGGTGGACGACGCCGCGCTCACCGAGCGGATCGTCGGCCGGTTCACCTGCGCGACCTGTGGCGCCGGCTATCACGAGCGCTTCCGGCCAACCCGGGTTCCCGGGGTGTGCGACCGCTGCGGCGGCACCGAGTTCGTCCGCCGGGCCGACGATACGGCGGAGACGGTGACGGCCCGGCTCGCCGCCTACCACCGCCAGACCGCCCCGCTGCTTCCCTATTACCGCCGGCAGGGAAAGCTCTTCCCGGTCGATGGGATGGCCGGGATCGAGGCGGTCGCCCAGGCGATCGGGCGGGCAATCGAGCGGCTTGAAGCGGAAGCCGGCTCACCCAAATTCGGTCAGGATCGATTGACTAGCCGGGAAGCGGGCTTATAGTTAAGATCGTTTCTGATCCCTGCGGCCGGGGGCCGCGGGGCGGATCTTGTTGTGGAATAGCTTGATCGCCATTTTGGTCCGGAGGTCCCTGGGGTCCGGGCCCGGACGGGAGTGAGGACAGCGTGGCACGCATCGCCGGTGTGAACATCCCGACCAACAAGCGGGTCACCATTGGGCTTCGCTACATCTACGGGATCGGGGCGACGAAGGCCGGGGAGATCTGCCGCAAGCTCTCCATCCCCGACGAGCGGCGCGTGAACCAGCTCTCCGACGACGAGGTCCTGCGGATCCGCGAGCTGATCGACCGCGAGTACCGGGTCGAGGGCGACCTGCGCCGGGAAGTGGCGATGAACATCAAGCGCCTGATGGACCTCGGCTGCTATCGCGGCCTGCGCCATCGCCGCGGCCTGCCGGTTCGCGGCCAGCGCACGCACACCAATGCACGCACGCGCAAGGGCAAGGCCGTGCCGATCGCCGGCAAGAAGAAAGTGACGAAGTAGAAGCGGGCGACCGCCGAACGCAACCGAACCCGGCCGCCCCCCGCACGGGGGCCGCGAAGCACCGAAGGAACCGAACCACATGGCGAAGCCGGCTACCGCTGCTCGTCCGCGCAAGAAGGAGCGGAAGAACATCACCGCCGGCGTGGCCCACGTCGCCGCCAGCTTCAATAATACCGTGGTCACGATCACCGATGCGCAGGGCAACACCATTGCCTGGTCGTCGTCGGGAAGCCAGGGCTTCAAAGGCAGCCGCAAATCCACGCCCTACGCGGCGCAGGTGGCGGCCGAGGATGCCGGGCGAAAGGCGCGCGAGCACGGCATGGAGACGCTCGAGATCGAGGTGAGCGGCCCGGGCTCGGGACGCGAAAGCGCGCTCCGCGCCCTCCAGGCGGTGGGGTTCGCGATCACCGCCATCCGCGACACGACGCCTATCCCGCACAATGGCTGCCGTCCCTGCAAGCGCCGCAGGGTTTAGACGGCGATCGAGCGGGCCGTTACCAGGGTTGAACGAGGCAAGCGTGATCATCCAGAAAAATTGGCAGTCCCTGATCAAGCCGGACAAGCTCGGCGTCGAGCCCGGCACGGATCCCTCGCGCACCGCGACGATCATCGCGGAACCGCTGGAACGCGGCTTCGGCATGACGCTCGGCAACGCGATCCGCCGGATCCTGCTCTCCTCGCTGCAGGGTGCGGCGGTGACGGCCGTGCAGATCGACGGCGTGCTGCACGAGTTCAGCTCGATCCCGGGCGTGCGCGAGGACGTCACCGATATCGTGCTGAACGTGAAACAGCTTGCGCTTCGCATGCACGGCGAGGGGCCGAAGCGCATGATGCTGACGGCGACCGGGCCGGGTGAAGTCAGGGCCGCGCAGATCCAGACCGGGCACGATATCGAGATCCTCAATCCCGATCTCGTGCTCTGCACCCTCGACGATGGGGTGAAGTTCGGCATGGAGTTCACGGTCAACAGCGGCAAGGGCTACCAGCCCGCGACCGCGAACCGGGCCGAGGACGCGCCGATCGGGCTTATTCCCGTGGACTCGATCTATTCGCCGGTGCGCCGCGTCTCCTACCGCGTCGAGCCCACCCGCGTCGCGCAGGTGACGGACTACGACAAGCTCCTCCTCACGGTCGAGACGAACGGCACGGTGAGCCCGGAGGACGCCGTCGCGCTGGCGGCGCGCATCCTGCAGGACCAGCTCCAGCTCTTCATCAATTTCGAGGAGCCGCGCGAGCTTCGCCACGAGGAGCCCGCCGAGGACCTGCCCTTCAACCGCAACCTCCTGCGCAAGGTGGACGACCTCGAGCTCTCGGTGCGCAGCGCCAACTGCCTGAAGAACGACAATATCGTCTATATCGGCGACCTCGTGCAGAAGACCGAGCAGGAAATGCTGCGGACGCCGAACTTCGGGCGGAAATCGCTGAACGAGATCAAGGAAGTGCTGGCGGCGATGGGGCTCTCCCTCGGCATGACCGTCCCCGGCTGGCCGCCCGAGAACATCGAGGACCTGGCCAAGCGGCTCGAAGAGCCGTTCTGATCCGCGATCGCGAAGGAGAGATCGAACCATGCGTCACGGTATGGCCGGCCGCAAGCTCGGCGTCACTTCGAGCCACCGGCAGGCGATGCTGCGCAACCTGACGGTGGCGCTCTTCAAGCACGAGCAGATCACGACCACGCTGCCCAAGGCGAAGGAGCTGCGGCCCGCGGCCGAGCGGCTGATCACGCTCGGCAAGCGCGGCGGCATGGCCGCCCGCCGCCAGGCTTACGCAGCCCTTCGCGACGAGAAGATCGTCGTCAAGCTGTTCGATGCGATTGCGCAACGCTATCGCACCCGGCCCGGGGGTTATACGCGGGTGCTCAAGGCCGGGGTCCGCTATGGCGACGCGGCGCCGATGGCGGTTATCGAGCTGGTCGATCGGGATGTTGCGGCCAAGGGCCAGGACAGCGGCCCGAAGCCTGAGGCCAAGGAAGAAGAAGCGGCAGCGTAATCCCAGGGGCTCCGCCCCTGGACCGGGCCCTCATCGCGCTCGCGCGATGGGAACCCCGCCCCCAGCTTAAGGCCTTGAGGCCCCAGACCCCCATTCCTTAAGTAATGGATTGCAAAGGCTCCGCCTTTGCTGGGGGTCCCAGGGGGCAAAGCCCCCTGGATTGGGTCAGGCCAAGCTCGAATACCCGCCATCCACGACGATTCCTGCGCCGGTCACGAAATCCGACGCCGGGCCGCCGAGGAACACGGCGATGCCGGCGAAGTCCTCGGGCGCGCCCCAGCGGCCGGCCGGCGTGCGCGCGAGCACCCGTTCGTTCAACTCCGGCACCTGGCGGCGGGCCGTGCGCGTCAGCTCGGTGTCGATCCAGCCCGGCAGGACCGCGTTCACCTGGATATTGTCCTTCGCCCAGGCGACGGCGAGCGCCCGCGTCGTCTGCAGGATGCCGCCTTTGCTCGCCGCGTAGGGCGCGGAATAGGGCGCGGCGAAGATCGACATCATCGAGCCGATATTGATGATCTTGCCTCCGCCCCGCTCGCGCATGCCCGGATAGGCGGCCTGGGCGCACCAGAAGGCGCTGTTGAGGTTGATATCGAGAACCGACTGCCATTCCTCCGCCGTGTATTCCTCCGGCCGCTTGCGGATCGAGATACCGGCATTGTTCACCAGGATGTCGAGGCGGCCGAACTCGCGGCCGACGGTCTCGATCATCGCGCGGCAGGCGTCCTGCTTGCCGGCGTCGAAGGGCACGAAGGCGGCGCGCGCGCCCAGCCGTTCCAGCTCGGCGACGGCCTTGCCGGCCTTGGCGGCATCGCGCGCCGCGATGGCGACGGACGCGCCGGCCTCCGCGAGGCCCTTGGCCATGCCGAGGCCGATGCCGCCGTTGCCGCCGGTGATCGCCGCCACTCTGCCGCTCAGATCGAAGAGACGCATCGCACTCGCTTTCCTCGCCCCGCCATGCCGACGTTCGTTGGGCTATGCTTGAGAGATGTCGTCAGTGCAACACGGGTCCGATGACCTCTTCGGCGAGCCGCGAGCGGCGCCGGCGGGCGCGCCGCATCCGCTGGCCGACCGGCTGCGCCCGAAGACGCTCGACGAAGTGGTCGGCCAGGATCACCTGCTCGACCCGAACGGGGCGCTCTCGCGCATGCTGGCGCAGGGCTCGCTTGCCAGCCTCATCCTGTGGGGTCCGCCCGGCTCGGGCAAGACCACCATCGCCCGCCTGCTCGCGGCGCGCGCTTGTCTCGCGTTCGTGCAGCTTTCGGCCGTGTTCTCCGGGGTTGCCGACCTCAAGCGCGCCTTCGAGGAGGCCCAGCGCCGGCGGCAGCGCGGCGAGGGCACGCTGCTCTTCGTGGACGAGATCCATCGCTTCAACCGTGCCCAGCAGGACGCTTTTCTCCCCGTGGTCGAGACCGGGACCATCGTGCTGGTGGGCGCGACGACGGAGAATCCCTCCTTCGCCCTGAACGGGGCGCTCCTTTCGCGCTGCCAGGTGCTGGTGCTGCGGCGGCTCGACGATGCGGCGCTCGAATTGCTGCTCGCGCGCGCCGAGGCGGCGGCGCGGAAGCTGCCGCTCACGGCGGAGGGAAGGGCGGCCTTGCGCGCCATGGCCGACGGCGACGGGCGGTACCTCTACAACATGGTCGAGCAGCTTCTCGCGCTGCCGGCCGATGCGGCGCCGCTCGACGCGGCGGGCCTGGCCGCCCTGCTGGCGCGGCGGGCCGCCCTCTACGACAAGGACCGCGACGAGCATTACAACCTCATTTCGGCGCTGCACAAATCGCTGCGCGGCTCGGACGCCGATGCTGCGCTCTATTGGCTCGCGCGGATGTTCGCGGGCGGGGAGGATCCGCGCTACATCGCCCGCCGCCTGGTGCGGTTCGCCTCCGAGGATGTCGGGATGGCGGATCCCGCGGCGCTCGGCCAGGCGCTCGCGGCGTGGGAGGCCTATGAGCGGCTCGGCACGCCGGAGGGCGAGCTGGCGATCGCGCAGGCGGTCGTCTATCTCGGGACCGCACCGAAATCGAACGCGCTCTATGTCGGCCTCGGCCAGGCGACGGATGCGGCGAAGGCGACCGGCAGCCTGATGCCGCCGGCCCATATCCTGAATGCGCCGACGGGGCTGATGCGCGATCTCGGCTATGGGGCGGGCTATGAGTACGACCATCAGGCGGAGGAGGCGTTCTCCGGCCAAAATTATTTTCCCCAAGGAATGAAGCGGCGCGCCTTCTATCGGCCGACCGAGCGCGGGTTCGAGCGCGAGGTCGCAAGGCGGCTCGCGGACTGGGAGCGGCTTCGGGCCGGACGGCAGAAGTGAGCGTGGAGCATCGGCTGGTTGCCGTGGACGAAGCGGAGATCAGGCTCGACCGCTGGTTTCGTCGCCATTTTCCGGGTTTGACGCAGAATGCGATCGAGCGGCTTTGCCGCACCGGGCAGGTGCGCGTGGATGGAAGGCGCGCCGCGGCCGCAACCCGGCTGGCGGCCGGCCAGGCGGTGCGCGTGCCCCCCTTGCCGGATGGACCGCCGCCGCGGGTCCCGCCGCCGCCGGCAGATCCCGAGACGGTGCGGGCGCTCGCCCGGCGCGTCCTCTACCGCGACGCGTCGGTGCTGGTGCTGGACAAGCCGGCCGGGCTTCCGGTCCAGGGCGGCCCGGGGATCGCCCGCCATCTCGACGGCATGCTGGAGGCGCTTGCCGACGGCGCGGCCGAGCGGCCGCGGCTCGTCCACCGGCTCGACCGCGACACCGCCGGCGTGCTGGTGCTCGCCCGGAGTGCCGCGGCGGCGGCGAAGCTCGCGGCTTCGTTCCGCGGCCGGGAGGTTTTCAAGACCTACTGGGCGGTCGTCGTCGGGCGGCCGCTGCCGCCCGAGGGGCGGATCGATTTGCCGCTGATACGCACGCAAGGCGTCCGCTTCGGCCGCACGGCGCCCGCAACGGACGGCGCCGGCGTCGCCGCGGTGACGCGCTACCGGACGCTCGATCACGCGGGCAAGCGCTTCGCCTGGCTGGAGCTTGCGCCGCACACGGGCCGCACGCACCAGCTGCGCGTGCATTGCGCGTCCCTCGGCACGCCGATCCTGGGCGATGCGACCTATGGCGGGGAGCGGGCCTTGCCGGAAGGGTTTCCCGCCACGCTCCATCTTTTCGCCCGCGCGCTTTCCTTCCCGCACCCCGAAGGCGGGCGGCTCACGGTCGAGGCGGCGCTGCCGCCGCATATGGCGGAGACCTTTCGTCTCCTCGGCTTCGCAGCACCCAAGCCCGCGCGGCCGGCGCGCCAGGCTTGACCATGGCCGGCTTGACCATAGGCGGCGGGCGCGCTCACATTCCGCCGACCTTTGGCGGCCGAGTTCGGGCGCGTGGCCGCTACGGAAGGAGGGGACGCAATGCCGCAAGTATCGCTGACCGTGAATGGCGAGAGCGTGACGGCGGAGGTGGAAGGCCGCACCTTGCTGGTCGAGCTGCTGCGCGAAACGCTGCGCCTGACCGGCACCCATGTCGGCTGCGATACGAGCCAGTGCGGCGCCTGCGTGGTCCATGTCAACGGCGTTTCGATCAAGTCCTGCACGATCCTGGCGCTGCAGCTCGAAGGCGCGGCGGTGACGACGATCGAGGGGCTGGCGAAGCCGGACGGCACGCTGCATCCGATGCAGGAAATGTTCCGCGAGCATCACGCGTTGCAATGCGGCTTCTGCACGCCGGGCATGGTGATGAGCGCGATCGATCTCGTGCAATCGCATCCGGAGGGACTTTCCGAGCAGCAGATCCGCCACGGGCTCGAGGGCAATCTCTGCCGCTGCACGGGCTATCACAACATCGTCAAGGCGGTGGCGGCGGCGTGGCCCCTGATGCACGGCAAGGCGATGCCGGAAGCGGCCGAATAGGTCTCCGAGCGCAATAGATCTCGGAAAAATACGAAGAAATCTGACGGAGGACGTCGCGATGGGATCGATGGGGATCGGGGCCGCCGTTCGCCGCACGGAGGACCGGCGTTTCTTGAGCGGAGCCGGCCATTACACCGACGATATCAATCGCCCGGGAGAGCTCTACGCGCATCTTCGCCGCTCGGACCGGCCGCACGCGCGGATCGTCTCGATCGACACCGCGGCCGCGGCCGCGATGCCGGGCGTCGCCGCGATCTATACCGGCGCCGACATGCAGGCGGACGAGGTCGGCGGGCTGCCGTGCGGCTGGCAGGTCAAGAACAAGGACGGC
>DATJTV010000026.1:0-7488 GCA_035503055.1 Acetobacteraceae bacterium
GCGGCTGTGGCGCGTCTTCGAATCCTGGGACAGCCGCTTTCACTATGCGATCGCGGCCGCGACCAAGAACAAGCTTTTGATGACGCTCTTCGAGACGCTCAATGCCGTGCGCCGCTCGGGCATATGGCGGACGGTGCGCACGGGCACGGCGCCGCCGGCGAACTACTCGACCTTTGCCGAGCACGATGCGATCTACGAGGCGATCTCGCGGCGCGATCCGCGCGAGGCCGCGGAACGCATGCGCCGCCATCTCACCTCGGTGCGCACGCGGCTGGTGTCGTCGGCGGACGGCAGAGGGCCGCCGTGACGCAAGCGCTTCTCAGGCGCCGGGATCCGCCGTGAGCCCGGCCTTCTCGACCCCGGCGATCGCGGCGATCTCGTCATTGTCGCTGTTGTCTCCGGAAATCCCGACCGCGCCGATCACCGCGCCGGACGGATCGCGCACCAGCACGCCGCCGGGAACCGGCACCAGCCTTCCCTCCGCGACCGCGGCCACGGCGGTGACGAACATCGGCGCCTTGGCCGCGCGCGCAGCCAGCGCGCGCGAGCCGAAGCCGAAGCCGAGCCCGCCCCAGGCCTTGCCCAGCGCGATCTCGAAACGCAGGATCCCGCTCCCGTCCTCGCGCTTGGCGGCGACCACGTGCCCGCCGGCATCCAGCACCACCACGGTCAGCGGATCGAACTTCTTCTCGCGTCCCTTGGCGAGGGCGGCATCGACGATGATGGACGCCTGGGCGAGCGTGATCTGGGACATGGCGGATTTCCTTGGGTGAAGCGTAGAGCGTGAAGCGTGGGACGGATCATGCCAAAGGCTTGGCCGCACGATCCAGTAGGGCTCTCGTCCTGCGCGCGCCCTCGGCGGCGACATCGTAGGGCGAGCGCGCCCAGAGCGCGGGATTGGGCGCCTCGTAGCTCAGGAAGCCGCGATAGCCGATCGCGCGGAGGAGGCGGAAAAGCTCGTCCCAGTCGATCACGCCGTCGCCGGGCGGCAGCCGGTCGATCGGGCGGCGGATCCCCGGGGCGGGATTCGGCGGCACGTCGCTGTACTGGAAGAGGAAGAGCTCCTCGGCCCGCACGAAGCGGAGCCCATGGGCGATGCCGCCGCTGCGGAAGAGGTGATAGGCATCGAGCAGCATGCCGCAATGCGCATGCCCCGCACCTTCGATAATTTCGCGCAAGACGCCGGTGTTGTTGACGACATCGTGCTGCGAGTTGAACTCGAGCGCGAGGCGGAGCCCAAATTCGCCGACGATCTCGCCCGCGATGCGTGTGGCGGCAATCGCGTCCGCAACCGTGCCCACTACCTGGCCGGGCGCGCTCATGATCATTTGGCACCCGACGCGCGTAGCGATCTCGCAGGTCTCGCGCAGCACGGCGAAGAGCCTGCGCTGCTCGTCGGCCCGCGCGAAGAACCAGCCATACTCGGTGCCGAGGATGCCGACCGGGATGCCGCTCTTTTGCAGGATCTCCACCACCTGCGCGCGGTCGAGGCCCCGCTCGAAGCAACGGACGATGTCGCTCCGGCGGAGCTCGACGGCGTCGAACCCGGCCTGGCGCGCGGCCTCCAGCGCGATCGGAAGCGGTGTCGTGTCGATCGTCCAGGTATGAAGCGCGAGCGGGAAGTCATCTTGCATGCCAAACCCCGTGCCGGCCGCGATCGCCGCCGGCAGCTTAGGCGACAAACCGCGCGCCGTCGGCCCTCCGGCGCCAAACCAATTGTGCGATTGGGCGAAAGCCGGAGGGCCGGACGGACGATGGACGAATGCGCCGCCGCGGCGCGAACGCGGCGCACTGTAAGGATCTCCTTACAGTACCGAAATCGCGTCTCGTCTTATCCTATTGGATTCCGGCCATTTCGGGTCGTGGCCCGGCACTTGCATCGCCCTGAGACAACTCGTTTCGGCCGGGTTCGGCCCCGACCCGACGGGAACGAAACAACGTCTCGGAACAAGGAGAGCGTCATGACGCGCATGAAATATGCCACCGCTGCCGTGATCGGCCTGGTGGGCTGCGTGCTGTCGATCGCGGCCGCCCGTGCGGATGTCACGTATACCTACACCGGGAACGACTTCACCAGCGCGACGTTCCCGTACACCACCAGCGACAGCGTCACCGGCTCGATCACCCTGACCTCGGCGCTGGCCGACAATATCAGCAGCTTCACCTTCGAGCCCTCTGCCTCGATCGTCTCGTTCAGCTTCAGCGACGGTCAGCAGACGATCACGAACGCGAACGCCACGACCGACCAATTCGCCTTCGAGACCAACTCGAGCGGGGACATCATCGGTTGGGAGCTGACCGTCGATATCGGTTCCGTCATCGAAGCCAGCATCTCAAGCCAGGATGCTCCGGGCATCGGCGTGGTCGACCAGGGCGTCATGGATAACGACAACGAGTCGGGACACAACCTCAACGACCCCGGCACCTGGACCACCGGCTCTCCCTCCACGCCGGTGCCGGAGCCCGGCTCGCTCCTCCTTCTCGGCACGGGGCTCGCGGCGCTGGCGGCATCGTTTTGGGCTTTCGGCGCGATGCGGCGCCGGCAGGCCGGAGCGTGACGACCGACGGCGGAATCGGGGCACTTCGGCGGCGCAAGGAATAGGGTTCCAAGGGCTCGGCCCTTGGCGTGGGGTGCGCGGGTACCCAGCGCGCTTGCGCGTTGGCTACCCGCTGGGGGGCAGAGCCCCCTGGCCTTCTGAACCGGTGGGGCGGGTCATGCCTTCGCGGCGGGGAGCCAGATGCGGAAGGTGCTGCCCTTGCCTTCGGTGCTTTCGATCGTGAGCTGGCCGCGGTGGCGGTTGACGATGTGCTTGACGATGGCGAGTCCGAGGCCGGTGCCGCCGATAGCGCGCGAGCGGCCCTTGTCCACGCGGTAGAAGCGTTCCGTGAGCCGCGGCAAATGCTGGCGGGCGATGCCCTGGCCGTCGTCGGTCACCGCGAAGGTGGCGCCGGTGCCTTGGGTTTCCGCCGTGAGCTGCACCGTGCCGCGCTCGCTGCCGTATTTCACCGCGTTGTCGAGCAGGTTCTGCACCACCTGGGCGAGCTGGTCGGCGTCGGCGGCGACGAGCGGGAGGTCGGGTGCCAAGGCGACGCGGAGCTGCATGTGGCGTTCGGCGAGCCGCGGCTCGAAGCCCGCGGCGATGCGCGGGAGGAACGTGGCGAGATCGACCGCGCCGGCCGGCGGCTGGTGCTCGACGAGCTCGATGCGCGAGAGCGAGAGGAGGTCGTCGATCAGGCGCTGCATGCGGGCGGCCTCGCCGTCCATGATGCCGAGGAAGCGGCGCTGGGCCGGCGGATCGTCGGCGGCCGGCCCGCGCAGCGTCTCGATGAAGCCGATCAGGCTGGCGAGCGGCGTGCGCAGCTCGTGGCTCGCGTTGGCGACGAAGTCCGCGCGCATCCGCTCGATCGCGTGCTCGCGCGTGCGATCCGAGAGCACGACCACGACGTGCCGGCCCGCGCCCTCCGCGAGCGGCAGGATGCTCGCGCGCACCGTCCGCTCGACCGGGACCGGGATGGTGACGTCGGCGGTCTCGGGCGCGCCGGAGGCGAGGGCGCGGTCGATCGCGTCGCGCAGCTCGGGGTGGCGCAGGACGGCCGGGATCTCCGCGCCGAAGGCGGCGCGCGCGGCTTCGTTGGCGCGCACGACGCTGTGCCCTTCATCGAGGATCAGGAGCGCGTCGGGCAGGCGCTCGACGATCGTCTCGTCGATCCCCCGCCGCCCGGCCAGCCGCGCGGCCTCGGCGGCGCTGCGCCGCGCGACATCCGCGATCCCGGCTGCGAGCGGCCTAAGGAACGGCAGGAACGGCCGCGTCTCGCGCGTGGGAAGGATGCCGGTCGCGAGCCTTTCCAGCGCCGCGGAAAGCCGGTCGAGGTCGGCCTGCACCAGCCAGGCGACGAGGCCCGCGCAGAGGGCGACGGTGCCGGCCGCGGCGAGGAACGGGACGAGGGGCAGGGTGCCGGCGAGCGCGAGCGCCGCGAGCACCGCGAGAGGCGGTCCCCCGAGGCAAAGCGCGAGCCACACAGGGGTCCGGGCGCCGCGTTCAGGCGCCGGCGCCGGGGCCGGCGAGGCTGGTCGGCGCCGGGTCGAGCACCGTCGCTTCCCCGCCGGCGCCGATCGAGAAGACCGCGAGCCCGCGCACCACCTGCCCGTCCGGCCGGAGCGCCAGCACGCCGTCGGCGCCCGCGAATCCCGTGGGGCTGGTCAGCGCGGCCACCGAATAGCCAGGGCCTTGGGCGAGCACGCGCGCCAGCGCCGCCGCATCGAAGGCGATGTCGGCGAGCGCCGGCGGCGGGGTTCCGTATTTGGCGGCGTAGGCGTCGGCGAACTGCTGGCGGGAGGAGGGGTCGGGCGCGGCGTACCAGGCGCCGGCGAGCGCCGCACCCCGCCGTGCGTCCGGCTCCTGCCAGAGGTTCGGCCCGACCACCTGCACCGCGCCCGGATTGAGGTCGTAGTAGGGAAGGAAGGCGCCGATTTCCTGCAGGTCGGTGCCGGTTGCGGCGAGGAGGAGGGCGTCGAACGGCGGGGGCGGGATCGGCTCCTGCATCAGCTCGTGCATGCGCGCCCGGCCGGCCGCGTTGTCGAGCGCGCGCGCGGCGCTGATTTGCGCCTCGATCGGGCCGCGGCGGTCGGCGTAGTCCGAGACCTCGCGCACCGCCTCGTTGATCGAGCCGATCCCCGAGGAATAGGTCTGGATGGTGGGCGGCGGGTCGCCGGCGGCGGAGGCTGCCGATTGCAGCGCGGTCTGCATGGCGGCGCCGTAGTTGTTGTCCGGCAGCAGGGCGGCGAGCCGCGTCTTGCCTTGCGCCTGCAGCGCCGCGACCAGCCGCCGCACCTGCTGGCCGGGCGTAATGCCGAGGATCCAGACGCCGGGGCTGGCCTCGGATTCGTCGTTGGTGAAGGCGAGCATGGGGATGCTCGCCGCGCGGGCGATGGGGGCGGCGGACGCGGTGTCGGCGAAGGTGAGCGGGCCCAGGATGATGCCGGCGCCGTACGCGACCGCCTGCTGGGCGGCGGCGGCGGCGCCCGCCGGCGTGCCGCCGGTGTCGAAGGCGCGGAACGGCGGCGAGCCGGGCGCCTGAAGCACGATCTCGGCGGCCTGCAGCATCGACTGGCCGATGGGAGCGAGCGGCCCGGAGAGCGGCAGCAGGATGGACACTTTGCGGCTCTCCGGCGCAATGGAGCTCGAGCCGTTCGGATAGAGGCCGGCCGGCCCGCCCGACGTGCCGGTGACGAAGCCGGTGCTCGTGCAGCCCGCGAGCCCGAGGGCGGAGAGCAGGACCAGCAGTGCCCGACGATTCATCCGTCCCTTCCTCCAGCCCGGCCGAGGCGCCCGTGCCGGGCGGTCTTGTGCTGGTTTCCACCCCGATCGGCAACCTCGGCGATATGACGGCGCGCGGGATCGCGGCGCTCAGAGGGGCCGACCTCGTCCTCTGCGAGGACACGCGCGTGGCCAGGCGACTCCTGAGCGCGTTCGGCATTGTCGCACGCCTCTCGGCACTGCACGAGCACAACGAGGAGCGGCGAATCCCGGCACTGCTGGCCGCCCTCGAAGCGGGGCGGCGGGTCGCGCTGATCTCGGACGCGGGCACGCCCGTGCTTTCCGATCCCGGATTCCGCCTGGTCCGCGCGGCCGTCGCGGCGGGGCTTCCGGTTTCGGCGGTGCCGGGGCCGAGTGCGGCGCTGATGGCGCTCACGATCTCCGGCCTTCCGCCCTCGCCGTTCCTCTTCCTCGGCTTCCCGCCGCCGCGCGCCGCCGCGCGCCGCGCCGCCTTCGCGCGCGTGGCGGGATGGGAGCGGGCGGGCTTGCGCGCGAGCCTCGTCTGGCACGAGGCGCCGCACCGGCTGGCGGCGACGCTCGCGGACCTGGCGGCCGCGTTCGGCACGCGCGAGGCCGCCGTGGCCCGCGAGCTTACGAAGCGCTTCGAGGAGGTGCGGCGGGGCACGCTTGCCGCGCTCGCGGCGCATTATCGCGAGGCGGAGGCGCGCGGCGAGGTCACGCTCGTCGTCGGCCCGGCCGCGCCCGAGGCGGCGGAGGTTTCGCCGGCCGGCATCGAGGCGCGGCTCAAGGCGGCGCTCGCGGGCGGCATGAGCGTGAAGGAGGCGGTCGCCGCCGTCGCCGGCGAGACGGGTGCCAAGCGGCGCGAGGTCTATGCCGCCGCGCTCGCACTGAAGGGCGGCGCGTGAGCGGCGAGAACCCGTGGCTCGCGCGCACCGAGATCACCGTGGCGCTGCTCACGCTCGGCGCCGGCGCGATGGACGCGCTGAGCTTCGTCGCCCTCGGCGAGGTCTTCACCTCGGCGATGACCGGCAACACGGTGCTCCTCGGCGTTGCGATCGGCGAAGGCCGGATTCTCGCCTCCGCCCGCGCGGTCGCGGCACTCGTGGGCTTCATCGCCGGCGCGGCGATCGCCTCGCGGCCGCTCGTCGCGACGGAGCGCGGCGCCTTCTCGCGCGGGGTGGCGCGCGGTTTCGCGATCGAGGCTTGCTTCCTCGCCCTTTTCGCCGCGCTCTTCATCGCCGTGGGCCGAGGCGCGCCGGAGGCGGTCGCGATCGTCATGATCCTCCTCGCGTCGTCGGGAATGGGCGCGCAGAGCCTCATTGCGCACCATCTCGGCGTGCCCGGCATCACGACGACCGTCTTCACGGGCACCCTCACCACCATCGTCTACGGGCTGACGGGTGTTGCCGCGGACAAGGCGCCGCCGGCGCACATGCCGCATCGGACGGCGCGGCAGATCGCGGCTTTCGCGGTCTATGCGACCGGTGCGGCGCTCGGCGGGTTCCTCGCGCACGAGGGTTTGCGCATCGTGGGCGCGGTGCCGCTCGCCGCGGTGCTGGCGGTGCTCGGGTCCTTTGCCGTCCGCGGCGTCGATCCCGCGTGAAGTATGCGCGCTCAGGCGCGGCTGAAGCGGCGGCCGAGCCAAAGCAGCAGAAAACCCACGAGCGGGATCGCTATGTCCATGCAGAACACGCCCCCGGCATTTCCGGGGGCGAAATTATGGGCGGCGATCATCTGGTGGATGTGGCCGGCGGCGGCGCCGAGCGGCCCGAGGATGAGGAAGCTCGGCGGAAAGTTCGCGAGAACGGCAGTGATGACCGTCCGGATCACGCCCGCCATGCACCGATTCGCCCGCCCTTCCGGCCCGTCGCCCTTTCCGTAATCCACGTCAGAAAAAGATGCAAACGAAGAGGGGACAAGGATGGTCAACGCCGAATCGCGCGGCCGCGACGTCGGCCGATTGAACGCCTTCACCGACGGCGTGATGGTCGTCGCGATGACGATCCTGATCCTGAACATCGATCTGCCCGAGACTGTCGGAAGCCTTGACAGCGCGCGGCTGCTCGCCGCGCTCGTGGCACTCTGGCCGCGATATCTCGGCTATGTGCTGAGCTTCCTCGTGATCGGCCAGTACTGGCTCGGCTACACGCGCCAGTTCGGCGCGATGCGCGCCGCCGATGAACGATTCGCAGAGCTCAATATCCTCCTG
>DATJTV010000027.1:0-16410 GCA_035503055.1 Acetobacteraceae bacterium
GCGAGCCCGGGAAAGAGGACCAGCATGACAAGAAGAAGAAACATGATCACGTGGAAGGGAATGGTCCCCAGGACCACGTCGGCCAGCTTGCCGTCCCAAACGCTTTGAATGACGAAAAGATTGATCCCGATTGGCGGGGAAATCTGGCCGAGCTCGACGAACATCACCAGGATGACGCCGAACCAGATCGGATCGATGTGGTAGGCGGCGAGCGCGGGGAACAGCACCGGCACCGTGATGACGATCATCCCGATGCTCTCGATGAAGCAGCCGAGCACCGTGTAGAGGCAGAAGAGAGCGGCGAAGAATCCGATCTGGCCGAGATGCAGGCCGACCAGCCAGGCGGTCACCGTCTCGCCGACGCCGGCCAGCCCGATCGCATAGGCGTAGATGTAGGCCGCGTAGATGATGAAGAGGATGTTGCCCGAGATGCGAATGCTGCGGTCGATCGTCCACATCAGCGACCGCCAGGTGAGATCGCCCCAAATGCGGGCGATAAGGATGGCGGCCACGCTGCCGACCGCCGCGGCCTCCACCGGGGTTGCGATGCCGAGATAGATCGAGCCCATGGTGCCGGCGATGAGCACGACGAAGGGAAGCACGTCCGCTATGCCCGCCAGCAGCTCGGCCAGCGACGCGGGCCCGCTTTCCTGCGGCGCGAGGCGCCTGCCGATCCGCGTGCGCGCGCCGATGAAGAGCATGAACATCCCCGAGAGCACGAGGCCCGGGATCACGCCCGCCATGAAGAGCTTGGCGACCGAAAGCTCGGTGAAGGCCGAGTAGATGATCATCGCGACGCTCGGCGGGAAGAGGATGCCGAGCGTGCCGCCGGCGGCGAGCGAGCCCGCGGCCATCCGCCGGTCGTAGCCGCGCGCGACGAGTTGTGGCAGGGCGACGCCGCCGATCGAGGCGGCGGTGGCGACGCTCGAGCCGGTCATCGCCGCGAAGAGCGCGCAGCCCACGATGTTGGTCTGGAGCAAGCCCCCCGGCAGCAGGGAAACGATTTTCGCGAGCCCACCATAGATGCGCCGGCTCACGCCGCTGCCCTGCAGCACGTCGGCAAGGAAAATGAAGAGCGGGATCGCCGTCAGCGTGAAGCTGTCCATGCTCCCCCAGGTCGCCATCCCGAGGCCGCGCAGCACCGGCAGCCCGCCCTGCAGCCAGAGATAGACGAGGCCCGGAACCGCGATCGCGAAGGGGACCGCGAAGCCGCCCGCGAGCAGGCCGAGGAAGAGCACGAACGAGACGAGCATCTCGGCGGACCCGCTCATCGCGCCCCTCTCAGCCCCAAGCCAGCAACCGGCGCGTGCGCCGGAGCGTCGCGCGCGCGAGCGTGTACGAGGTGGCCGCCATGCCGATCGGCATCGCGAGCTGCGGGATCCAGAGCGGCGTCATCAGGATGGTCGGCGCCGTCGTCTGCAAGGAATAGGAGTTCGCCGCCAGACCACTCACCTCCCAGAGCACGGCAAGCGAGAAGAGCAGGGCCAGCAGGTCGAACCCGAGCAGCACGCAATCGCGGGCCCGGCCGGGCAGCTTGTCGAGGAGAAAGGTGACGCGATGGAACGAGCCGTGCGCGATGCAGAGCGGAAGGCTCAGGAAGGTGAGCACCACGAGGAGGTAGCCGCCGTATTCATCCGAGAGATAGAAGGAAAAATCGAAGACGTTGCGGGTGATAAGCTCGAGGTCGACGATCGCGATGAGGGCGAGGAGGGAGACGCGGCAGAGCATCCGGCAAACGAACTCGACCGGTCCTTCGGGAAGCACCGGCTCGGCCGCTCTGCCCGCGTGCGGCCCTACCTCATCGCTCACCCCTTTCAATCGGGCACGGGGAGCCCGAGGAGCGGAGCGTATTGCTGGCCGCCATAGACGTCGCTGTCGAGCTTGGAGCCTGAGCTCTGCGGGCGCGGGAAGCTCACCTTGATCGCCAGCGCCGCGTCATGGTTGACGACAATCACCTCCTTGGGGTCGCGGTGGAACATCGAAGCGACCGTGGGCTTGTCGATCACGCCGGCGTCGCGGACCCGGCGATAGGTCGGCTCGTCCTCGAACATCACGTCGAAGGTGAGCCAGAAAGGCCCTGCGTTCTTCGAGCGCACGAGGACGGCGAGATCGCCCACGGTGGTCGCTTGGTTTTGCGCGCCCATGGCCTCAAACCTCCTCGAACTCGGTGCGGAAGAGCGCCGTCGGATCGTCGGGGACGAGCACGTGGTTCAGGTGGAACTCGTAGACCGGGCCGCGGTCGATCTCCGCCGGCGAATAGGGGAAGGCGACGCCGGAGATCAGCCCATGCCATTTCGGGATCGGGTTGTGCACCGCCATGTGCGAGAGGCTGGTCGCGATCGTACGCGAAAGCTCCTGGGATTCGCTGATCACGTCCCAAAGGATGAAGGCCTCGTGGCCCTCGGTGCGCGGCGTCGGCTCGAGCGCGCCCATGACGCCGTCGCGGCCATAGACCCGCGTCACGATCTCGTATTTTCGGTTGCCTATGGTGCGGAGCAGCCGCGCCCGGATGCTGCGGTCGAGCTGTGCCAGCCACTCGTCCATCTCGGCCAGGATATAGGGATCGCGCACCGCGCCGGGCACGATCGTCGAATAGCCTGCCTGCCGCGCGCCCTCGAGCTTGACCGTGTAGCCGTTTTCATTGCGCACGAAGCGCGAGCCGGAGACGCGCACCGCGCGATCGGAGATCTCCTCGTAGCGCGCCTCGCGCGTATAGAGCGTGCCCGAGGGCTCGACCAGCTCGAACGGATCGGCGTTCTCGTAGAGTGTGTGCGAGGCGATGCTCTGCGCCGAGCAGCGATAATCCTCGCGCAGCGGAAAGACGTCGAAGCTCTCGTCGTGCAGCACCGCCATCATGCTGTCGGGTGCGAGCCGCTGGGTGACCGCGGCTGCCCCGCACTCGAGAATCTTCGCCATGTGCCAGACGATTCCGGCATCGAATCCCTTGAGCAGCGGGAGCGCGGCGAAGATCGAGGTATCGCTGCTGCGGCCGGCGATGACGACATCCGCGCCATCGGCGAACGCCTTCTGGATCGGCTCGACGCCCATCATCGCGACGATGTGCAGCGATTCCTCGACCATCGCCTCGTCGAGCGGGGCGGCCGGCGGCAGCGCCCGCGCGCGGTTCTCGCGCAGATGCCTCAGCACCGTCTCCTTCGTCTGCTCGGAATGGATCACGGCCATCCGGAAGTTGAGCTTGTTCTCCCGCGCGATCTCTTTGACGAGCCCGACCATAGTGGCGAGCGTCGCGTCGGAGCCCGCCGTGCCCGCCGAGCCGATCACCACAGGAAGCTTCTTCGGCACCGCGCGCGTGAGGATCGCCTCGGCATCGCGCTTCATCGCCGGTTCCGAAAAGTGGGAGCCGCCGCGCGCGAGATAGCTCGGCCCGCCATCGGTCGAGCCGGCGTCGCAGCCGATCATCTCGGCGCCGAGCGCGATCGCCTTGTCGAGCGATTCGGGTTGGAATCCGGAACCGAGCATGCCGGTCGCGGAAACGACAGAGAAGGACGCCATCTCAATCTTCTCCTTGCCTCAACGGTGCGAGAACATGGTGAGCCCGGGAACGGGCAAATCGGCGGCGAGGATGCTGCCGGTCGTGGACTCGGTGATGAAGAGCGTGCGACCGCCCTCGCCGCCGTAGGCGAGGTTGGTGGTCATGCGGCCGCCGGTGCAGGAGCGGATGCGGTAGAGCGGCTCGCCCTCGGGGCTGAACAGCCAGACGCTGCCGAGCCCCGCATGCGCGATCGCGAGGTTGCCCTTTTCGTCGATCGCGAGCCCGTCCGGCCCGCCCCCGCCGGAGAGCTGGATGAAGGTGCCGACCTTGCTCACCCTGCCGCCGGCGCCGAGCGGCACACGCCAGACCGCATTGGCCCGCGTCGCCGCGAGATAGAGGATGTTGCCGGCGGGATTGAGGACGAGGCCGTTCGGGCTCGGCACATTGTCGAGCAGAACGTCGATTTTTCCATCCGCGCCGATGCGGATCAGCCGGCCCGTCGGGTCGTGCAGCCCGGTCTGGCCCTGGTCGGTGAAATAGAGCGCGCCGTCGGGCGCGAAATGAAGATCGTTCGGGCCTTTCAGCCGCTCGAGCCCGGCGCGGATGAGAAAGGGCTCGGGCTTCCCGCCGTCCGGGTCGAGCACCAGGATCCCCTGCTTTTGGTCGGCGATGAAGATCCGCCCGTCGCTATGGATCTTGAGCCCGTTCGGCTCGCCGTCGTACTCGGCGATAACGGTGAAGGCGCCGTCCGGATCGATGCGGAGGATGCGGCCGAACGGAATGTCCGTGCAGTAGAGGCGGCCTTTTCGGTCGAAGGCGGGGCCTTCGAGGAAGGAGGTGAGCGTCCCGTGCGCCCGTCCCGCAAGCCACTCCGAGGTGCGGTCCCTGATCTCGAGATGCGGCGGGACGCGGGCGAAGAGGAGGGTCTCGATCTCCGGCGGTGGCGCGAACATTTCTTCTCCCTTGACGTCTAGGTCTGGATCGCTTGCTCGACGAGAGTAAGCGCCTTTTCGGCCGCGGGCCCGTTCCGCTTCGCCCATTGCGGCCAATAGGAGCGCATGCGCGCGGCGATCTCCTGCGCCTCCGCCGGCGTGCCCTCGGTGATCACCATGCCCTCCTTGCGGAACGCTTCGGTGAGCCCGTTCTCGCGGCTCTGCAGGATGTTGGTGATCCGCGCCGCGCCCGCGAGACCGAGGGCGGCGATCTTCTGCCGCACATCCGTCGGCAGCGCGTCGAACCTTCCCTTGTTCGCCATCAGCATGACTGAGACGTAGTTGGGGCCTGTGCGCAGATTGTAGTGCAGCAGCCCATGCCAGATGATGCCGCCGCCGACATTCGAGGTGAGCACGCCCTGGATGATGCCGCGCTGAAGCGAGGTCGCGACGTCGGGCGCACCGAGCGTGATCGGCGTCGCGCCGAAGCGCACGGCGAACTCCGCCTGCTCGGCGGTGGTGACGCGAAGCCGCATGCCCTTGAGGTCGGCGAGCGAGGTGAGCTTGCGGGTGCCGTAGATCACCTGGAGCGGATAGCTGGCGACGCCAAAGACGACGATGTTGCGCTTGGCGAACGCCGCGTTGAGCATCGGCAGCAGCGCCGCGATTCCCTTGCTGAGCGCCGCCTCATTCGGGAAGAGGCCGGGCAGCGAGAGCACGCCGGCGGCCGGCACCAGGCTGTTGTACGAAAGCGAATCGACGAGGCCGAACTGCAGCACGTTCTCGGCTATCGATTGCGCGATCGTGCTGGCGTTGATCGGCAGCGATCCGCCGGGATGGCAGGTGACGTCGATCGCCCCGCCCGACGCCTTGCCGATCGCGGCGGCGACATCGACGAGCGCCTGGTATGCGGGGTCGGTCGCGGCCGGGAGATAGGTGTAGCACTGCCAGGTCTCGCCGGCGGCGAGCGCGCTCGCCGCGCGCGTCGCGACAAAGGCGGGAACGAGCAGAAGCGGCAAAACTGCGCGCCGTGACGTCATCGTTTCCTCCGTTTTTTTAGCCTGGCCCTCTTCGCGGCACTTGGCGGCGGAAGGTCAGGGAATCGGAATGTCCACCAGCGGCGCGTATTGCTGGCCGCCATGGTTGTCGCCGTCGAGAAGGTCGCCCTGGAAGCTCGGGCGGGGGATCGATGCCTTGAAGGCGAGCGCCTCGGGCACGATGAAGAACCGCACCTCCGTCTCGGGCAGGCGATAAAGCCGCGCGATCAGCGCGCGGGAGAGCACGCCGCTCCGCCGTACGCGCTCGAACCGCTCGGGATCGTCGAACATGATGTCGAACGTGAGCTCGAAGGGGCCCGCGTTCTTGCTGCGGATGAGGCGGGCGAGCTCGCCGAGCGTTGCCATTGTCCGCGCCTCAGCCCACCGCGAGATGTTCGATCGGGAACATCTCGTACGGATCGTCCGGCGCCAGCACGTGGTTGACGCAGAACCGATAGACGGCGCCGCGCTCGAGATGCGCCGGGCTGTACGGGCAGGCGAGCGCCGTGATCAGCCCGCTCCATTCCGGGATCGGCAGATGCAGCGCCTGGTGGCGGGCGATCGCGGCGATCGCGCTCGCATCCTCCTGCGTCTCGGCGGTCGCCTCCATCACCAGGCAGACCTCGTGGCCCTCGGCCCTCTCCACCGGCTCGAGCCGGCCCATCGTCCCGTTCTTCCCATAGACGCGGACGTTGAAGCCATGCCGCGCATCAGCGCCGAACACCTGGGCGAGGCGCTCGGCGACATGACGGTCGAGCCGGGCAAGCCAGTCATCGAGCTGGCGGATGATATAAGGGTCGCGGATCGAGCCGATGACGACGCTCTGATAGCCGACGCGCTCGGCTCCTTCGAGCTTCACCGTGTAGCGATCGGCCGGCTCGAAGCGGCTGCCGCGGACGCGCACGCGCCGCTCGTCGAGCGCCTCGTACGCGGAATGGGTGAGGTCGAGCGTGCCGCTGCTCTCGACCAATCGATAAGGATCGGCGTTTTCGTAGAGCGCGTGCGCGGCCACGCTTTGGGGGCTGCAGCGCATCGCCGGGTTCAACGGCTCGATATCGAAATGATCGCGCCCGAAGCTCACCAGCACGGAATCGGGCGCGCTCCGCGTCACCGCGACGGCCGCGCCGCACTCGAGGAGCTTCGCCGCATGCCAGGCAAGGCCGGGATCGACGCCGTGGCGGATCGGCAGGCCCGCGAAGATCGCGCAATCGCTCGAGCGCCCGGCAATCACGACCTCGGCGCCCTCGTCGAGCGCCTTGAGATAGGGCTCGGCACCCATCATGCCGACAATGCGCTCGGCGCGGTCGATCACCGCCTCGTCGAATTCGGGCGCGGGATGGAGTGCGGCAATGCGGCCTTCGCGCAATCGGCGCTTGAGATAGTCCTTGTCCTGCTCGGCATGGATCAGGGCCAAGGGAAATTTCAAATCCTCCTCGCGCGCGATCTCGAGCACGATGTCGCGGAAGATGGCGAGATGCGGCTCGCCGCCCGCGGTGCCGGCCGAGCCGATGAGGAGCGGGATGCCGGCGCGTCGCGCGGCGAGGAGCATCAGGCGGAGGTCGCGCTTGAGCGCGCGGCGCGGAAAGGCGGTCGTGCCGGTGCCGAGCGGCGCCGGCCCGGGGTCGGTCGAGCCGGCGTCGCAGCCGATGAAATCGGGCTCGCGCGCCATCCCCTCCTCAAGGGAATGCTCGGAAAAACCCGAGCCGCAGACCCCGGTCGCGGAGATGACACGCATCACGGCAGCATCCCCGCTCCGCGCGGGCCGCTTCTCTATCTCGGCTGCGATGATGGTGCCCGACATGCGCGTCTCCTCAAACGGTCCCGACCGGTGTCGCGGGCGCGCCGGCCGCCCCCGGCAGGCGGAGCGGCGGCGCGGTGAGAAAGAACCGGCTGCGGCGATGCACGCGCAGCCACTCGGCGAGCCGCGTCAGATACCAAAGCTCGCCCAGATGAACGCCGAGCTTGAAGAGGCAGTGCTCGTGCAAGGGAAGCCCTGGTCCGCGCCCATGGGGATCGAGATGCGGCCCGGGATCGGCGCCGAGCGTCGAGGAGCGCTCGACGGCGAGATTGTCCGCCGCGATCGCGGCGATGCCGCTCTCGCTGATCCACTCCAGAAGGCGCGGATCTCGCCCATCGAGCACCGCGCAGGCGGTGCGCAGCGAGGCGTCGGGCTTGCCTGCCTGCTGCATGATGAGCTGGCCCAAGCCGGTGTGCAGGCAGAGGAAGTCGCCCTCCTCGATCGTCACCTGGTCGGCCTCCATGATGCGCCGGAGCAGCTCGTAGCCGACCTCCGTCCGCCCATCGCCGAGATGGTGGCGGAGATCGACGAGCACGCCGCGGCCCTGCACGCAGGTCTCGGCCATCGTCGCGACCGAGACGTTGGTCGCGCCCACCTTCCCCGCCATGCCCTCGCCGGTTGCCGGATCGACGATCTGAAAGCCGTTGTAGAAGACGCGCTCGGGCGTGCCGTCGGCGTCCGCGTCGAAGAGCGAGCCCTTGTGGGCGAAGCCGTCCCAATGCGTGGAATACTGGTCGTAGAGGGTCACCGCCTCGTCGGAGCCGACATCGGTAAGCCGCGGGTCCGTGCATTCGAGGGCGAGATTGAAATAGATCTCGCTGCCGCGCATCACCGGGTGGAAGCAGGGCGGGCGGCGGTTCGCGTTGAGCACGCTGCCGCCCGGCTTATCGAGCGGCAGGCTCAGGCAGAAGGCGATCCCCTCGCGCACCTCGGCGGCTGCGCGGCGCCGTCGCTCCGCCGTGACGAGGTTCATCCGGCCCTGCTGATCGTCCGGGCCGAAGCTGCCCCAGTTGGATCCGTCCGGTCGGTTCTTCCAGCGCTCTCCCATGGCCCGCGATGCCCTCGCACCCGGCTCACGATCGGGAATGGGCGGGGCCGGGCAAGGCACGCTGCATTTTCATCGCCCAAACGTTCCCTTTTTCGCTCCAGTTCTCAATCAGCCTAATGTATATACCGGCATAGGTCAACGAGGCCGCCATGGCGGGGCAGGGGCCGGTGCTTTCGAATGAGGACAGCGAGCCGGTCGCGGCCGGCAGCGAAATCTACCTCTACCGCCGCATCGAGGCGGCGGTGCGCGCGATGATTGCGGAGGGCAGGGTTGCGCCGGGCGCGCGGCTTCCTCCCGAGAGCACGCTCGCCGGACAGTTCCGCACCACGCGGGTGACGGTGGCGAAGGCGCTTGCCGCGCTCGAGCGCGACGGGCTGGTCCACCGGCTCGTCGGCCGCGGGACCTTCGTCGCCGAGACGCGGCCGGTGACCTCCATCATCGATTCGACGCTGATCCTTTCCTTCGAGGAGCAGGTGGGCAGCGCCGGCCGCGCGGTGAGTTTTCGCCTGCTCGGCTTCCGGCGGATCGTGGCACCCGACTTCGCGCTCGAGCGGCTGCGCCTCGCCCCCGGAACGAAGCTCTATCGGATGGACCGGCTGCGCCTGATCGAGGGGCGCGTGATCTGCCTCGAGGAGCGCTACATCCCGATCAAATTCGCCGAACGGATCACGCAAGCGATGCTGGCGAGCAAGGGCGTGGTGGAGATCATGGGCGATCTTCTCGGCTATCCCGTGCCGGTGTTCGAGGTGACGCTCTATCCGGCGATCGCCGGATCGCGCCTCGCGCGGCTGATGGAACTCGCGCCGGGTAGCCCGGTCACCGTGCGCGAGCACGTGCTGCGCGACCGCGCGCACCAACCGATCGTCTGCGGCATCAACACTTTCACCGCAGAGGCCCGCATCTCCTACGTGCTCGGCGCGGCGGCGTCCGACGAGCCGGGCGCGTCGCGCGGCCTCTGACCCGCGGCGCGCGCGCCGGTCAGCGCCTCCATGATCTCGATCGGGAAGGGAAAGACGATCGTCGAGCTCTTGTCGCCGGCGATGTCGAACAGGGTCGCGAGGTAGCGGAGCTGCATCGCCTGCGGCACCGGCGCGAGGATGCGCGCCGCCTCGAGCAGCTTCTGCGCCGCCTGTTCCTCGCCGAGCGCGTTGATCACCTTGGCCCGCCGGCTGCGCTCCGCCTCGGCCTGCCGGGCGATCGCGCGCACCATGCTGTCGTCGAGGTCGATGCGCTTGATCTCGACATTCGAAACCTTGATGCCCCAGGCATCGGTCTGCTGGTCGAGCACCTCGCGCACGTCGGTGTTGAGCTTGTCGCGTTCGGCGAGCATCTCGTCGAGATCGTGCTTGCCCAGCACGGAGCGCAGCGTGGTCTGCGAAAGCTGGCTCGTCGCCTCCATGAAATCCTTGACCTGGATCACCGCCCGCTCGGCGTCGACGACACGGAAGTAGATCACCGCGCTGACCCGCACCGAGACATTGTCGTGCGAGATCACGTCCTGCGGCGGCACCTCGATGACAGTGATGCGCAGATCGACGCGCACGATCTGCTGCACCATCGGGATCAATAGCACGAAGCCGGGGCCCTTGGTGCCGGTGTAGCGGCCGAAGGTGAACATGATCCCGCGCTCGTATTCGCGGAGGATGCGCACCGCGGCGCTGAAGAAGAAGAGGACGAGAACGACGAGAACGACAATCGCGACGAGCGCCGGGATCATGGCGTCTTTCCTCTCTCTTGCCCCATGGCCGCCGGGGCGACGACGAGCACGAGCCCCTTGCGCGCGAGGATTTTTACACCTGCTCCGGGCACGAGCGCCGCCGGCCCGCGCGCGCGCCAGATCTCCCCCGCCACATGCACCGTCCCCTCCGTCCCCTCCCAGCCGACGACGCTCGCCTCTGCGCCGATCAGCGCCTCGCCGCCGGTGGTGACGGGCCGGCGGCGCGAGCGGATCAGCATGGCAACCGCGAGGAGGAAGAAGGCGCCGGTGGCAAGCGTGGTGGCGAGCACGACGGCGAGCGGCAGGCCGAACCCCGGCCCCGCGCCGCGAAACATCACCACCGAGCCGATCGCGAAGGCGACCATGCCGCCGAGCCCGATCACGCCGAACGCACCGATGAACACCTCGGCGAGCATCAGCGCAATGCCGAGCAGCACCAGCCCCGCCCCGGCATAGTCTATCGGCAGCAGGCCGAGGCCGAAGAGCGCCAGCACCAGGCTGATGGCGCCGACGAGGCCGGGCAGCACGCCGCCCGGATTGAGCAGCTCGAAGACGAGGCCCCAGACGCCGAGCAGCATCAGCAGGTAGGCCACGCTCGGGTCGGTGATCACCGAGAGGAAGCGCGTGCGCCAGTCGGGCGCGAGCGGGGAGGGGACGAGCGAGGCGGTCGCGAGCCGGACGTGCTTCCCGGCCGCAATGACCTCCATGCCGTCGATTTGCCTCAGCAGGTCGGGCAGGCTCCCGGCGATCACGTCGATCACGTGCCGCCGCAGCGCCTCGGCGGCGGTTAGGCTCGCGGCACCCTGCACAGCGGTTGCGGCCCAGTCCGCATTGCGGCCGTTGAGCTCGGCGAGGCTTCGGATATAGGCGGTCGCGTCGCTGACGATCTTGCGCGTCTCGGTGCTTGCGGCGGGCAAGGAAGGCATGCCGAGTTCGACCGGCGTCGCGGCGCCGAGATTGGTGCCGGGCGCCATCGCCGCCACTGCGGCGGCGTAGGCGATGTAGGTCCCGGCACTCGCCGCCCGCGCCCCGCTCGGCGCGACATAAGCCGCAACCGGCACGGGCGAGGCGAGGATCGCGCGGATGATCCCGCGCATCGCCGTATCGAGCCCGCCGGGCGTGTCCATCACCAGAACGATCAGCCCCGTCTCGGCGGGATCCGCCGCCCTGATCCCGCGCACGACGTAATCCTCCGTCGCGGGGCCGATCGCGCCGTCGATGGTCAGCACCTCCGCGCGGCTCGGCTGCGCCGCCACCGCCCGACCCGCCAGCACGAGCCCGGCAAGCACGCACGCAGCGACCCGCCAGCGGCGAGCGGGCGAAATCATCGCCCCGCCAATCGGGTGCGGGGCAGCTTGACGGCTTGGAAGCGCTTTCGCGCCGGGGAAGCGCTCCTCAGGCGAGGCTGATGGAGCCGACCTCCGGTCCCTTCTGGCCCTGGACCACGTTCATGCGCACCGCCTGGCCTTCCTGCAGCGGCGGCAGGCCGGCCTCCTCGAGCGCCGAGGCATGGACGAACACGTCCTTGCCCCCGCCCGGCGGGGTGATGAAGCCAAACCCCTTTTCGGGGTTGTACCATTTCACGACGCCGGTCATCTCGACCGCCGAGCTGAGATCGACGGGCCGGCGCGCGGGCCGCGCGGTGCGCGGCGGGCGTGGCCCACCCCCGAACCCGCTCCGCGCGGGTTGTGCCTGCGCCGTGCTCTCGTCCACCGAGACCACCTGGCTGACCTGCCGGCCCTTCTGGCCCTGGCCCACGTAGATGCGAAGCGTAGCACCTGGGTTCACGCTCTGGTGGCCCGCGGCCTGCAGCGCGTTGGCATGGAGGAACGCGTCCCCCGAGCCGTCGGCGAGGGCGACGAAGCCGAAGCCCTTTTCGGGGTTGAACCATTTCACCGTCGCCTGCACTTCCGGCCCGGCTGCCGGGCTCGCGAAGCTCGGAAAAGGCGGAGAGGGCGTGTTGCCGAAGAAATTATCGTCGTCGAAACCGCGGCGGCGCGGTTGCCGCTGCCGGTCGTTCCTGGGTGATCGCAAGTGAAAGACGTCCTTTTCGTTCGTTGTGGTCTGCGTCGCGGGCCTTGCGCGCGCCCCGGCACAAGCCGTGGCGCCCAGACGTGAGGCGGGGACCTCGCGGCAGAGTTGGAGCGCGGCTCCATCAATTCAAGCCGCGCTCTCCTCCCCTCACTCCGCCCGCCTACGGCCGCGACGGCCGCCGGCGAGCCGCAAAACATTAGATGATCCCGATCGGGAATTGAAGCCTATCTCGCTGCTTCCCGCCCGGGAGGGCGTGCTGCGGATTCATCAAGACTTCATTCATGGCCCGAAGCGGCCGGCGAGCCGAAAGCTCGCGAGCCGCTCCCGCCCGGGCAGGAAGACCCGGCCGCCACGCGGAAAAAGCGCACGCACCGCCGGGTCGTGCAGGTCCGGCTCGCCTGCCTCGGCGCCGAAGGCCGGCAGCACGATCCGTGCGCCGTCGGCAATGAAGCAGGGAAGGGCGTGGCCCGAAACCTTGCCCCGCGCCCCCACCGTCGGCCCCTCGCGGAAGACGAGCGGCGCCGAGCGCCAGGTGTCCTCGCCGGCGATGCGGAGAACGAGCACGGACGCCGCCATCGCCTCCAACCGGGCACTCCGCCCGCCCGCGCCCAGCAGCAGCACACGAAGCGGCCCCCACCGCCGGAGCAGGGCCGCAAGCCGGTCGAGCGCGCCCCGCTCCGTCCCGAGCCCGGCGAGCGCCAGCACGCCCTCCCGCGGCCAGAACAACGCACCGCCCGGATCGAGCAGCAGCCGCTCGGACAACAGATGCACCGGCGCCGGCGTCATTCCTGGCACTCCTTGCCAGGGCTCTGCCCCTGGACGGGTCCCATCGCGCAAGCGCGTTGGGAGCCCCGTGACCCGGGCAAAGGCCGAGCCTTTGCAATCCAATACCTTAAAGGCACTGGGGAAGTCCGGGGCCGCACGGCGCCGATGAGAGACCTCAATAACGTTGCCGGCCACGCGTCGCGGTCGCTCACGTTTTCGTGATGGAAGGCAGGCGCGGGGAGCGCTGTCCCCAGGGGCGTCGCCCGATCCGGGGCGACGAACGAAGGGAGCCTCCTCATGACCCGCTTTCCCGCCATCCTGCTCGCGGCCGGCGCCGCGCTCCTTGCCACCACGGCGCTGGCCGCGCCCATGCGCGAGCGCGTGCGCGGCACCGTAGCCGTTATCAGCGGCGACACGCTCACCGTGCGCACCATGAGCGGGAGGGATGTGCCGGTCGCGCTCACCGGCAGCACCCACTACGCCGAGGTCCTGAAGTCGAACCTCGATCGGGTCGATCCCGGCAGCTATATCGGCACCGCGGCGAAGTCGATCGGCAACGACCTCGTGGCGCTCGAGGTCGTCGTCTTCCCGCCTTCGATGCGCGGCGTGGGCGAGGGCCATTACGCCTGGGACCGCATTCCCGACACGACGCTCGACGGCCACGCGACCGCGGGCAGCACCATGACCAACGGCACGGTGAGCACCGCGACGCCGGCCGGCGGCAGCGTCAGTACCACAATGACCAATGGCACGGTCGCGAGCGCCGGCGCCGCCGGCGGGGCGAAGGAGATCACCGTCACCTACAAGGGCGGCAAGCAGGTGATCATCGTGCCGCCGACCGCGCCGATCGTGACCTACGCGCCGGGCAGCAAAGCCGAGCTCAAGACGGGAGCGGCCGTTTTCGTCAACGCCCTGAAGAACGACGACGGCAAGGTGGCCGCTTCCTTCGTCGCGGTGGGCACCGACGGCGTCAAGCCGCCGATGTGAGCGCTTGTGTCACGAACGGAGGGCAGGACCATGGAACGATTTCGCCGTACGCGGCGGCCGGCGCATCCTTTGCCGGTGCGGGTCATGCACTGGGTGGGTGCTGGCGCGATCATCACCATGATGCTGAGCGGGTGGGAAATCTACAACGCATCGCCCAGCCTGCCCTTCACCTTCCCCGGATGGGCGACGCTCGGCGGCTGGCTCGCCGGCGCGATCGCCTGGCACATCAGCGCGATGTGGGTGCTGTTCGCCGACGGGCTCGCCTATCTCGGATATGGGTTCTTCTCCGGGCATTTCCGGCGGGACATCAGGCCCAAGGGCCTGCGCGCGCTCGCGCGCGACGTCGGCGCGGCACTCAGCTTTCGGCTCGGTCATCGGCTCGGCCACTACAATGCGGTGCAGCGGCTGCTCTATGCGGGCGTCATTCTCGCCCTGTGTGTTCAGGTCGCGACCGGTCTTGCAATCTGGAAGCCGGTGCAGCTCGGCTGGCTCACGGGGTTTTTCGGGGGCTATCCGGCGGCGCGCTTCATTCACCTCGCGATGATGCTCTGCATCGCAGGATTCCTCGCGGTGCATTTGGTGCTGGTGGCGCTCTTCCCGCGCACGCTGGTTTCGATGGTTGCGACACTCGAAGCGGAGGATGAGCCATGATCCGTGATCCGGTAGCGAAGAGAGCGGAGGTCGCGCCCGAACTCGCGCGGCTGAACCGGCGGAATTTTCTGCGGCATGGGCTGACGCTCGGGAGCCTCGCGCTGCTGACGGGGTGCGATCTCTCCACCCATTCGGGCATCGACGCCGCGCTCTGGACGATGCTGCGCTTCGATGACCGCGTGCAGGCGGCTCTGTTCGACCGCACGCGGCTCGCCGAGACTTATCCGGCGAGCGCGGTGACGAAGCCATTCCGCTTCAATGCGTACTACCCCGTCTGGGAAGTGCGGCCGGTGCCAAACAACTGGACCCTCGAGGTTGCCGGGCGGGTCACGGAGCGGACGCCATGGAGCGTGGCGCGCCTGCGCCAACTGCCACAACAGGCACAGATCACGCGGCATATCTGCATCGAGGGCTGGAGCCAGATCGGCCAATGGAGCGGCGTGCCGCTGCACGTCTTCCTGCGCCGGATCGGGGCGGATCTGCGTGCGCGCTATGTCGCGTTCAAATGCTTCGACGGCTATTCGACCAGCATCGACATGGCGAGCGCGCTGCAACCGCAGACGATCCTCGCCCTCGATTTCAACTGGCAGCCACTCACGCCCGAGTGGGGCGCGCCGGTGCGGCTTCGCATTCCGGTGAAGCTCGGATTCAAGAGTGCGAAGAATTTGCAATCGATCGAGGTGACGAACCGCTATCCCGGCGGCTACTGGGAGAACCAGGGCTACAATTGGTTCTCCGGCGTCTGAGCTGCGTTTGCTTCCGGACTTTGATGGTGCGGTCCTTTCATATGAGTGGAAGGAAGCACCATGGACCAGGTTCTGCACGGCAGCGCCACCACGGCAGAGGCAGTGCGTCGAGCGATACAGGATAGTCGTAGAGAGCCTGAGGGCGCTAGAGCGTGATCGCCGAAGGTGGAATCACCGAAGGCGTTCGATCACGCGGGAAAACAAAGACCTGGAGCGGGATGCGTGAGCCGAAGCGAACGCATCCCGCTCTAGTGTCCTGCCCCCGAAGTTCGTCGTATGTCGCGACGAACGGAGGGGATAAGCAGGCCACTGAAAACAAAGAGCGAGTGTCCCGATTCCGTCCGCATTTCAATGCGGCGGACTTCGGAATCGGGACACTAGCGAGGCTTTGGGCGACTCTCAAAAGCGGAGAGACGGAGGACATTAGAGGCCCTACCGCGCCGGCCGATGATGTCGGCCGCAAAGAGAAAATAGCGTCTCCGGCGCGGATATTTCACGGCGTCTTCGGCGGATTTCCAGACGACAGGGTTCCTGAGAACGGGGCACCGAGGGCAGCTTGGGATGGGAAACGCACACGTACCAATGGGCGCTGCACTGTGATAATTTCATGTAACCGACGCATATCGGCTCTCAGCACTCGCCGATACCACAGGTCGATTCTCCTCCTTATTTGCAGGCCAACGACGAGACTTGTGAACAGCCTCGCCCCGACAAAAGGGGATTTCGGCCATGAAGATCATCCTTGGTGCAGCGCTCGGCGCGCTTCTCTTCTCGGGCCCTGCGATGGCGCAGACCGCGCCGGCGATCGGGGTATTTTCGCACAACCCGCTTAGTCCGAATGCCGGAAACACGTCGGGCGTCCCTGTTGGCGGCGTGCTCTCGACGCCGTACACGTACGGTGATGGCGACTCGAATGCGGTGCCCCGGTTCGATTACCGCGGTGCAGTGCGTGTGGGCGAAGCCGTTGCCGATCCAGGAAATGGCGATCCGCCTCTTCCCGACAGCACGATGGCTCTCGTCAACCGGACAGGGGGCGGCCGTTGAACCTACGGCGAAGCGAAATGGAGATTGGTGTGCACCCCGTTTGACCGGACAGGTCGCCTGGTTGCGCTACGCACGAAGGCGAAGGAACTCTCCGGGGATCCGCGAGTCGGGACGCGGCCCACCCGCGGCGGACACCGGAAGGTCGCGCCCCCGCGAGA
>DATJTV010000028.1:0-13920 GCA_035503055.1 Acetobacteraceae bacterium
CCCGGCGTTCCAGCGCTTTGCCTTGCGTCTCGGTGCGGCTTTTGCCCGGCCCATGCCTTTGGCGCGTACGCGCCAAAGGCATGGGCCGGGCAAATGCCGCACCGAACAGGCCCGCCCCCCACCATCCCGAGACCGGGCGCCGCCGGTGGGGCGGCCAACATCAAAACGGATGGGGTCCAGGGCCTCAGGCCCTGGCGGGGGTTCAAGGGGGCAGAGCCCCCTTGGTCTTTGCTTATGCCGCCGCCAGCGGAAGCCATCCCTGGGTTTCGCGCCAGTCCGGCGGGAGGCCGGCGAAGCGTGTGAGCGAGAGCTTGTCGATGTCGGTGAAAGTGCAGTGTCCTTCGAGGGCGAGGTCGCGGATAGCGTGGCCGCTTGCGGGGGAGAGTCCGAAGCCGACGCTCGACATCGTGGCGATCGTGACGTTGGCGGGATCGGTCAGCCGGTCCAGCACAGGCCGTCCGTCGGGCGTGTTCTCGATGATGCCAGCCCAGGAGCGGATCACGCGCACGTGCGCTGCCTTGGGGAAGAGCTCGACGAGGCGGCGGGAAAGGCTGCGGAGCAAGGGCGTCGAGGGGCGCGCGGGCGGGATGCGATGGTCCTCGAGCCATTCGTGCGGGCCGCCGCCATAGGCGAGGTTGCCGCGCAGCGTCTGGCGCCCGTAGATCCCGTTGCCGTCGGCGCCGCCGATCGGCATGAGCGGCAGCGGCTCGGTCACGATCATTTCCGCGCGCGCCGCGGCGAGCGGCACGTGGGCGCCGACCTCGGCCGCGAGCATTCCGGTCTGCGGCCCGGCCGCGATCACCAGCTCGTCGCAGGCGAAGGTTCCCCGTGTGGTTTCCACGGAGGTGGCGCGGTTCGCGTTGCAGCGGATCGCGAGAGCGTCGGTGTGCTGGAGGATCCGCCCGCCGAGATCCTGGATCGCCCAGGCATAGGCCTGCACCGTGCGCTGCGGGTTGGCGTGGCCGCCGAAATGGAAATGCACGCCGCCGACCGCGTTCTCGCCGACCAGCGGGACGAGCTTGCGGAGCGCGGGCGGGTCGAGCTCGGTCGCGGTGAAGCCGAAGCCCGCGGCGATGCGGACGGTGCGGCGCGAGCGTTCGAGCTGTCCCGTGGTGAGCGCGATGCCGATGCGCTCGCGGCGGTACTCGGTCGGGTAGCCGAGCAGCGCGTCCATTTGCGGCCAGAGGCGCTGCTCCTCGAGGAAGAGCGGGCTCTGATAATGCGTGCAGCCGCCGCCGTTGCGGCCCGAGGCTTCCCAGCCGACGATCCCGCGTTCGATCACCGTGACATCGGCGCCGGCGCGCGCGAGCCACCAGGCCGTGGAGAGCCCGGTGACGCCGCCGCCGACGATGATGACCGCCGGCCCTTTCCGCGCGCCGCTCATGTCTCCTCCGTGTCGTCGAGACCGAAATTGGCGACCCAGTCCTCACGCTCGGTGCCGATATCGGCGTACGGCGTCCATTGCTTCGAGATACCGAACCAGCCGTCCCAATGCTTGCGCATGGACCGCGTCTCGTCGCCGGCCGCCAGCACCGAGAGCGGCAGCGGCCGCACCGGCGCGCGCCAGCTCGGCAGAGGGATGGCATCGACGCTCGCATTGGAGCCGAGTGCGAGGAGCAGCGAGACCTGCTCGCGGCAGCGCCGCCCCTGGCAGGCGCCCATGCCGGCACGCGTGAGTCGCTTGATCTGGTCCTGGTTGACCGGCCCGTCGGAGAGGAGCGTGCCGAGATCGCGCGCCGCCATGGCGGGCGGGCGCTCGCCCAGATAGCGCGGGGGCTGCACGCCGAGCAGGTCGGCGCGCGTCACCTCCTCGCACTGGCAGGCCATCACCTCGAGGCCGCCGGCGGCGACCAGGGCGCGCATCCAATCGCGCTGATAGTCGTGGCAGGCGGGATTCTCGGGATACGCGACCGGAGGGTGTGAAAGGCCGAGCGCGGCGCGTGAAGCGGCGCGGCCGGTCGCGGCGGCGAAGGCGGGATCCTCGATCGACCCGAGGCCGGCGGCGTCGCCGGCGGCGAAGACGTCCGCAAGCGAGGTCGTGGGGGGAGCGGCGTCGGGGACGAAACCACCGCGCTCGGGATGGAATGCGAGCTGCGCGCCGAGCACGTCCAGGAGCTCGATGTTCGGCACGAGCCCGAGGGCGAGGCAAATCGTATCGCACTCGATACGGACCTCGTCGCCGCCGCCGACCGGTGCGAGCACGGCCGCACGCACGCCCGCCTCGTCGCCCTCGGCGCGGAGGAGGACATGGTTCGCGAATAGGGGCACGTCGGCGATCTCTTCTTGTGGTTGTGGGCGGACCTCGACGAGGCCGACGATGGAAAGTCCCTGCTCGCGGGCGAGCTCGACGGTCGTCCGTGCGAGCGCGCCCGACCCGAGGATCAGGATGCGGTGGCCGTTGAAGGCGCGGTATTTGCAGAGCATCGCGGCGAGTGCGTTCGCGCCGACGACGCCGGGCAGGTGGGAGCCGGGGAAGAACATGCAGAGATCGCGCGCGCCGGCGGCAACGACGAGCTTTCCGAAGCCGATCATGGAGGAGGACGCCTCGTCGGCGATGCCGGCGACGTTGCAAGGAAGCGAGGCGACAGCTGGGCCATTGACGAAGGCGCCCCAGGCGTAGGTGCCGAGCCGGACATCGACGCCGCGATCGTACGCCTCCTCGAGCTCGGGAATGGAGTCCGCGACCGACTCGGTGAAGCGTTCCTTGCTGCCCGAAGCACCCGCCATCCGCCCGCCGAAGAGGAGCGGCACGTCGAGGCCGACGAGCGCGCCGGCCACGGGGTTTTCGTCCACGAGAACGACCTTGGCGCCGGCGATCGCGCCTTCAATCGCCGCGGCGATGCCGGCCGGACCGGCGCCGATGACGAGCAGCTCGGCGTGCTCCGCGGGGCTCGCGTATTTGCCGGCGATCGATTTCGGATCCTGGATCATGAGTGTTCCTTACACGGCGTCGAGCGCCTGTCCGAGATCGGCGAGCAGATCGTCGATATGCTCGATCCCGACCGAAAGCCGCATCGTGCCTTCGGTGATGCCGGCGGCGATGCGCCGCTCCGCCGGCACGTTGTAGTGCGTTGTCGTCGCGGAGTGGCAGATCAAGGTTTCGGTGCCGCCGAGCGAAACGGCGAGCTTGATCAGCCGGAGCGCGTCGAGCATGCGGAACGCATCTGCCTCGGCGCCCTTAAGCGCGAAGGAGAAAGTCGATCCTGCCCCGCGGCATTGCCGCGCATAGACCGGGCCGCGGCGCGGATCTGCGGCGGCGAAGCCAACGTAGGTGACGTCCGCGACCTTGGGGTGGGCACGGAGGAAGGCGGCGATTGTGGCGGCGTTCTCAGCCGCGCGCTCGGTGCGTAAGCCGAGCGTCTCGAAGGAGCGGAGCAGGAGCCAGCTCGTTTGCGGATCGAGATGGCTGCCGAAGAGCATGCGAAGACGACGGAGGGTGGCGATCTCGGCACTCGGGCCGCTCACGCCGCCGGCAAGAAGATCCGAGTGCCCACCGGCATATTTCGTGAGCGAGGTGATGCAGAGATCGGCGCCCTCGGCGAGCGGGGATTGCAGGAAGGGGCCGAGGAACGTGTTGTCTACAGAGACCAGCGGACGGCGCTCCTGGCGCGCGCCGATCTCGGCGGCGAGGACGGCGATCGCGCCGATATCGGCGATCGCGGCGGTCGGGTTGGCCGGGGTCTCGACGTGGATGAGGCCGACCGGACCGCCGGCGGCGGCTGCGTCTTCGCGGAGGCGCGCGGGGTCGAGCGGGTCGGTTAGTGGCGCCGGCACGATGCCAAAATTGGAAAAATGATTGTGCAGGAGGTTGTCGGTGCCGCCATAGATCGGGCGTGTATGGAGCACGCGCTCGCCGGGCCGGACGAAGGCGTGCATCACCGCGGTGATCGCGGCCATCCCGCTGTTGAAGCAGGCGGAGGCCTCGGCGCCGTCGAGGGCGGCGAGCCGCGCCTCGACCATCGTGAGGTTGGGGTGGCCGAGGCGGGCATAGATGAAGCCCGCGCCCGCCGGATCGTTCTCGTCGAAGAAGATGCGGTGCACGTCCTTGGCGTGCGCGGCCGAGCGATAGACGTACGTCGTGCTCGGGTAGATCGGCGGCTTGACCGCGCCGTGCCCGCTCGCGGGATCGTAGCCGCAATGGATCGCGAGCGTGGCCCGATCGCGAGCGTGACGATTTTTGATCATCGCGCTCTCATACCGCCGGGCGCGCGCTTTGTCGCGCGCGTCACGGATCGAGAAGGACGCCGGGGTTGAAGAGGCTCGCCGGGTCGAGCGCCGCCTTGGCGGCGCGGAAGGCATCGGCGAAGAGGTCCGGGCGCTGGCGGTCGTACCACGGCCGATGGTCGCGCCCGACCGCATGGTGATGCGTGATGGTCCCGCCGGAAGCGATCAGCGCCTCGCTCGCCGCCTCCTTGATCGCCCGCCACTGCTCGAGCAGCGCCCCGTGCCGGCCGAGCGCATGGAACGAGAAATAGGGCGCGGGCCCATCCGGATAGACATGGGTGAAGCGACAGGTGATCTGGCCGGGCCGGCCGGTCGCCGCGCGGATGGCGGCGAGCGTCGCCTTGGTCACCGTTGCGTGCAGCGCCTCGAAGCGGTCCCAGGTCACCGCGGTCTCGAACGTGTCGGCGATGATCGCGCGCGGCACCATCCGCTCCCGCGCATAGGGCATGCGGATGAAGGCGGTGCGCCATTTCTCCGCGGGCGCGAGGTCCGGTGCGGGGCGGCCGCCGTGATCGGCGGCGCAGGCGAGCGCGCGGGCGTGGAGATCGTCGAGCGGGCCGTCCCAGCCCTCGAAGCCGAGCACCAGCAGCGCGGCGGCTCCATCGCCGGCGCCGGTGTTGCGCGCCTCGTCGGGGTCGAGGATGCGGCAGTTGGCCGGGGCGAGGCCCGCCTGGATGATCGCGCGCACCCCCCGTGCGGCGGCGAAGAAGTCGGGGAACCAGACGGCGCTGCCAGCGCGGAACCCGGGCCGCGGCGTGAGCCTGATCCACGCTTCGCTGATCACGCCGAGCGTTCCCTCCGAGCCGATGAAGAGCCTATCCGGGCTCGGGCCAGCGCCCGAGCCGGGCAGCCGCCGCGTCTCCAAGGCGCCGCGCGGGGTGACGACGCGCAGGCTTTCCACGAAATCGTCGATATGGGTGCGCAAGCTCGCGTAGTGGCCGGCCGAGCGGGTCGCGATCCAGCCGCCCAGCGTCGAATGCTCGAAGCTCTGCGGGAAATGGCGGAGCGTCAGCCCGTGCGGGCGGAGCGCCGCCTCGAGCGCCGGGCCGAAGATGCCGCCCTCGAACCGCCCCGCCCGTGAGACCGGGTCGACCTCCACAAGCCGGTCCATCCGCGAGAGATCGAGCGTGACCGCGGCCTTGGCGCCCTTGGTCCCGAGCGCGGGCTCGACGCCGCCGACGACCGAGCTACCGCCGCCGAAGGGCGTGATCGTCGCGGGCTGGCCGCCGGCCCAGTCGATCACGCGGGCGATGTCGGCCTCGTCGTGCGGATAGGCGACGACGTCCGGCGCGATGCCATAATCGCCGAGCATCCCGTGCACCGTGTCGGGATAGGATTTGCCGAAGCTATGCAGCGCGCGGTCATGGGGAGCGGCCGAGCAGATCGCGGCGAGCGAGGCCGGCGGGGCGACGCGCGGGGCCGGGAGGCGGATCTCGCCAAGCCCCGGCACGGCCCGCTCCTCGAATCCGTCGACGCCGAAGAGCCGCGCATAGGTCGCCAGCGCGAATTCCTCCTCGGGCGGAGTGAAGCCCTCGCCCTCGAATCCCCAGCCGAAGATTTTTCGCCGCCCCGTCATGCGCTTGCCTTCCTCCCCGCCGCGCGCCCGGATGGTAGCCGCCCCGGCGGGGACCGTGCTACCCGCCGCGGGATGCGGCCCCGTCGTCGATCCGAGCCGTGCTGAAGCGCCTGGCGAAGGCCGAGTTCGCCCAGGCGCTGATCGCCGGCCTTGTCGGTCTCTATCTCCGTTTTGCGCTCGGGACGACGCGCTGGCGCCTGCATGGGGGCGAGCATGTCGCGCCCCACATCGCGGGGGAGCCGGTGATCATCGCGTTCTGGCACGAGCGCCAGGCGATGATGCCGATGCTCTGGGTTCTGGCGCGGCGTGGCGGGGCGCGGTCGCGGGCGCACACGCTGAGCAGCCGCCATCGCGACGGGCGGCTGATCGCCGGGGCGATGCGCTGGTTCCATCTGGATGTCGTGTACGGCTCCTCCTCGCACGGGGGGGCGGCGGGGCTGCGGGCGCTGGCCGCGCTGCTCGCCGCGGGGGACCATGTCGCGATCACGCCGGACGGGCCGCGCGGGCCGTGGCGCGAGGCAGCGCCGGGCGTCGCCCAGCTCGCTGGCCTTGCCGGCGTGCGCGTGCTTCCCTGCGCGGCGCAGTCCAGCCGGCGGACCGTGCTCAGGACCTGGGACCGTTTCATCGTTCCGCTGCCCTTTGCCCGAGGCGTGATCGTCTGCGAGCCGACGGTCGCCGTCGGCCGGGACGGCTGGAAGGAGGCGCTGCCCGAGATCGCGGCCGCGATGACCGCGGCGGCCGAGACCGCCGACCGGCTGTGCGCCCGATGAGCGGCAGGGTGCCGGCGTCGCTGTGGGCCGGAAGCACGCGCCTCGCGGCGCCTGTGCTTCGCCTCTGGCTCCGCCGGCGCCTCGCCGGCGGCAAGGAGCGGCGCGGGCGGCTTGCCGAGCGGCGCGGGATCGATCCGACGCCGCGCCCCTCCGGCCGGCTCCTTTGGCTGCACGCGGCGAGCGTGGGCGAGACCGTCTCGGTGCTGCCGCTCCTCAAGGCGCTCGGCCGGCAGGACGAGGAGCTCAATGTGCTCGTCACCACCGGCAGCGTCACCTCGGCTTCGCTCCTGCTCGATCGGCTGCCCGGGCTCGGGCTCGGCCAGCGCGCGCGCCACCGCTTCGTTCCGCTCGACGTGCCGGGTTGGGTAGCCCGCTTCCTCGATCATTGGCGGCCGGACGCGGCTGCCTTCGTGGAGAGCGAGCTCTGGCCCAACCTGATCGCGGCGGCGGCGGCGCGGCGCATCCCGCTCGCACTTCTGAACGGGCGGCTTTCGGAGCGGAGCTTCGAGCGCTGGCGTCTGGCCCCCGGCTTTGCCCGGCGGATCCTGGGCGCGTTCAGCCTGGTCGCGGCGCGCTCGGAGGCCGATGCGGCGCGGCTTTCGATGCTCGGCGCCGCCGCGGTCGAGGTGCCTGGCGATCTCAAGCTGGCCGCCGACCCGTTGCCGGTGGACGAGCGCGAGCGCGAGCGGCTCGCCGCCCTGCTCGGCGCCCGGCCGCGCTGGCTCGCTGCCAGCACGCATCCGGGCGAGGAGGCGATCGCGGCTGAGGCGCATCGCGGGCTGAGCGGCGATTTTCCGGGCCTCACCACCATTATCGCCCCGCGCCATCCCGAGCGCGGGCCGGAGATCGCAGCCGCGCTCTCGGACCTTGCGCCCGCCCGCCGGGCGGCGGGAGCGGACCCGCCGGCCGGCGGGGTCTATATCGCCGACACGCTGGGCGAGCTTGGGCTCCTCTATCGGCTGGCGCCGATCGTTTTCGTGGGGAGGAGCCTTGCCGGAAAAGGCGGGCAGAATCCGCTCGAACCGGCACGGCTCGGGTGCGCAATCGCGGTCGGGCCGAATACGAAGAACTTTTCCGCCGCGGTGACGCGGCTGGAGCTGGCGGGCGGCCTTGCCCGCGTCGCCGACGGGCGCGCGCTCGCCGGCTGGATCCGGGCCATGCTCGCGGACCCGGAGCGGGCGCGGCGGATGGGGGAGGCGGCGCGCGCCGCAACGGCGACCGACTCCGGGCTGCCGGACCGGCTGGCCGCCCGGCTGCTGGCACTGCTCAGGCGATAGGCGCCGTGCTCAGCGCGCCGCGCTTCTGGACCGGCGGCGGCAGGGTGCTGCCTTCCCTGCTCTCGCCGCTTTCCGCGATTTCCGCGCTTCTCACGGCCGCGCGGGTGGCAAGGCCGGGCTTCGCCGCGCCGGTGCCGGTGCTCTGCTGCGGCAACGTGACGCTGGGGGGCGCGGGCAAGACGACGCTCGCCCTCGACCTCGCGCGGCGGCTCCGTGGACAGGGGATCGACGCGCACATCCTGGCGCGCGGCTATGGCGGCCGCGCGCGCGGCCCGCTCCGCGTGATCGCCGGGCACGAGGCATCGGAGGTGGGGGACGAGGCGCTGCTGCTCGCGGCGGCGGCGCCGACCTGGATCGGCGCCGACCGTGCCGCGACCGCTCGGGCGGCGCTCGAAGCAGGGGCGGCCGCGCTGGTGATGGATGACGGGCTGCAGAATCCCACTCTGCGCAAATCGCTCGCCTTCATCGTGATCGACGGTGGCTCAGGCTTCGGCAACGCTTGCGTCTTTCCCGCCGGGCCTCTGCGCGAGCCGGTCGCCGCGGCTTCGGCACGCGCGGGGGCGGCGGTGCTGATCGGGCCCGACCGCACCGGTGCGCGGGCAGCCCTTCCGGCCGGGCTGCCGGTGCTGACGGCGCGGCTCGTGCCGGGGTCGGAGGCGGCTTCGCTCAAGGGGCGGCGCGTGCTCGCCTTCGCCGGGATCGGCCGGCCGGAAAAGTTCTTCGCGACGCTGGAGGAGGTGGGCGCGCTGGTGGTCGCCCGGCGGCCCTTTCCCGATCACCACCCCTATCGCGAGGGCGAGGTTTCGCGCCTGCTGACGGACGCCGAGCGCCTCGGGGCGCAGGCGGTCACCACTGCGAAGGACCGCGTGCGGCTACCGCCTCCTCTCGGCGAGCGGGTCGCGGTGCTGACGGTCTCGCTCGCCTGGGACGAGCCGGCCCGGCTCGGGGCGCTGATGGCGCCGCTCTTTCCCGGGGTGGCGCTGGCGTGAACCTGCTGCGGCTTCTGGAGGAAGCGGGCGCTGAAGGCGGCCTGGCGCTCCTCCGCTCGCTCGCGCCTACGGGCGATCAGCTTCTTGCGCGGCGGCAACCTTGTGCAAAAGCTCTATGGTCGTCTCGGCGATGGTGCCTTCCACCGGGACGACGATCGGATGCTCGTCCGCTCCCGGCTCCTCCAGCGTCTCGAACTGGCTATGGAGCAGGGAGGCCGGCATGTAGCGGTGCGTGCGCGCGGCGACGCGCGCGGCGATCACCGATTCCTCGGCGCGCAGGAACACCAGGAGGACGCCCTTGCGATCGCCGACGGTGATCCGCCGATAGGCACGCTTGAGGTCCGAGCAGGTGATGATGCCGGGCTCGCCGGCGGCGATCCGCTCGTCGATCCATTGGGCGATCCGGGCGAGCCAGGGCCAGCGGTCCTCGTCGGTGAGCGGATGGCCGGCACGCATCTTCGCGACGTTGGCAGGCGGGTGCAGATCGTCGCCTTCCTCGAACTGCCAGCCGAGCAGGCGCTTGAGCTCAAGTGCGACGGACGATTTGCCGGATCCGGACACGCCCATCAGCAGCAATATCGTGCTGCGGACGCCGCGCGCGGCGGCGACCTCTGCGGCTTCCCGATCCGCGGGCGGCGTGGCGGCCATCACACGCCCGGGCGGTCGGGGATGGGCTCGATGCGGCCGAGCAGGAAGATATAGGACGCGACCCCGATCAGCAGCACGATGGCGGCCGCGATGAAGGCGCCGCTGAAGGAGTTGGTCAGGCCGACGATATAGCCGGTGGCGACCGGGGCGGCGACGCCGGCCAGGTTGCCGGCGAAGTTCATAATCCCGCCGACGGTGCCGGTGCCGCCTTTCGGGGCGACCAGGGAGGGCAGCGACCAGCCGACCGGGGCTGCGGCCGCGAGCCCGCCCAGCGCGATCGTGATCCACAGGATCGCCCAGCCGGTGCTGGTGGTGAACACCGCGCCCAGCACCGCGAGCCCGAACAGCATGCCGGTCACCAGCACGGTCTTGCGCACCCGCGTTTCGTCGTGGCCGCGCGTGACGAGATGGTCGATGAGCCAGCCGCCCACCGCAAGATCGGCGATGGTGGCGACGATCCACGGGATCGTCGTGTAGCCGGCCGACCTCAGCAGCGTCATGTGCATCTCGCGGACGAGATAGGCCGGCAGCCAGGTGAGGAAGAGGTAGAAGGAATAGTCGTACGCGCCGAAGCCGATCGTCAGTCCCCAGATCTTTCGGTTGCGCAGCAGGTAGCCGAGCATCGCGCCGGGGCTGGAGGAGGAGGCGCCTTCGGGCGCGGCCCCGCCGGCGCGGATATACTCATGCTCCGCAGCGCTGAGATGGTGGTCGGCGCTGGGATCCCGGTAGAAGATCAGGAAGGCGAAGAAATAGATGAGGCTCAGGATCGCGGTCGCCCAGAAGGCGCCGCGCCAGCCGAAATGGATCACGCTGAGCGCCACCAGCGGCGCGCCGATGACGTTCGAGAACTTCGCCGCGGCATCGAAGATCGCGGTCGCCAGCGCCCGTTCCGAGCGGGGGAACCAGTAGCCGGTTGCCTTCGCGTTGCCGGGGAAGGCCGGCGCCTCGGCGATGCCGAGCAGCACGCGGGCCAGGATGACGCCGCCGAAGCCGCTGACGATCGCTGTGAGCGCCGTCGCCGCCGACCAGAGCACCGCGCCCAACCGGCCGATCGGCGTGACGCCGAAGCGGTCGAGGATCAACCCGATCGGAATCTGCGAGAGCGCATAGGACCAGAAGAACGCGCTGAAGAGCCAGCCGAGCTGGGACGGGGTCAGCCCGAAATCGTGCTGCAACGCCGGCCCGGCGACCGAAAGATTGATGCGGTCGAAGTAGTTGATGAGGATACCCGAGCCGAGCAGAACGCCGATGCCCCACCGCCGGCGCGGCACCGCCTGCGATGGGGTTGCGACACGAGCCGAAGCGTCAACCATCACCACACCCTCCTCGGTTCGCGGAGCCCCGATCGGGGTGGCCGAAGCGGATCGGCTGCCGCGGGATGGATCAGTAATCCATGTCGCCCATGCCGCCGCCGCCCGGAGGCATCGGCGGGGCCTTCTTCTCCGGCTTCTCGGCGACCATCGCCTCGGTGGTGACCAAAAGGCCGGCCACCGAGGAGGCGTCCTCCAGCGCGGTGCGCACCACCTTGGTCGGATCGACGATGCCGGCCTTGACGAGGTCCTTGAACGCGCCGCTCTGCGCGTCGAAGCCCCAGTTGTACTCGTGGTTGTCGAGCACCTTGCCCGCGATCACCGCGCCGTCCTCGCCGGCGTTCTCGGCGATCTGGCGGAGCGGCGCCTGGATCGCCTTGCGGACGATGTCCATGCCGAACTGCTGGTCGTCGTTCTCGCCCTTCATCTTGGCGAGCATCAGGCTGGCGCGCGCCAGCGCCACGCCGCCGCCCGGCACGATGCCCTCCTCGACGGCGGCGCGCGTCGCGTGCATCGCGTCGTCGACCCGGTCCTTGCGCTCCTTCACCTCGACCTCGCTTGCGCCGCCGACGCGGATCACGGCGACGCCGCCGGCGAGCTTCGCGAGCCGCTCCTGCAGCTTCTCGCGATCGTAGTCCGAGGTCGTCTCCTCGATCTGCGCCCGGATCTGATTGCACCTGCCCTTGATGTCGTCCTTCTTGCCCGCACCCTCGATGACGGTCGTGTTCTCCTTCTCGACGAGGACCCGCTTCGCCTTGCCGAGCATGGCAAGTGTCACGTTCTCGAGCTTGATCCCGAGATCCTCGCTGATCATCTGCCCGCCGGTGAGCACGGCGATGTCCTCGAGCATCGCCTTGCGGCGATCGCCGAAGCCGGGCGCCTTCACCGCGGCGACCTTCAGCCCACCGCGGAGCTTGTTGACGACGAGCGTTGCCAGCGCCTCGCCCTCGACATCCTCGGCGATGATGAGGAGCGGCCGGCCCGACTGCACGACGCTCTCGAGCAGCGGCAGCAGCGGCTGGAGGCCGGAGAGCTTCTTCTCGTGGATCAGGATGTACGCCTGATCCAGATCCGCCGTCATCTTCTCGGCGTTGGTGATGAAATAGGGCGAGACATAGCCGCGGTCGAACTGCATGCCCTCGACCACGTCGAGCTCGGTCTGGATGCCCTTGGCTTCCTCGACCGTGATGACGCCCTCGTTGCCGACCTTCTGCATCGCCTCCGAGATCATTTTTCCGACCTCGGCGTCGCCGTTCGCGGCTACCGCGCCGACCTGCGCCGTCTCGGCGGGCGTGGTGATCTTCCGCGAATGCTTCTTCAGCTCGTCGACCACCGCGTGCACCGCCTTGTCGATGCCGCGCTTGAGGTCCATCGGGTTGATGCCCGCGGCCACCGCCTTGGCTCCCTCGCGCACGATCGCCTGTGCCAGCACGGTCGCCGTGGTGGTGCCGTCGCCGGCGACGTCGCTCGTCTTGCTGGCGACCTCGCGCACCATCTGCGCGCCCATGTTCTCGAACTTGTCGGCGAGCTCGATCTCTTTCGCGACCGTCACGCCGTCCTTGGTGATGCGTGGCGCGCCGTAGCTCTTGTCGAGCACCACGTTGCGCCCCTTCGGGCCGAGCGTCACCTTCACCGCGTCGGCGAGGATATCCACGCCCCGCAGCATGCGGCTCCGAGCATCGCCACCGAACCGAACATCCTTCGCAGCCATTTGTGCGTTTCCTCTCAGCTGTTCGAGCGGGACCGATCAGGCCGCCTTGCGCTTCTCATTCACGGTTTCAGGGGAGACGATCCCGCCAGCGTATGGCGGTCTTCTAGGCCCTCCCGGCCCGCGCTTCAAGCTTGGGCGGCGGTCCGGGGGCGCCCGGCGGTTCAGCCCACCGGGCCGGAGCGTCACGGTTTCGGAACGTCACGCTCCGCGAGGTCGTTTGGAAATGGATTTTATTGCCGCTCCGGAAGCGCGCGCTCCGGTTGCGGCCTTGCGTGCGCCAAGGGCCGGGCGATCGGGGAACGAAGCTGCCGTTACGGCTCAGACCAGCATCACGCCCGGATCGGCCGCGGCTTGCGTCACGTAGAACTCGCGATTTTGCGGCGCATAGGGGCAAGGGCCGGCGCGCGGCTCGGGGGCGACGTTTCCGCCGTTCATCCGGTCGAGCACAAATCGAGAGAGGCAAAAACCCGCAGGAAACTTCCGCGGGCCTGAGAGGCGTAGGCGCAGGCACACAGACGGGTTCTGCCAAAATTGCACGCCGCGCTTTCCGGCCAGGTTCGTATCCGTCTGCAGGACGCCGCGCTTCGATCCCGTGATGAAGGTCTTGTCGCCCGGCTCATAACTGCGCGAGATGACGGTGTCTCTGCGCACGATAAGACCCGCGCCCAGGGCGCCCCTAGAGCGGATCGCGATCGGACGGAATCGGCTGATCGCGCGAAGATGCTCGCAAAACAAATTCCTGGGGCGGTTCGCGTGAGCGAGGCGAATGCAAACCGCTGTAGCGCGCGGACGAGGAGGTTGGCGGAATCTCCGACTCCGTCTATATATTCCGCGACCTGCAGGACCGCGCCGCTCGCGGTCAGCATGCGCTCCTGCCCCTTTTCCAGGAGATAGTGCCGGGCGTGTCGGGGCAGGCCGGATCGAGGAACAGCTTGAACACGTTCATGGGCGGCGCGGCCTTGCCGTCGCTGTCCGCTTCGCCCGGCCGGTTCCGGGTTCCGGTCGCGCAGACGACGATGTTCTTGCTCATGGCGCCTCCCTGCGCGCCATTCTAAAGGAGGGCGGAGGCCATGGCTTCGACGTCCGCGCCGGCCTCGGACGCGGGGTGGCGGGCGAGGAGCAGGCACTGGCGGCGGATCGCCTCGCGCACCTTCGCGTCCTGGCGGATGATTCCGGCGAGCGCCGGGCGGGCGCCGAGGAAGGTCTGGCAGGCCTGGGCCAGCGTGGCGTAGGTGCGCTCGCCCGCGGCGTGGGACGCCGCCTGGTTCACGACCACCCGCGCGTCCGCGCTGGCCCCCACGGCGGCCCCTTGGGTGGCCGCATGGGCAGCGCGGTCGGCAGCGTTCACCTTCAGCACCGCGTAGGCATCGGTGATGCTTGCCGGCTCCTCCGTCGCCAGCACGAGGAGCGTGTCG
>DATJTV010000029.1:0-2644 GCA_035503055.1 Acetobacteraceae bacterium
GGAAACCCATCCGACCGGGCTCTTTCGCGAATGCAGCCACTACGTGGAGCTGGTTTCGAACCCGGAGCAGATGCCGAACGTGCTGCGCACGGCGATGCTGGCCGCGATCCACCGGAAGGGTGTCGCGGTGATCGTGCTGCCGGGCGACGTGGCACTCAAGCCGGCGCCGGAGGGTGCGAGCCCGCGCTGGCTCGAGACCGCGCCTTCGGTGGTGGTGCCGGAGGAGCGGGAGCTGGACCGGCTGGCCGGGATGCTCAACAGCTCGGCGGCGGTGACGATGCTCTGCGGCAGCGGCTGCGCCGGCGCGCATGACGAGGTCGTCGCACTCGCCGAGGCCCTCGCCGCACCGGTGGTGCACGCGCTCCGGGGCAAGGAATATGTCGAGTGGGAGAACGCTTACGATGTCGGGATGACGGGGCTGATCGGGTTCAGCTCCGGCTATCATGCGATGGGCTCGTGCGACACGCTCTTGATGCTCGGGACCGATTTCCCCTACCGGAACTTCTATCCCGAGGCGGCGAAGGTGGCGCAGATCGACATCAGGCCCGAGGCGCTGGGGCGGCGCACCCATTGCGACATCGGGCTGATCGGCGATCTGAAGGCGACGATCAAGGCGCTGCTGCCGCGGCTGAAGGGCGGGAAGGACCAGCGCTTCCTCGACGCCGCGCGTAAGCACTATGCGGCGGCGCGGTCGGGGCTCGACGAGCTGGCACGGCCGCGGACGGGCGATCGGCGCATCCATCCGCAATACGTGGCGCGCCTTGTCAGCGAGCTTGCGGCGGACGATGCGATCTTCACCGCCGACGTCGGCACGCCGACGGTGTGGGCGGCGCGCTACCTCGCGATGAACGGCAAGCGGCGGTTGCTCGGCTCGTTCAATCACGGCTCGATGGCGAACGCGCTCTCGCAGGCGCTCGGCGCGCAGGCTTCGTTTCCGAAGCGGCAGGTGATCTCGCTCTCGGGGGACGGCGGGTTCGCGATGCTGATGGGCGATTTTCTCTCGCTCGTGCAGCTTGGCTTGCCGGTGAAAGTGATCGTCTTCGACAATGGCGTGCTCGGGTTCGTCGCGATGGAGATGAAGGCGGCCGGCTATCTCGATACGGGGACGGACCTCAAGAACCCGGACTTCGCGGCGATGGCGAACGCGATGGGCGTGCTGGGGATTCGTGTGGAGACGCCGGGCGCGCTCGAGGGCGCGCTCAGCCAGGCGCTTGCGCATGAGGGGCCGGTGCTGGTCGATGTGCTGACCGCGAAGCAGGAGCTTGTGATGCCGCCCAAGATCCAGCTCGAGCAGGCGAAGGGTTTCTCCCTTTTCATGCTGAAGGCGATCATCAGCGGCCGCGGCGAGGAAGTGGTGGAGCTGGCGCGGACCAACCTGCGGATCTGAGGGAGGCGGGGATGAGCGTGGTGCGGCAGGAGGATGTGATCCGGAGCGTCGCGGACGCTTTGCAGTACATCTCGTACTATCATCCGCCGGATTTCATCCGCGCGATGGCGGGGGCGTACGAACGGGAGGAAGCGCCGGCGGCGAAGGACGCGATCGCCCAAATTCTTATAAACTCGCGGATGGCGGCGATGGGGCATCGGCCGATCTGCCAGGATACGGGTATCGTCACGATATTTCTCGAGATCGGCATGGAGGTGCGCTGGGACGGCGCGACGACGGGGCTCGACGAGATGGTGAACGAGGGCGTGCGGCGCGCGTACCTCGATCAGGAGAATCCGCTTCGCGAATCGATCGTCACCGACCCGGCCGGCGCGCGGCGGAATAGCGGGGATAATACGCCGGCGGTGATCCATCACCGCGTGGTGCCGGGGGACAAGCTCGGCGTGACGGTTCTCGCCAAGGGCGGGGGAGGGGAGGCGAAGGCGCATTTCGCCACGCTGAACCCTTCGGACTCGATCGTCGATTGGGTGGTGAGGACGGTGCCGAAGATGGGCGCGGGATGGTGCCCGCCGGGGATACTCGGGATCGGCATCGGCGGGACGCCCGAGAAGACGATGGAGCTGGCCAAGGCGGCGCTCGCCGATCCGATCGACATCCAGGAGCTGAGGGCGCGCGGCGCGAAGAACCGGATCGAGGAATTGCGGCTCGAGCTTTACGAGAAGGTGAACGCGCTGGGGGTGGGCGCGCAGGGGCTGGGCGGGCTCACGACGGTGCTGGACGTGAAGATCCGCGACTATCCGGCGCATGCGGCGCTCTTGCCGGTGGCGATCATTCCGAACTGCGCGGCGACGCGGTGGGTACGCTTCGAGCTGGACGGGTCGGGGCCGGCGGAGCTGCCGGTGCCCGATCTCGCGGACTGGCCGGTGATTTCGGAAGATCTGAGCGCGGGGAAGCGGCGCGTGTTCCTGGACGGGATCACGAAGGCGGAAATCGCCGAGTGGAAGGCAGGCGATCAGCTGCTGCTCAACGGGAAGATCCTGACCGGGCGCGATGCCGCGCACAAGCGGCTGGCGGAGATGATGGAGCGTGGCGAGAGGCTGCCGGTCGATCTTGCCGACCGTTTTCTCTATTACGTGGGGCCGGTGCCTGCGGTGCGGGGCGAGGCGGTGGGGCCGGCGGGGCCGACGACGGCGACGCGGATGGACAAGTTCACGCGGACGATGATCGAGCGGGCGGGGCTGATCGGGATGATCGGCA
>DATJTV010000030.1:0-12241 GCA_035503055.1 Acetobacteraceae bacterium
ATGATGTATGCGATCGTCGATGCGGCGAAGCTCGGCTTCGCGATCGTGCCGGACGAGGCGCGCGAGCTCGTGGCACTCGGCGAGCGGATCAAGGAAGCCGCGGCCACGCAGCTTCCCGCCGTGCATCCGGAGAACCCCGAGATCCACACCGTGAACCAAACGCTGTTCGCGGGCCCGCTCGCCGCGACGGCGAACGGCAAGACGGCGCGCAACACGGTCGTCATCTCGCCGGGAAGGCTCGATCGCTCGCCCTGCGGCACGGGAACCTCCGCGCGTTTGGCACTCCTTTCCGCGCGGGGCGAGATCGCGCCGGGCGAGACGCTGGACCACGTCTCGATCATCGGCTCGCACTTCTTCGGGACCGTCGAGGAGACGACGCGGGCGGGAGACCTTCCCGCCGTGGTCAACCGCATCTCCGGGCGCGGCTTCGTCACCGGCATCGCCCAATACGGGCTCGACCCTGCGGACCCCTACCCCGAGGGTTTCACCGTTCCGGACCTCTGGGCCGGGTAGCTCTTTACCTGGAGTCAACCGGCGCGGGCGATAAGCCCACCCATGGACGACATCCGAGCCGAAAAATTCGCGCTCGCACTTTCTCATCATCGGGCCGGCCGCCATTCGGAGGCGGCCTCGGCCTGCCGCGCGATCCTCGCCGCCGACCCCGCGGACGCCGCCGCGCTCTACCTCTACGGCCTCGTCCGCTTCGCGATGGGCGCGATCGAGGACGCGATCGGCCTGATGCGGAAGCTCGTCGCACTTCTCCCGGCCAACGCGCTCGGCCAGGCGGCGCTGGCGCGGCTGCTGGCGCTCGCCGGCCGGCCCGGCGAGGCGCTCGCGCCCTACCGCGCCGCCGCCGCGCTCTCTCCGGGCGACGCCGAGCTTGCCGCCGGCCTTGCCAACGCCGAGCGCGCCGCCGGCGATCCCGAGGCGGCGATCGCCACCTGCCGCCAAGCGCTGCAACGAAGCCCGGACGACGCGGCGCTGCATGAGGCGCTCGCGCGCGCGCTCCTCGCGGCCGGGCAGAACGACGCCGCCATCGCGGCCCTCGCTCCGCTGCTGGAGCAGCCATCGCTGCCCGAAGCAGCGCGCGCCGAAGCGCTTTTCCTGCGCGGCGCGGCGCACAAATCACTCCAGGAATTCGCCCCCGCGATCGAAGATTTCCGCCGGGCGATCGAAGCCGCGCCGGCCCACGCCGCAGCCCATCTCGATCTCGGCAACGCGCTTGCCGCGATCGAGGGGGCGGACGAGGCGCGCCGGCATCTCGAGCGCGCGATCGAAATCGAGCCCGCGCTCAAGGAGGCACACGCGAGCCTCGGCTCGGTCCTGCTGCTCGCGGGCGAGGAGCGCGCAGCCGAGCAGGCGTTCGGACGCGCGCTCGCGCTCGATCCCGACATGGCGCTCGCGCACCAGAACCTCGCCGCCATCTGCGAAGCCACGGGACGGACCGCGCAAGCCTCCGCGCATCGCGCCGCCGCCTATCGCCGCCAGACGATCTTCGTCGAGCCTGCCGGACGGGAGCAATTGCGCGTCCTGCTGCTGACGAGCGCGGACGGCGGCAACGTGCCGACGAAGTATCTTTTCCCGCGCCGCCACTGCACGCTGATCAAATGGATCACGGCCTACGCGCCCCCGGGCCAGGAAAACGCGCTCCCGCCCTACGATCTCGCCTTCAACGGCATCGGCGATCCGGACGCGGCGCCGCCCGCACCCCTCGCCTGCCTCCGCGCACGGCGGCTCCTCAACCCGCCGGTGCAAATCCATCGCACCCGCCGCGATCTTCTTCCCGATCTCCTTGCGGGTATCGAAACGATCGTCGTGCCGTCCGTCCGGCGCGTCGCAGGCGCGCTTCCCTCCGGCCTTCGCCTGCCCGTCCTGCTGCGGCGCGCGGGATCGCACGGCGGGCAGGGCGTCCGGCTCATCACCTCCGAGGAAGCTCTCGCCGCGTCATGGCCCGCTCGCGAGGAGACGCTCTATCTCACCGCATTCCACGCGTTCCGCTCGGCGGACGGGCAGCATCGCAAATACCGGATGATCTTCGTCGACCGGCGCCCGTATCCCTATCACCTCGCCATCGCGTCGCACTGGCTTGTCCATCATGCGACCGCGGGAATGGAGGCGGATCCCGCCAAGCGCGCGGAGGAGCACCGCTTCCTCGAGGACCCCGAAGGCGCGATCGGCGCCGCGGCAATGGACGGGATCCGCCGGATCGGCGAACGCCTCGATCTCGATTTCGCCGGCGTCGATTTCTCGGTCCTGCCCGACGGGCGCGCGCTGGTCTTCGAGGCGAACGCGACAATGCTGGTCCACCCCGAGGACGAAACCGGCCCCCTGGCCTACCGGAACCCGGCTGTGTGGCGAATCCTGAAGGCATTCGACATTACGACCAGGGGGCTTTGCCCCCTGGGACCCCCAGCAAAGGCGGAGCCTTTGCAATCCATTCCCTAGAGCGTGATCGCCGAAGGTGGAATCACCGAAGGCGTGAATCACGCGGGAAAACAAAGACCTAGAGCGGGATGCGTGAGCCGAAGCGAACGCATCCCGCTCTAAAAGGTTCGGGGGTCTGGGGCCTCAAGGCACCAGCTTGGTTGCAAGGGGCAGAGCCCCTGGCTGGCCTCATCCTCCGCTGAAGGCGTACCCGCCTCCGCGCGGGTCGGTCGCCGCCGCGCAGGAATCGGCATGGCCGGGCAAAAAGCGGCTGCACGCGATCGCCTGTGCGCGCCCCGGCTCCGGCACCGGCTCGGGCATCGGCGTCTTCGCCCGCAGCGTGTTCGCGATCCCGACCGCCACCGCGAGCGCGGCCCGGTTCTGGCCGGACCCCGCGACCGCGGCGCGGAAGGCATGGATGCTCCGGTTCCAGGCAATCCCGGCCGCGAGGAGCGGCGGCGGCCCGGTGCCAGGCGCGGCGGCGAGCAGGATGCCGGTACCGGGCGCGATCCGGCCGGTGCCGAAAAGGTTGTTCATCGTCACGGCGCAGGCGACCGCGTTGCCCTGCGCATCAAGCGTGGCGAAGGCTGCCGACGCGGGTAGCGGCGGCAGGCGTGCCGCCGGCAGGTTCTTCTCCGCGAGCAGCGTCGTCGCGTCGCCGCGCGAAGCTCGCCACGCCGCCGCGATCGACGCGGCGTACGCCGCCGCGCCCTGAACGTCGGACGGGTCCTGCCAGAGATCCTCGAATGCGGCAGCCGCCGCGAGCCCGCCGTCGGCCGGCGGTGGCAGGAACGAAGCCCAGTTGTTCCCCGCCTGGACGGTGATGGGTGTAGCGAGGGCCGGCACCGCGCGCGTGAGATCGGCAAGGCTGAAGCCGCCGCCCGCCTGGGTTGCGGCGGCCGCGATCTGCTGTCCGAGCGGCCCGGCGTAGAAGTCGGTGATGCCGTTGAGCCGGAGCTCCGACAGGGTCGCGGAGAGGTCCGGCTGGATGAGTTGCTGGCCCGCGACGAGCGGTGCGCCCGAGGGTCCGGCGAACACCGCCCGCGCGGCGGGATCGGCGAGCAGCGGGCCGCCCACGGCCTGAAGGTCCTGGGCGAGCGCCGTGGAGACCGGCACGCCGAGCCGCGCCATCGCCTGGGCATTGCCGATCAGCTGCTCGATCGGCAGCCGCCCGTAGCGCGCGTGCAGAAGATAGAGCCCGCGCGCCAGCATCGGCACAGCGGCCGGCCGGTCTCCCGCGAGCCCGCCGGCGGGGGCGGCCGGTAGAAACAGAATCGCCTCCGGCGCGCCATGGTCGGGCCCGGAGGTTGCCGGGTCGTAGGCGAGGCAGGCGCCGCCCCCACCCAGCCCCGCACGCGAGGGCAGGGTCACGGCGAGCGCGAAGCCAAGCGCCACGGCGGCGTCCGCCGCATCGCCGCCCTCGGCGAGCACCTCCCGCGCGACCTGGCCCGCGAGCGGCTCGGGCGAGACGACGCTGCCGATGAAGGGCGGCGGCCGGTTCGCGTGCGGCGCCGGCTTGCCGGGTCCGCCGCAGCCCGCGAGCGCCAGCGCGACCACGACGCTAAGCGCACGCCGCGCGCCGATCTCCGTGAACCGCTGCACCGCGGCCAGGATGCTGCTTCGCACCAACTTGATCGTGTTTCCGCTAGAGGCCGTTCGCCATAGACGGCTTCGCGGCGAGCGGCAACGCCTGGTGGCATGGCTCGGGGTCAAAAAACATGTCAAAAAAGCTGGAGCAGCAACGTTTTGAGATAGGCGCTCTCCGGGAGGTGCGGGTGGACGGGGTGGTCCGGCCCGTTGCCGCGCGCGCAGAGGGTGCGGCCTTCGCGGCCGGCGCGCGCCAGCCCGTGCGCGACCGCGGCGGCGAACGCGTCGGGCGGCGCGTGGTGGCTGCACGATGCGGCGAAGAGGAAGCCGCCGGGCGCCACGAGCGCGGCCGCCATCCGCGCCATCCGCGCATAGCCACGCAGCCCGGCCGCCTGGTCCTTCCGGCTTGGGATGAAGGGCGGCGGATCGGCGATCACAATGTCGAATTGCGCCCCGGAGGCCGCAAGCTCGCCCATCGCGACGAACGCGTCCTCGCGCTTTATCTCCACCGCGAGCCCGTTCCGTTCGGCGGCGGCGCGCGCCAGCGCGAGTGCGGCGGCGCTGCTATCCACCAGCAGCGCATGCTCTGCCCCGGCCGCCGCCGCCCGCAGGCCGAACCCGCCGGTGTGGCAAAAGAGGTCGAGCACCCGCGCCCCGTGCGCGAGGGCGGCGATCTGGTCGCGGTTCTCCTTCTGGTCGTAGAACCAGCCGGTCTTCTGGCCTGACTGCGGATCGACGGGAAAGACGAGCCCGCCTTCCTCGACCACGATCTCCTGGGCGAGCGCACCCGCGAGCAGCCGGACCTCGGCGGCCAACCCCTCGAGCCCGCGCATCCCCGAATCGTTCCGCGCCAGCACGCCGGAGAGCGGCAGCAGCGCCTCGAGCGCGGCCGTGATCTCGGGCAGCAGCCGGTCCATCCCCGCGGTGTTCGCCTGCACGACGGCGAGTGGGCCGAACCGGTCGATGACGAGGCCCGGCAGCCGGTCCGCCTCGGCGTGCACCAGGCGATGGAAGGGCGTGGTGAAGAAGCGTGCCCTGAGGCTCGCCGCCTCGGCGAGCCGGAGCCTGATCCACGCGGCGTCGATCTCCGCCGCCGGGTCATGATCGAGCTGGCGGGCGGCGATCAGGCTGTGCGGGTTGTAGAAGCAGGTCCCGAACCGGACGCCGTCGTCCCCCTCGAGCCGCACCAGGCCGCCGGCCGGCAGCGCCCGAAGCTCCGGGCGCATCGCGATCTCGTTGCTGAAGGCCCAGGGGTAGCCGGCCTTGAGGCGGCGGTCCGCCCCGGGCCGGAGGCGGATCAGCGGCCGCGCCTCGATGTCCATGGGGCGCGTTATCTAACCCCTGGCCGCCAGCGCAACCCCGCCGATCGTCAGCGCGAGGGCGAGGAGCTGCGCGAGCCCGATCCTCTCGCCGAGCAGCAGCCCGGAACTGAACACGCCGACCACGGGCACGAGCAGCGTCGCACTCGTCGCGACCGAGGCCGGCAGCAGCTTCAGCGCGTGGAACCAGCAGAGATAGGCGAGCACGAGGGCGACGAAGGCCGTGTAGGCGAGCGCCAGCCACTCCAGCGTCCCGAGCGCGGCGAAGTCGGGGTGCTCGAAGAGGAGTGCCAGCACGGCGATCGGCGCGACGCCGAGCAGGATCTGCCACCCCACCGCGGCGAAGGGCGGCAGCGTGAGCGGCGCGCGCTTGGTCACCACCGAGCCGAGCGCGAACATCACGGAAGCGGCGAGCGCCGTCGCCACCCCCGGCAGCCCGCCGGGCGGGATCACTGTCGCCCCGCCGCCGAGCACGGCGGCGACGCCACCGATCCCGAGCGCGAGCCCCGCCACGTGCATCGGCCGCGGCCGCTCGCCCAAGAGTGGCCAAGCGAAGCACATCGCCCACACCGGCATCGTGTAGGTGATGATCACCGCGGTCGAGGCGGGCAGCCAGACCAGCGACAGCGAGACGAAGCCGAGCCACGAGGTGTAGTTGAGCAGCGCGGCGAGCATGAGGCGCGGCCACTGGCCGGGCGGCGGCATCAGCCGCTCGCCGCGCAGCGCGGCCACCGCCATGACCGCGACACCGCCGGCGGCGGCGCTCGCCGTACGCATCGAGAAGGGCGGCAGGTGCTCGATCACGAGCTTTACCGCCGGCCAATTGAGGCCCCACGCGATTACCGTGAAGAGGAGCAGCGAGAGCCCCTCGACCCGCCCTGCGCGCCCCGTCCGCTCGACCCTAGCGGACATAGACCTCGACGAGCTGATGGTCGGTCGTGGGATCGGTCCGCGCCGCGAGCAGCAGCCGCTCGGGCGGCACGCCCATCCGCTCGATCGCCTGCATCACCGACCGCGCGGCATCGGCCGCCGCGGCGGCCGCCGCCGCCTGCGAGGCCGGCGCGCCGGTCGCCGGCGCCACCCCTACCACGGCGAAGACGACGTCGGGCTTCACCTTCTCCGCCGCCAGGATCGCCTGGCGCAGCGGGTCCAGGTAGTCGGCCGATGGGCTGTCGAAGCGGATCGTCGCGAGCGGCGGCGGCCCGGGCCAGGGCGGCGGCTTGGGCGCGGCAGGCGGCTTGGGCGGCACCGGCGGGCGATAGGCGGCGGCCCCAAAGGTCCGCTGGTCGGGAAGCGCGCACCCGCCAAGCCATGCCGTGCCGGCAAGCGCACCGAGCGTGCCGAGCGCGCGGCGGCGCGAGGTCACGGACATGGCGATGCCTCCTTCCCCGGCCGAGGCTTGCAGGAAGCGGTCCGGCGGGCAAGATGCGCCCGGCCAGGGCGGAAGGAGCCGGCGTGAGCGGCAGCACCAACCAACGCATCGACCCCAAGCGCCTCTGGGACGAGCTGATGCGGATGGCCGAGATCGGCGCCACGGAGAAGGGCGGCGTGCGCCGCCTCACGCTGACCGCGGTCGACCGCGCCGGCCGCGAGCGCTTCCGCGCGCTCTGCGAGGCGGCCGGCCTCGCCGTGCGCGTCGACGCGATCGGCAACATGTTCGCCCACCGCCGCGGGCGCGATCCCACGCGCCCGCCGGTCCTCTTCGGCAGCCACCTCGATAGCCAGCCTTCGGGCGGCAAGTTCGACGGCGCGCTCGGCGTGCTCGCCGGCCTCGAGGTGATGCGCACGCTGAACGAGCTCGGCATCGAGACCGAGGCCCCGCTCGAGCTTGTCAACTGGACCGACGAGGAAGGCAGCCGTTTCGGCCATTCGCTGATGGGAAGCGGCGTCTGGGCCGGCATCTATCCGCTCGAGAAGACCTATGCACTGACCGACTCCGAAGGTGTGAGCGTCGGCGCCGCCCTCGACGAGATAGGCTATCGCGGCGCGCTCCCCGCCGCCGCCTTTCCGGCCGATGCCTATTTCGAGCTGCATATCGAGCAGGGGCCGATCCTCGAGCGCGAGGGGGCAATGATCGGCATCGTCACCGGCGCCCAGGCGCAGGTCTGGTACGACGCCGTGCTCACGGGCCGCGAGTCCCACGCCGGCACCACCCCGCCCGCCGCGCGGCGCGACGCGCTCGCCGGCGCCGCCCGCATCATCCTCCTCGTCGAGCGGATGATGCGCGCAGAGGGCGAGGACGGGCGCGGCACGGTGGGCCAGCTTCAGGTCCTGCCCAACAGCCGCAACGTGATCCCTGGCGAGGTCCGCTTCTCGGTCGAGTTCCGCCATCCTGACGAGGCGGTGACCGCGCGCCTCGCCGACGAATTCGCGCGCGAGGCGGCCGCGCTCGCCCGCGCCGACGGGCTTGCCTTGACGCTCACCGAGCTCTTCCGCATCCCGGCCCAACCCTTCGATCCCGCATGCGTCGCTCTCGTCAGCGAGGCCGCGGAAAAGCTCGGCCTGAGGTCGAGAAAAATCGTCTCGGGGGCGGGGCACGATGCGGTCTATGTCGCCTCCCGCGTGCCGACCGCGATGATCTTCACCCCTTGCAAGGACGGGCTTTCCCACAACGAAGCCGAGAGCATGCTCCCCGAGGAGGCCGAAGCCGGCTGCCAGGTTCTCTTCGAGGCGGTGCTGGCGCGCGCCAACCGTGTCCGACTTGGCGCCTGAATCCGCCGTCGCGCTCGCGGTCGGCGTCGCCGGCTGCGGGCATTTCGGCCGCTTCCACGCGCTCAAAGTGGCCGCCGCAGGCGCCGCCGCGCGGCTCGCGGGCGTGCACGATCCGAACGAAGAGCGCGCCCGCGCCGTCGGCTGGGAAACCGGCGCGCCCCCGCTCTCCTGGCCCGACCTCCTCGCCGCCTCCGAGGCGGTGATCATCGCCGCCCCCGCCGAGGCGCATTTCCGCCTCGCGCGCGAGGCGCTGCTCGCCGGCCGCCACGTCCTCGTCGAGAAGCCGATCGCGGCCACGCTTGCCGAGGCGGACATCCTCGTGGCCCTCGCCGCCGAACGACCGCTCGTGCTCCAGGTCGGGCATCTCGAGCGCTTCTCCGCGGCCTTCCGTGCGCTCGCCGAGCACATGCGTCGGCCGCTCTACATCGAGGCGATCCGCATCGCGCCCTTCAAGGCGCGCGGCACAGATGTCTCGGTGGTGCTCGACCTCATGATCCACGATCTCGACCTCGTGCTCGCTCTGGTCGAGAGCCCGATCGAGAGCGTCGATGCGGTGGGCGCGCCGGTCGCCTCGGCGAGCGAGGACATCGCGAATGCGCGCGTGCGCTTCGCCAACGGCTGCGTCGCCACGGTGACCGCGAGCCGGATCTCGCTCCGCACCGAGCGGCGGATGCGGCTCTTCGCGCGCGAGGGCTACATCTCGGTCGATTTCGTGAACCGCAAGCTCTTCATGATCGGCCGCACCGGCGAAGGCATGCCACTGCCGGGCCTCGAGGGCTTCACGATGAACGAGAGCTCGTGGGACGATCATGATTCGCTCGCGGCCGAGCATGCCTCATTCTTCGCCTGCGCGCGTGGCACGGGCCCGATATTCGTCGATGCCGCCGCCGGCCGCCGTGCCCTCGCCGCGGCGCTGATGGTGGCCGAAAGCATGGACGCCTCGCGCGCGCGCGCCGTCGCGTCGGGCCTCATTCCGTCCACCTGATGAAGAGCACGCCCGAGCCCGGCGAAATCACGCCGGCATCGGTGCGGGCGGTCTTCCGTTCGGTGCTGCGCGGCAGCGACAGGCCCCCGAGCCTCGATGGCTGCCGCGAGGTTGCGGCCTGGCTCCAGTATCTCCGGCTCCGACGCGCATGCGCGGACAATTCCCGCTCATCCCCTGAGCGCGAAGCCGCCCGCGCCGCGGCGACACTGCTGGCAGAGCTCGGCCGGCTCGAGAAGGCATACGCGAAATTCCCTGCCGATATCGCGAGCGTTCCTGCGCTGCCGTTCCTCGAGGAGGCGCTCCGCGCGCAGGCCGCGATCGCTGCGGACATCCGCGCCGCGCGGCAGGCGCTCGCGCGCCTCGGCCCGGTACTCAGCCCCAACCCTGCCGGCAGGGCCGCCTGGCATGAAGAGGCCGAAGGGCTCTATCGCGTCTTCCTCGCCGCCATGAGAGAGGCGAACCCGGGCCGCCGCTACGAACCATCGAACGACGGCGCCGCCGTGCGCTTCATCCGCGCCGCCTTCGCGCTCGCTGCGGGAGAGGAACGGCAGGAGGCGGCGATCGCGCAGGCGCTGAAGCGGCTGCGCCGAAAGGGGACGACGCGCACGACCCAACTGTCCCGGGACATTGGCTGATCCGGCGCCGTCCCCGCTGGCGCCGGTGGACCGGCGCGCCCTAGAACGGCCCGCGGCGACCGGGCGATGAAGGGAGCGGCGGCGATGCAGGACCTCTCGCACGAGTTCGACCGAACGATGGCGGTGGCGATTGCCCGCGGCCTTCGCCCCGGCCCATGGCGCGCCGAGATCGAGCGCCGCTTCATCGCCGCGCGCTTCGCCGGCGACGAGGAGGAATGTCGCAAAATCCTCGAAGAGTGGCGGGGGCGCATCGCGGCGGCGGAAGAGGAAAGTCGCGCCGCCCTCGAAAAAGAACGCCGCGCCGCCCATGACGCCGGGTGCCGGGAAGCGGCCGCGCGTCTCTCCCCGCGCGAGGTGATCGAGGCCGTCGAACGCGATGGCTGGCACCGTCTTTCACTTCACCCCGACGGGGCGATCGCGATCGCGGGCGGCATGCCGGGGGATGCGGTGCTCTGCGCCGCGCTCGCGCTGCGCGCGGAGACAATCCGCACGCTCCTCGCCGCGCGCGCGGAGGAGACGGTGCTGATCCCCGCCCCTTGAAAGCAGGCAGGGCCGCTCAGCTTCGCCGGATGTTCCAGAAAACCGGGATGCCGTTCAGGATTCCCGTGATGTCGTTGCGGTACGCGGTCGGGTTGAACTGCTGGCCGAGCGGGATGTAAGGCACGACGTCGAAGGCGCGGAGCTGCATCGCGACGGCAATCTTCTTCTGCGCCGCGAGATCGGGCGCGGCGAGCCAGTCGTCGCGCAGAGATTCCATCTTCGCATCGCTCGGCCAGCCGGGTGCCGCGTTCTTTCCGTTGCAGCGGAGGAACGGGTTGATCGCCGGGCTGTACATGTCGAGCCCGGCCCAGAACGTGGAAAAAATGCTCCAGCCGCCCTTGTCGATCGGTGCCATGCTCGCGCGCCGCGCAACCAGCGTGCCCCAATCCATCGAGGCGTAATCGACGTTCATGCCGATCTTCTTGAGCATGTCGTTGCAGACATCGGCGACCGCCTTGACGGTCGGGATGTTCTGCGGCGCGAGCAGCACGATTTTCTCGCCGCGATAGCCGGCGGCTTCGAGGTTCTTCTTCACCGCCGCAAGATCGCGCGGGCCGGTGAGCGCCGACATCCCGGCGTCGCTTGCCATCGGGGTGCCCGGGCAGAAATACCCAACCCCGTCCCGCCAGAGATGAGGATCGCGCCCCACCACCGCGCTCATGTACTCGGCCTGGCTCACCGCGCCGACCACGGCGCGGCGGATCGCCGGGTTGTCGAACGGGGGATTGAGCCAGTTGAAGCGCATGGTGCCGACGAACCCGGTGGGATCGACGATGCGCACCGTGACGTCGTGGTTGGTGCGGAGCGCGGGCAGAAGGAGCGCGTCGGGGACCCACCACCAATCGACCTCGCCGGTCGCGAGCGCGGAGAGCGCGGTCGCGGGATCGCTGATGATGTGCCATTCCACGCGATCGAAATGGGTGATCTTCGGGCCGGCGGTCCAGTCCGGCGTGCCGGAGGGACGCGGGACGTAGCCGGAAAAACGGTCATAGACGACGCGCGAGCCGCTGACGCGCTCGGCCGCGTTGAACTTGTAGGGCCCGCTGCCGATCATCTCGGTCACCTGCTTGAACGGGCTCGTCAGGGCGAGACGCTCGGGCATCATCGCGCACATGTTGGGCGGACTCTTGCCGAGCGCCTGCGGCAGGAGCGGGAAGGCGTGCTTGAGTCGGAAGACGATCGTCTTGTCGTCCGCGGCGGAGATCTCGTCGGTCGCCGCCATCAGCGCCTGGCCGAAGGAATCCCGCACTCCCCAGCGGTGGATGCTGGCGACACAGTCGCGCGCCAGCACCGGTTCGTTGTCGTGGAACTTGAGGCCCGGCCGCAGCGTGAGTCGCCACTCCTTCCCGTCGCTCGAGACCGTGTGGCCCTCGACCATCTGCGGCGAAGCGGCGAAGCCGTGCTCCGGACCCTGCTGGCCATAGAGCGTGTCGAAGACGAGGTAGCCGTGGTCGCGCGTCGGGTAGGTGGTGGTCCAGATCGGGTCGAGCACGGAGACGTCGGTTTGCGGGACGAAGCGGAGCACGCGCTGGTTCGCCGCGGCGCTGATGCGCGGCGCGGCCAATGTGGCGGCTGCTGCTTGCAGGAGGGTCCGTCGCTTCATCATGCTCTCCCCGTCGGCGCGCGCGCCGTCATGACGCGGTGCGGCGGGAGCGTAATACGAGGCGGCCCGGTTTGGGGAGCGGCCGCCAGCACCGCCGCCAGCGCCGAGCGAACGGCGCCGATCACGCCCGCCCAATCGCCCGGGCTGGCCTGGCGAAACTGACGAAGCGTCGGGTACCAGGGGCTGTCCGGCCGATCGCGAAGCCAGCGCCAGCAGCTATCGAACCGGTTGAGCAGCCAGACCGGCTTGCCCAGCGCGCCGGCCAGATGAACGCTCGCGGTATCGACGCCGATGACGAGGTCGAGTGCGGCGACGAGCGCCGCCGTATCCGCGAAATCCTCGATCTCCCCCGTCCAATCGGCAAGCGTAGGCGCCGGCGAGCGCGCGCGCACCTGGAGCGAGACGAAGTTTGCGCCCGGGAGGTCGAGCAGCGGGG